>NZ_CP052859.1:6165000-6471780 GCF_012935695.1 Pseudomonas sp. ADAK18
CCCAATAAAAACGCCCGGCTTATGCCTAATGCCAGTCAGTTAAGCGAGCACTGAACCTGTGGCGAGGGGGCTTGCTCCCGTTGGGTCGCGAAGCGGCCCCAAAAATGGGACTGCTGCGCAGTCCAACGGGAGCAAGCTCCCTCGCCACAGGTTACTTTTTACCCCCTTCTACTTCTTAACTGACTGGCATTACCGGCTTATGCCGGGCTTTTTTATGACCGTGTGTCAGGCTTTCACTTCACCCAACGGCGGCAGCTTCGCCAGCTTCAACGCCACCAGCAACGCGATAATCAACAACGCCACGATAAACGCGCCAATCCCATTCCATCCCGCGTAATGCCAGAAAAATCCGCCCGCCGTCCCGGCAATACTCGACCCGACGTAGTAGCTGAACAGGTACAAGGACGACGCCTGCCCCTTGGCCTTCAGCGCTCGGCGGCCGATCCAGCTGCTGGCCACCGAGTGGGCGCCGAAGAAGCCGAACGTGAACATCAACATGCCGACGACCACCAGCACCAGCGGCTTGAACAACGTCAGGGCGATACCCGCGAGCATCAGCACGATGGTGGCCCACAGCACACGGCGGCGGCCCAGGCGGTCAGCCAGGGAGCCAATCTTTGCTGAGCTGTAGATGCCCGAGAGGTACACCAGCGACAGCAGGCCGACGATGGCCTGGCTCAGGTCATACGGGGCGGCCAGCAAGCGATAGCCGATGTAGTTGAACAGGGTGACGAAGCTACCCATCAGCAGGAACGCTTCCAGGAACAGCCACGGCAGGCCGGCGTCCTTGAAGTGCATGACGAAGCCGTCCAGCAGGTTGCGGGGCTTGAGGCTGCTGGCGCGGAAGTTGCGCGATTCGGGGAGGATTTTCCAGAACACCGTGGCCGCGATCAGCGCCAGGGCGCCGATGATCAACATTGCCGTGTGCCAACTGACGAAGTCGATCAGCACGCCAATGATCAAGCGCCCGCTCATACCACCAATGGCGTTACCGCCGATATACAGGCCCATCGCCAGGCCGATGTGTTGTGGGTGGATCTCTTCGCTCAGGTAGGTCATCGCCACCGCTGCCAGGCCGCTGAGGGACAAGCCCAGCAGTGCCCGCATCAGCAGAATCCCTTCCCAGGTGGGCATCAGGCCGCTGGCGATGGTGCACAGTGCGGCACAGAACAGTGCGGCGACCATCACTGGCTTGCGCCCGAGGCGGTCGGAAATCGGTCCGGTGATCAGCAGGCCAAAGGCGAGCATGGCGGTCGCGACCGAGAGAATCAGGCTACTCTGCGCCGCATTGATGGAAAACTCGTCGGACAGCGCTGGCATCATCGGTTGCACGCAATAGAGCAGGGCGAACGTAGCGAAACCACCGGAAAATAGCGCCAGCACCGTGCGCATGAACATCGGTGTGCCTTTTTCGATGTACTGCTCATTGAGCTGTGCCACCACCTCATCCAGGGCAGTGGGTGGGCGTTCTTGAGCGAGTGGAGCGACAGCAGATTTCACGCGGGACCTCGGGGAGGAAAGGCTGCCAGGGCTGGCAATGCAAAAAAGAATATAGCTCCCTAATGATTCTTTCCAATATATTGTTCGACCTGTTTGATAGCTTTTACGACCTAATGGGGTTTGTATGGAATTGCGCCACCTGCGTTACTTCATCGCCGTGGCTGAAGAGCTGCATTTTGGCCGCGCTGCGCAGGTACTGGGCATCTCCCAGCCGCCGCTGAGCCAGCAGATTCAGGCGCTGGAGCAGGAGATTGGCGCACGGTTATTTGAGCGTACCAATCGTCGGGTTGAGCTGAGCGAGGCAGGACGGCTGTTCCTGCAAGAGGCGCGGCTGGTACTGGCTCAGGTCGATAAAGCAGCGGATGTGGCCCGGCGGGCTCAGTTGGGCGAACTGGGGGAGTTGAAGATCGGCTTCACCTCTTCTGCGCCGTTCAACTCCAGCATCCCACAGGCGATCTTTGCCTTTCGCCAGGCGTTCCCGGCGGTGCAACTCAATTTGCAGGAGATGAGCAGTACCCAAGTGGCTGAGTCGCTGGTGGATGAGTCAATTCAGGTCGGGTTGATGAGGCCCTTGCCGTTGCCTGATTCGTTGAGCGTAGTGGAGCTGATGCGCGAACCGCTGGTGGCCGTGCTAAGCGCAGGTCATCCGTTGGTAGAAGGGAGCGAGCGTGGCTTGCACCTGGCGCAATTGTCCGAAGAGCCGTTTGTGTTTTTCCCGCGAACCTACGGCAGCGGTTTGTACGCGCAGTTGCTCAACCTGGCCCGTGATGCCGGCTTCAGCCCGCATTTTGCCCAGGAAGCAGGGGAGGCGATGACCATCATTGGGTTGGTCGCGGCGGGGTTGGGGGTTTCGGTATTGCCAGCGTCGTATCAGCGAATGCGTATCGACGGCGTGGTCTATCGGACGTTACTGGACCCGGAAGCGGTGACGGCGGTGTGGCTGGTGCAGCGCAAGGACCAGCAATCGCCGATGGCCAAGGCGTTTGTCGAGTTGCTGACGCGTAAGGCGTTGGTGTAGCGACGATCACATATCAGGTAACGGAACCGCCTTAGAGATTTGCTCTGGAGTTGCCCAGAATCGCTCTTTTTCAGCAGAGTGTCATGGATGCCACTTCTCTATCAGCCCAAAGAAGGCAGTGTGCTGATCTGTGATTTTCGGGGTTATGAGGTTCCCGAGATGATCAAGATCCGCCCCGTCATTGTTATACGCAAGCACAGAACCAATAAGCTGTTGGTGACCGTTGTACCTTTGAGCACCACCGCGCCGCAAACGGTACTGGAACATCACTTGCAACTTGAAAGTCATCTGCAGGGGGCGAATCCGGTTTGTTGGGCAAAGTGCGACATTGTTGCCACGGTCAGTCTCGGGAGGCTTGACCGGATCAAGAGTAAGGACCGACATGGCAAACGAACTTACAAAATCGCGGAGCTTTCCAGCGAGCAATTTTTGGCGATAAAAGCGGCGGTGCGTAGTGCGCTTGGGTTGTGACGAGCGGGGCGGGTGATGAGAGGCGGTTCGCCACTGATTTCCCGACGCCGATTTTCAGGCATACTGGCCGGGTTCCCGAAAGGGGCTTGTGAGACTCTGAGGATCCTGGGCAACCAGCCATCGCAGAGCCAGGCAGGAATCGGCGATGACAAGCCAACCTGTTTGTGAAGAGGGCGCCGAAAGGCGCCCTTTGTCGTTTCTGATGCTTCAGTTTTACTTAGCAGTCCCGGTCTGCGGGAACACCTGCACCGCCGAACCCACCTCACTCGCACCAGTGGAACGCAACCCCGCCAGGATGTCCCGATCCAGCATGCTGATCCAACGGTTGTAGTTGCGATGAATCTTGCCGTCCTTGTAGCCCAGGTCGCGGCTGTCGCGGTAGGTGATGGCGTAGCTGTTGCGGGTGTAGCGGATGTCGATTTCAGCGTGGAATTGATTGCGCACGGTGATCTCGGCCTGGATCAGTTGCGGACTGAAGCGCTGCACCGTCCATTCGCGCTTTTCCAGTGCAGTGACGATGGTCTGTTTCATCTTTTCGTCGCTGACCTGCGCCGGCAGGTCCTGCTGGGTATTGAGCACCGGTTTGTTGGTGCAGCCGGCCGTGGTCAGCAGGGCCAGGGTGATCAGTGTTGCGCGTAGCAAGGAAGACATTCCGTTTTCTCCAATCAATAAAAAAGCTTACGGCCAGCGGCGAAAGATCAGCGAGGTGTTGACGCCGCCAAAGGCAAAGTTGTTGTTCATCACGTAGTCGCTGTGCAGCTCGCGGAACGCGTTGCGCAGGTAATCCAGTTCGCCGCAGCGTGGGTCAACCTCGTCGAGGTTGAAGGTGTGCACATACTGGTTGCTGTTCATCATCTCGATGCTGAACCAGGACTCCAGCGCGCCACAGGCACCCAAGGTGTGGCCGAGGAAACTCTTCTGCGAACTGATGGGCATGCGGCTGCCAAACAGGCTGCTGGTGGCCTGGGTTTCGGCGATGTCGCCTTGTTCCGTGGCGGTGCCGTGGCCGTTGACGTAGCCAATGGCGGCAGGCGCAAGGCCTGCGTCTTCCAGGGCCAGTTCCATGGCCCGGCGCATGGTGGTCTGTTCGGGGCGGGTGGTGTGCTGGCCGTCGGCGTTGCTGCCGAAGCCGACGATCTCGGCATGGATATGTGCACCACGGGCCAGCGCATGTTCCAGCTCTTCGAGCACCAGCATGCCGCCGCCTTCGCCAATCACCAGACCGTCGCGGCCACTGTCGTAGGGGCGCGGGCTGGTTTGCGGAGCGTCGTTTTTCAGACTGGTGGCGTACAGCGCATCGAACACCATGGCCTCGGTGGGGCACAGTTCTTCGGCGCCGCCGGCGAGCATCAGCGGCAAGCGTCCGAACTTGATGGCTTCATAGGCGTAGCCGATGCCCTGGCTGCCGCTGGTGCAGGCACTGGACGTTGGGATCAGGCGCCCGGTGAGGCCGAAGAAGATGCTGATATTGGCGGCAGTGGTGTGGGGCATCATGCGCACGTAGGAGTTGGCATTCAGCCCCTCCGCCACCGAGTTCAGCAGCATGTTGCCGAAGGCCTTGATCTCGTCGGTGCTGCCGGTGGACGAGCCGCAGGCGACGCCCATGCGCCCGTCCTTGATCGATTCGTCACCGAGTAAACCGGCATCCTGCAACGCCTGTTCTGCAGCCCACACTGCCAGGCGTGATACCCGGCCCATGCTGCGCAGTTGCTTGCGGGTCCAGTGGGCCGGCACCACGAAATCGTCGATAGGCCCGGCCAACCGTGTATTCAATTCACTGAAACGATCCCACTCATCCATGCGCCGGATGCCGCTGCGGTTAGCACGAAAGTTGGCGCAGATGCTGTCCCAATCACGGCCCAAAGAAGTGATACCGGCCATGCCGGTGACAACCACGCGCTTCATCAGCACAGGCCTCCATTGACTGCCAGCACCTGGCGAGTGATGTAGCCGGCTTCTGCCGACATCAGGAAATTCACTGCGCCGGCGACTTCTTCTGGGGTGCCCATGCGTTGGGCGGGGATCATCTTCATCAGTTCTTCCACCGGCACGTTTTCATCCAGCATCGCCGTGTCGATCAGCCCGGGAGCTACGCAGTTGACGGTGATCTTGCGTTTGCCCAACTCGATAGCCAGGGCCTTGGCTGCGCCGATCAAGCCGGCCTTGGATGCGCTGTAGTTGACCTGGCCGCGATTGCCGATCAGTCCGGAAACCGAGGTGATGCAGACTATCCGCCCTGCAGCGCGACGACGAATCATCGGCATCATCACCGGATGCAGAACGTTATAGAAACCGTCGAGGTTGGTGCGCATCACCACGTCCCAGTCCTCTTCCGACAGTGCTGGAAACGCGCCGTCGCGGGTCAGTCCGGCATTGAGCACCACGCCGTAGTAGGCGCCGTGTGTTTCTACGTCGGCTTCGAGGATTTGCTTGCAGGTGGCGCGATCCGAAACGTCGAATTGCAGCACCCGAGCCTTGCGGCCCAGTGCTTCAACTTCCGCTTGCACGGCATCCGCTTCGACGCGACCGCTGCGGCAATGCAGCACGATGTCATGGCCGGCCTGGGCCAGGCGCAGGGCAATGGCGCGACCGATACCACGGCTGGAGCCGGTAACCAGAACGGATTCAGTCATGGTGTTGTGTCCTTCGATTCATCTAAATAATTGGCCGCCTGGGGCGGTCGAAATACGTTCAAACGTGCACTGGCCTGGATGCCGTCCCCGGTAAGGTGGCATTCGAACACACCCATGCCGTTGTCGTCTTCCAGGGAGCGCAGGCCGTGGATGGTCAGTTCGGTGCCCGCAGGAAAGTGCTCGACATTGCATTCATATTTGCGGGTGCCCAGCAAGAACCCCAGTTCCACCGGGTCACCCTTCTGACGGGCACGGCAACCGGCGTAGGCGGCGACGCTTTGCGCCATCAACTCCACGCCAACCCAGGCCGGCAAGCTGCCGTCGGGACGGTTGAACAGGCCGTCGGGTTTGACGGTGAGGCGGGTGTGAATCTGCTCTTCATCAAACGCCAGGACCTGATCGATGAGGATCATGTCACCGGCGTGGGGCAGCAGTTCGGCGAGCGGCCAATCGATCATGGGGCGTCTCCGATAATCAGGCTGACGTTGTTGCCGCCAAAGGCGAAGGAATTGCTCATCAGGCAGCGCTTTTCCAGGGTGTCGGCGGGTGTGACCCACTGCAAGGCCGGCAGCGCTGGGTCGGCTTGGCCGTCCCAGACATGAGGCGGTAAGGCATGGGCAGTGTTGTCGGCAGACAAGCTTAGCCAGCAGAACGCGGCCTCCAGAGCACCGGCTGCGCCCAGGGTGTGACCGGTCATGGGTTTGGTCGATGAGCAGGCTACGCCGTTTGGAAACAGGCTGGCTACCGCCAGGCTTTCCATGGCGTCGTTGTGCTGGGTCGCGGTGCCGTGCAGGTTCAGGTAGCCGATCTGTTCCGGATTCAGGTGGGCACTGGTCAAGGCCTTGCCCATCGCCAACAGTGCGCCTTTACCGGACGGGTCCGGGGCGGAAATATGGTGGGCGTCGCAGCTGGCGCCACTACCCAGCAGGGCGATGGGGCCCGGTACTTTACTCATGAGAAACAGCGCAGCGGCTTCACCGATGTTGATGCCATTGCGATTGACCGAAAACGGATTGCAGCGCTGGCCGCTGACCGCCTCCAGGGACGTGAATCCATTGAGGGTCAGCTTGCACAGGCTGTCGACACCGCCGCACAGCACCACGTCGCACACGCCAAGGTCCAACAGGCGCTGGGCGCTCATCAACGCGCGGGCGCCGGAGGTGCAGGCGGTGGAAATCACATAGGCCGGGCCGCTGGTTTGCAACCAGTCGGCAAGAAACGTGGCCGGGGCACTGAGTTCCTGTTGCTGGTAGTTGTAGTCGCCGGGGAACTGCTGGTTGCGCAGGAAATGGGCGATACCGCGACTGGCCTCATCGATCCCCGAGGTGCTGGTGCCGAGGATGATGCCGATGCGGGACGCGCCAAAGGTCTGGATCGCATGTTGGATCTGGTCATGGATCTGCAACGCTGCTTCCAGCAACAGCTGATTATTGCGGCTGCTTTGTTGTTCCAGCCCAGGCGGGATTTCCGTCAGTTCGCCGTGTACGCCCGCCACCGGCAACACGCGTTCCGGCACCCAACCGCCTTCATCGTGCATGCCTGAACAGTCACCGGCAAACAGGTTGCGGCTGACTTCACGCTTGTCGCGGCCCAGGGCGCAGATGACGCCGAGAGCATTGAGATAGGCGGTCATCGGGCGGCCTCAAGCGGGCTGATGTGGTAGATCAGGTGTTGCCCGGGCAGGTTCACGCGAAACACCAGGGAGGAGTGATAAATGATCTGCCAGCGCGATGGGAGGGTGCGTGTCAGGTCCATTTCCTGAGTGCCAGGATACAGCGTGGAGACTTCATCCGCCGACGTCAGGGCAAACAGCAGGGCAGCAAACAACTCCCGAGCCTGAGGATTGGGCGGCAACAGACCGTCAGCCTGCCAGGCACCGTTGATCAACTTCTGCCGGGCCAGGGGAATGCCCAGCGGGTCCATCATCGACCAGCGAATCCCGCCATCTTCACGTTGGATCACCAGCAGCCAGTCCTGGCGCTGGCCGTCCTGCTCACGCACCACATGCAATTGCAGCGGCAAGCTCAAGGTCGGGTTATGGGTTGGCAGCGGTGGCTGGCTGGCGCAGGCGCTCAGCAGCAACAGACAACCCATCAGCAGCATGCGGATCATTGCCCGGCACCTACCAGGGGCTTGCGGGCGACCACGTTGACCAGGGTTTCTTCCCGCTCGCCAACGGGTTTCGGGCGACGCAGGCCCCAGCGTTCCAGCAAGCCGAAATCCGTGGAGCGGCTCCACCACAAGTACGGGTACGACACATTCTGCGGGCCGAATTCGAAACCCTGTTCGCGAATCATCTCCAGGTACTCTTCAGCGCTTTTTTGCACGTGCATGGGATGACGGAACAGCCAGCGAATGACCCAAGTGTCGATATAGGCCTCGGTGGATTCGGCAAACAGCAGATAACCACCGGGCTTGAGCACCCGATAGAACTCCGTCAGCGCCCGCTGCTGTTCCACCAGATGATGGAAGGTCTGGTGGCAGAGCAGGATATCGACACTCGCGTCAGCCACTTTGAGGGTTGCGCAGTCGCTGCCGATCAACTCGATGGCCAAGCCCTGGCGCTCAGCTTCAGCGCGGCTCAGCTCCAGGCTGTGGGGGTCGGCGTCTAGGCCAATCAAACGTTCTGGCGCAAACACCTGCTGCAAATACTGGAATGATTTGCCCTGGCCACAGCCGGCATCCAGCAGCACCGGAGCTGCCGGCAGCGGATCGCTGAACAGGCTGCGCAGGTCGTTGATAGCCACCCGCAACACATGGTGCTGCCAGGTGTGGCTGCGCAGGAACCAGAAACCGAACTTGGTCTCCTCGACGTAGTTTTTGCTCAAGTACTCTTTTTGATAAGAAGAACTGCTCATGGCGCATCCCCTGCACAAATTTCCGACAACATCCGTAACCGCCGCTTCGGCTCGCTGACAAACGGATTACGTTCATCCCAGGCGTAACCGGCGAGGATCGAGCTGATCATCCCGCGAATCGCCGGGGAACTGCCGGGATGAAAAATCACATCCTGGAAAGTCCCGGCGTACCAGCCTTCGACGTAGCAGCGGAAGGTGTCGACACCGCGCTTCAACGGCTCGGCGAACTGGGTTTGCCAGTCGACAGGTTTACCCTGTAACTGACGATGCAACAGGCCTGCCGCCATGCTCGCCGAACGCATGGCAATGGTCACGCCGGAAGAGAACACCGGGTCGAGAAATTCCGCGGCATTGCCCAGCAGCGCGAAGCCCGGGCCGTGCAAGGTTTTGACGTTGGCCGAGTAGCCGCCGATGGTGCGCGCCGGGGTATCCCAGACAGCATTTTGCAGCACGGTAGACAGACTCGGCGTTTCATCGATAAAGCTGCGCAAGCAGGCATCGAGGTCGGTATCGCGACCGTCAAAATGCTCCTTGGCGGCGACCACGCCCACCGAACAGCGCCCGTTGCTGAACGGGATGGTCCAGAACCAGATATCGCGCTTTGTCGGGTGAGTGGTGATGAGGATCTTGGTGCGATCAAATCCTGGGTGTTCGATGTGGTCTTCGATGTGGGTAAACACCGCTTGGCGCAACGGGAAATTCGAGGGTGCTTCCAGGTCCAGCAGGCGCGGCAACACGCGGCCATAGCCGCTGGCGTCGAGCACGAAACCGGCCTTGAGGTGATATTCGCTGCCGTTCTCCCGACGGACATGCAGATAGCGGCTGCCCGCAGCGAAGTCGACGCCGACGATGGTCTCGCCGTAGCGGATTTCCACCCCTTGCAGCTCGGCCTGGTCGGCCAGTAGCTTGTCGAAGTCAGCGCGCTGTACCTGGAAAGTAGTGGGCTTGCCGTTGCTGAAGGTATCGCCGAAATCGAAGGCACTGTGGCGCTCGCCCCAGGTAAACGCGGCGCCGGTTTTTACCTGAAACCCGGCGGCGTTGACCGCCTCGAGCATCCCGGCTTCTTCGATGAAGTCGATGCAGTGGGACAGCAGGCTTTCGCCGATGGAAAAGCGCGGGAAGTGCTGGCGCTCGATGATCAAGACGTCATGCCCGTTACGTTTGAGCAGGGCGGCAGCAATGGCGCCGGACGGGCCGGCCCCAATCACCACCACCTGGCGACGCTCTATTTCAACTGTGGACACGAGGGCTCCTTGACGCTTTGGCGATAATCGAATTCATGAGGTATGTCCCTGACGGCCGGCCCATGGCGCCAGGATAAAACTGAAGGCCAGCCCGAGGCTCACCGACAGGCCGAAATTACTCACCGCCGGCGTGCTGGAAATCGCCAGCAGGCCGAACGACAACCATGTCGTCACCGCCGCCAGCAAGGTGCCCAGCAGACTCACGGCGGCGCCGCCGATTTGCTCGCGCATCAGGATCGCGTAATCGACGCTGATGGCGGTCACCAGCAGCAGGCCGAACAGGCTGAACAACGTCAGCGGCTGTCCGAGCCAACCGAGGCTGGCCAGGCTGCACAGCGCAGCGAGCAGCGGCAGGGCAACGATCCGCAGGGCACCACCGAAGCCGAAAGGCAGAATCAACAGCAGCACGATCAGCACACAGGACATCAGCTTCAATTCGGCTGCGCTGATCTGGGTGGCGGCGAACACCCGGTTCAAGTCACCCAGGCGATCCACCAATTGCACACCGGGCAAATCCAGGGCCTGGACCCGCAGCAGCGCCGGGTTGTTCAGCCCTTGCAGGCTGACCATCGCCGCCACGCCGGTGTCGGTCGGGCCGAGCCACAGCAGGCGCCAAGGCTCGGCCAGCGGGCCGCTCAAGGCAGCATTGATGTCTTCGGTGGGCAGAGCTTGCAGTTGCGTCAGTTCGGCTTGCAGGGCGCTGGCCGGTACGCCGAGGTCCAGCAGCGGTTGCCAGAACTGCGGCAGTTTGCCCAGGGCTTCGCGTACTTGCTGCTGTTCGCTGGGTTGATTGACCAATTGATTCAGCGCCAGATAACCCTGGAGCTTGTCCATGTTCACCAGTTGATCCAGGCGCTGACCCAAGGCTGCCTGACGCTCCAGCAACTGTTGTTGATTGTCCGCCCGCACCAGAAAGAACTGACTGGTGGGTTGATAGCCGGTAATGCGCGCAATGGCCTGGGCTTCCTGCAGCAACTGCGGCGGCGCACCGATCCACTGGCGGATATCGTTTTTGCTGTTCAGATGCCACAAGCCACCGGCGCAAAACAGTAATACCAGCACCAGCAACACTGGACTCGGCAAGCGCTTGAGCAGGGACTCACGCAGGCTCAGCAAAAACTCGGCGATCCGCAGCGGCCATTGAGCCGGGCGCAGTTCTACGCCCTTGAGCAAAGCCGGCAGCAGGCACACCGCCGACAGATACGCACCCACCAGACCTGCGGCGGAGAACACCGCAATCTGGGTCAGGGCCGGGAACGGTGTCCAGGCCAATGCCAGATAGCCGATGCAACTGGTGGCCAGGCTCAGGCTCAAACCCGGCAAGGTCAGGCGCAAGGCCGGCCAACTGCGCCAAGGGCTCATGCTCCAGCTCTTGGACAGGTAATGCAGCGGGTAATCGACGGCCACACCGATCAGGCTTGAGCCCAGCACCAGGGTCATCACATGCATATGCCCGAACAGCGCAACGCACGCCACCGCACCGAACAGCATGCCCACCAGCACCGGCACAAACGCCAGCAACACCCGCCAACGACGGAATGCCAGTAACAGCAGCAATAGAATCCCGGCCGTGGCGCCGCCGCCGACCCAGGTGATTTCCCGGGTGGCCTGCTGCTGACCATTGGCGGCGTACAACAAACCGCTGGCTGCGAGCAATTGCACGCCTTGCTGATTGGCCTGTTCCCGGCTGGTCTTGAGTAAGTCGGCCACTTGCAGCGGCAGTTTCATATCGAAGGCATTGCCGGTGGTGCGCGCGCGCAGCAGCACCCAGCTCTTACCGTCAGCATCGGCGATCAAGGCGCCGCTGCCGATGTCCAGTTGCACCGAACCGTGCTGCGGCTGGCTGTTCTGGATACGTCCGGTCAGGCCCAGCCAGTCATCCTGGCTCGGTACCAGGCTGAACCCGGTAAAGGGATCGAACAGTGCCTGTACACGTTGTTGAATGAACGCCTGAGGTTGTTCGATCAGTTGCCCGCGGTCCTTGGCAGACAGCATCGCCAGCCGTCCTTGCAGCAACTGCTGACGCAACGCAGGCAGGTCGGCTTGCAGGTTCCATTGGACCTTTTCAAACAGGCCGCTGGCCTGCCAGCGTTCGCCCAACTGTTGAGCCATGGCCACCGCCTGTTGGCGATCGGCATGCCCCACCAGCACCAGCATTTCGCGGTTCAGCGGCTCCTGCATGCGCTGTTCGGCGCGCAGTTCCAGGGCATCCGGTGCGGTGCCCGGTACCAGCTCCATCAGGTTGGCCGACAGCGGCGCGCCATGGCGCCATTGCCAGCCGGCCAGGGCCAAGACGGCCACCAGCAGGATCAGGAACAGGCGCGGCAACCAGCGTTCACTGCGCAAAATCGTGCTGCTCCGCGTCGCTCAACGGTTGGCTGCTGGTACTGTCCTGCATGCGCAGTACGGTGCTGTCGCCTTGGGTTTCCAGCAGTTCGATTTTTTGCACCAGCTCACCGCCGTCGATATTGATCTGGATGAACACTTGCTTGAGCAGCAGCGAGCGTGGGATCAAGGTCAACTTCCACTGCTTGGCCTCGCCTTGCAGTTGCAGCTCGAAGTCGCGCTGCAAGCCGCTGCTGTCGCCTTGCAATACGGCGAGGAACAAGCGGTTCTGCTCGGCACCGGCGCTCTTGTTCGGCAGTGGCTGCCAGCCGTTGGCGTCGCGGCGGGCAATGCCTTGGGCGCTGATGCGGTAGTCCTGTTGCAGTGGGCTTTTCAGCAACCACAGCAGACCGTGATCCTTGGCCAGGACAAAGGTGCCCTTGCTGGTCAGCGGTTGTGGCAGGGCGCGCAGGTGTTTTTCCTGGATGAAGTTGCCGTGAATCACCGAAGGCTTGGCGAGTTGATCGCTGAGTTGTTGCAGGTCAAACGCCTGGGCCACGCCTGAAAACCCAAACAGCACGAACACTGTAGGGGCGAGCGTGCTCGCGAAGAACCCGAGGGCGCCGCGCACTGTCAGGCGGCCTGCGTTATCGTTGACGACCTTCGCGAGCAAGTTGAGTCGTCGCACCGCCGCTCCCACATTGGATCTCATTTCAAAGCCCTTTCGACAGCGTCTGTAAATACCTTGGGCGAGGCCAACTGCATTTCGCGGCTGGCAATCTCCACCGCCACTTGCACGGTGCTGGCGCGGGTCAGGCGCTCGCCGCTGGCCAGGTCGGTAATCAGGTAATTGACCTTCAAGCGGCTCTCCCACTCCACCAGGCTGGCGCGCACGTTGATGGTTTGGCCGAAGGTCGCGCCGCGTACGTAACGCAGCTGCATATCGATCACCGGCCAGGCGTAGCCCGATTCGAGCATCGTCGTGTAGTTGTGGCCGATCTTGTCCAGCAAGGCGCAGCGGGCCACTTCCAGGTACTTCACGTAATGGCCGTGCCACACCACATTCATGGTGTCGATGTCGAAAAACGGCACCAGGATTTCGGTGTCACTGTGCAGCACACCCTTGCTACGCATGCAGCCTCCAGTGTTGCTCGGCGATGCGTTGCAGGCACAGGCGCAGTTCGCCTTCCAGGGCGCGGTCTTCGATGACCGGCGGGAAGTCCTTGGCGAGCGCTTCGTGCATGGTAGCCAGGGCCGGTGGCAGAGGACGCGCGTCTTCGGCTTGGCCTCGCAGCCACACACCTTGATTGGCGGCGAGCAAGGCGGCGGCGGCGACCTGTTCGGTCAGCTCCAGCACGCGAATGGCGTCGCGGGCGGCGATGGTGCCCATGCTCACCTTGTCCTGGTTATGGCACTCGGTGGAGCGCGAGAACACGCTGGCGGGCATCGTATTTTTCAGGGCTTCGGCGGTCCAGGCGCTGGTACCGATCTGCACGGCCTTGAAGCCATGATTGATCATTGCCCGGTCGGCCGGGGCGCCCGACAGGTTGCTCGGCAAACCGTGGTTGTAACGCACGTCCACCAGCAGCGCCAGTTGCCGGTCCAGCAGGTCGGCGACGTTGGCCACCAGGGTCTTGAGGCTGTCCATGGCGAAGGCGATATGCCCACCGTAGAAATGCCCCCCGTGCAGCACGCGCTCAGCTTCGGCGTCGATGATCGGGTTGTCATTGGCGCTGTTGAGTTCGATCTCGATGAACGAACGCAGCCAGTTCAGGCTGTCGGCCAGCACCCCCAGGACGTGGGGTGCGCAGCGCAGGGAGTAGCGATCTTGCAGGCGATGCAACGGCGCGGTCGGCGCGTCGATGGCCAAATCCTTGCGCAGCCAGGCGGCGACTTGCATCTGCCCCGGATGTGGCTTGGCGGCGAATAGGCGTTCGTCGAAGTGCTCCGGGTTACCTTGCAGCGCCACCACGTTCATTGCCGTGATGCGCGTGGCCAGTTGCAGCAGGTAATCGGCGCGGGCGAAGGCCAGGCAGGCCAGGCCTGTCATCACGGCGGTGCCATTCATCAAGGCCAGGGCTTCTTTCGGACGCAGTACCAGCGGATCCCAACCCAGTTCGCGGTGTACGTCGGCGGCCTGGCGACGCTCGCCACGGAACATCACTTCGCGCTCGCCGGACAGGGTCGCGGCGACATAGGACAAGGGTGTCAGGTCACCGCTGGCGCCCACCGAGCCTTCTTCCGGGATCAGTGGCAGCACGTCGAATTCGAGGAAGGCGTGCAGGCGTTCCAGCAGCTCCACTCGCACACCGGACACGCCATGGCACAGCGACTGCAAACGCGCGGCGAGTACTGCACGGGTCGCTTGTGCATCCAGCAGCTTGCCCAGGCCGCAGCCGTGAAAGGTGTAGAGATGACGCGGCAACGCTTCGACGTGCTGCAATGGCACGGCCACCACGCAGGAGTCGCCATAACCGGTGGTGACACCGTAGATCACGCCTTCCTTGTCCAGCAGCGAATCAAGGAACTGCGCGCCTTTGGCGATGCGTTGGCGATACTCGGCATCGCCTTGCAACTGAGTCGGCACTTGGCGGTTGGCCAGGGCCAGCACGTCTTCGATGCGCAGAGGGAGTTCGCCGAAGGTTACCGGCTCAAGATGCGTCGTCATCGGTCTTCCAGAAAGGGTAAAAGTTGAACCATTGTTGGGGAGCTTGCAGGCAGAACTGGCCCAGGCGCTCGGCGTAGCGAGCGGTCCATTGGGCGATCACCTGCTGGCGGTTGCTGCGCTTCCATTCGATCAGTTGGGTGAAGGGCTCGATGATCAAGCGATAACGGCCTTCGTGCTTCAGGCACATCAACAGGTTGACCGGGCATTTCAGCAGGCCGGCCAGCAGCCACGGGCCTTGTGGAAATGCCGCGTCGTGGCCGAGAAAATCCACCCGGACCGTGCGCCCGCCATGCAGTGGTACGCGGTCACCGGCAATCGCCAGCCACTCGCCGTCGTCCAGGCGTTGGCTGAGCAGCAGCATGGTTGCCGGGTCCAGTTCGCTGACCTGGATCAGCCGCAAATTGCTGGCCCCGGCTTCGCCCAGCAGGCGATTGAAACGTTCGGCGTGCTTGGTGTGCACCAGTACGTTCATGGTGACTTTCTCACCCAGCTCCGCCAGCGCGCGGCACACTTCCAGGTTGCCCAGGTGTGCGCCCACCAGCATCTGCCCGCGTTCGCCGCGCAACTGATCGCGCAGTTTCGCCGGGTCGACAATTTCGATCTGTTCCAGGCGCAGCTTGCCGTTCCACACGTCGAGCTTGTCCAGCAAGGCATCGCCGAAGGCCATGAACTGGCCGAAGACTCTTTTATGGGTGGGGCGCAGATCGTCGCGACCACTCCACTCGGCCAGCCGCTGCTGGTACTGCCAGGCGCTCTGTCGGGCGGTGCGGCCGAACAGGAAGAAGTAGAAAACAATGGCGTACAGAAGCGGGCTCAACACCCGGCGGCCGAGAAATTTGGCACCGAATGCGGTGAGCTTCATCAGCCAGAAACTACCGCGCTCCTGGCGGTCGGCCCAATGCCGGGTGCTTTCGTTCATGCCTGCCACCGTCGCCAGAGAATCATTGGTGCGCGCAGCAGCATGCCGAAGAACAGCCGGGTGTGCATGGAGGAGATCAGGGCGTTGTCGTGGACCATCCGAAAGTGCGACAGGCCATCGGCGGGGTAATGCACCTTGGTGGGCAGCCAGCGCATCGGCTGGTTGCGCCACGACAGGCGCACGATAATGTCTGAGTCGAAATCCATGCGCTTGCCGATGTTGGCGGAGTCCATCAACGCCAATACGGGTCGTAGCGGGTAGATGCGAAAGCCACACATCGAATCACGAATCTGCAACGACAGGCTGTTGATCCACACCCACACGTGGGTCAGGTAGCGGGCATACAAGCGGCCTTTGGGCACGCTGTGGTCGTACTCCGGGTAGCCGCAGATCAGCGCTTCGGGATGGGTGCGCGAGGCGTCAAGGAAGGTGCTGACTTCCCGCAGGTCGTGCTGGCCGTCGGCGTCCACTTGTAGGGCATGGGTGAAGCCCAGGAGCGCTGCTTCGCGAAAACCGATCATCACGGCGCCGCCTTTGCCCTGATTGGTGGGCAGGGTCACCAGCGAGACGTTTTCGAGGGTGGCGAGCTGCGCGAGCACGCTTGCGCAGGCCGGGCCGCTGCCGTCGTCCACCAACAGGCATGGCAAGCCGGCGTCCAGCAGGCTACGGACCACGGCGGGCACGGCGGCCTCGTGGTTATAGACCGGGATCAGGGCGCAGGGGTTATGCACGTTTGATTGCCTCCTGCCGGTGCCGACAGGCCCTGTGGTGAGGGAGCTTGCTCCCGTTGGAGTGCGAAGCGCTCCCAAACCTGGCGCTGCGGTTTTTCAGGTAGATCTCGATTGTCTGTTTTAGGGCTGCTTCGCAGCCCAGCGCGGGCAAGCCCGCTCGCCACAATAGGTGTTCTGCCCACAAAAGCTCAGTCACTCGCCACCTCCAGCACGATCCGGCCACTGGAGCAGGCAGCCGTGTCGTTGCGGTAGACGAAGTACAACTTGCTGCGCTCGCGGTCGAAGCGCAGGTGCAGTTCAATCCGGTCGTCGGGGCGTACCAGTTGCTGGAATTTGAGCACTTCCATTGCGGCGAATTTGCCCGGTAGGTCGAGCAGTTGCTGGCCCAGGTTCAGCGCCCAATCCACCTGCACGACGCCTGGCAGTACCGGGGTTTGCGGGAAGTGGCCGCTGAAGTAGGCCAGGTCCGGCGGGATCGCCAGTTGCAGGGTCCACTCACCGTTGGCTTCAGCTGTTTCGAGCACTTCGGGTGCCTTGGGCCGAGGCGCGAGCAGCAGCGCTTCGACATCGGCCTGGGGCAGCTTGCCTTGGGCATTGAACGGCAACTGACGCAGCAGGCGCCAGCGACGGGGCAGCGCCAGGGCCTCGCAGTGTTGGCTCAGGTGCTGGCGCAGGGTTTGGGTGACAGTACGCCGGCCTTGATTGCGCAAGGCGTACAGGCCGGGTGCGCTGAGCACCACCAGGGCACCGAGGGAGGCGCGGTTTTCCTGGACTACCCCGAGGCGGGTTTCCGCGACCCAAGGGTGATCCATCAGTGCCTGTTCCAGCATCGGCAGGGAGATGCGTTTTTCTTCCAGCTTGACGATTCGGTCCAGGCGGCCCAACAGCTCGAAGCGACCATCGGCGTGGATTTTCGCAGCGTCGGCGGTTTGTTCGATGTGCCCGGTGGGCAAGTACGGCGAGGCGATGCGCAAGGCACCGTCGGCGTCCTGGCTCAACTGCACATCGGCAAACGGCTGCCAGGGTTGTTGGCCCTGGCGCCAGGCGATGCCGCCGGTTTCCGAGCTGCCGAGGATTTCCGTCGGCCATTGCTGCAGGCGTTGCTGCAGGCTGCTGGCGGCTTCCATCGGCAAGGCACCACCGGAGGAAAACACGCGCTTGACCGCACTCAATGCCGGCCAGTCGAGGTTATCGCCCATGCGTTTGAGTAGCGCCGGGCTGGCGATCCAGGCGAAGTATGGGTGTTCGCGGCTGGCCCGCTGCAGGTCTTCCGGAAAGGCCAGTTGCTGGCGCACAAAGGTCCGCCCGGCACACAGTGGCCACAACACCCGGAACAGCAAACCGTAGATATGTTGGGTGGCGACGCTGCCGATGATGCAGGCTTCACCGAGATCAGTGCCCCAGAGGGTTTCCAGTGCCCGGACCTCATTGGCCAGTTGCCGCAGGGTTTTGTCGATGCGCTTGGGTTCGCCACTGGAGCCGGAGGTACACAGGCTTAATTGGCAGCGATCCAGGTCGAGGGCGGCGGCGGCCAATGGTGCCTGGTAGAGCGCGTCGAGATCAGCGGCCTCTGTCAGCCAACCATCCACGTCATCTGCCCAGCGTTGGCGGGTTTGAGGTTGCAGGTCGGCCGGCAACAGCACGCTGACCCCGGCACGCCAGGCGCCCAGAAGCGCAATCGCCAACACGCCGGCATCTTCCAGATGCACGGCCAGCCGCTGGATGCCCCGGGCGTGCAGCCCGGCCGCCAGGCTCAGGGATTGCTCCCACAGCTGGGCATGATTCAACGCAGGCTCACGGGTAACCGGTCGCTGCGCCACAGGCTCAAGCAGCAAGTGCTCAAGATTCAACCAATTCATACGCGGCCTCGAATCCTTTGTCGTACCAGCCATTCCACGGCAAACAACAGCCCCATCAACCCGTAGGCGATCAGGCCGTTGTACAACGTCCACCAGCTCAGCGGCGCCCACAAGGTGAGGGCGGCGGCGAGCAGGCCGTTACACAGAAAAAACACACTCCAGACCACGGTGACCTGGCGGGTATATCGAATTGCCACGTCGGGCAATTGCGGCTCGGTCATGCGCGCCAGGCGCTCGACCATCGGCGGGCCGTATTTCAGGCTCAGGCCGAACAGCACCAGCATGAAGCCGCTGACCAGGCTGGGGTACCAGCGCAACAGCAGCGGGTTATCGAACCAGGCCAGCAGCAGGCAAAACACAATCGCCACGACGGCCATCCAGCGTGCGCCCGGGTTACGGGCGCCGGTCAGCGCCCGCAGTAGCCACAGACTGGCCAGCAGCAGGCCAAACTGCCACGGTGCAAAATGCTCCGTGCCGAAATACACCGCAAAAGGGTACACAAGCCCCGCCAGCAACAGGCCAAGGCCGATCAGCCGGCTCATGCGGCCGGCTGGACCAGGCGGTAGACCGCCTCGACCACGTCGTTCACGGTGCGCACTGCCTTGAACTCTTCGGCGGCGATTTTCTTGCCGGTCTGGCGCTTGATGTGGTCGATCAGGTCGACCGCATCGATGCTGTCGATTTCCAGGTCCTGGTACAGGTTGGCGTCGAGGGTGACGCGTTCAGGTTCCAGTTCAAACAGTTCCACCAAGGCGTCGCGCAAGGTGTTGAAAATATCGTCACGAGTTTGCATGGTACGGTCTCAAGCTGCCTGTCGGGCCGTGACGAACGCCGCGAGGCTGGCCACGTTGGTGAAGTGATTGCGAGTGTCCTTGGCGTCGGCATCGATCTTGATGCCGTACTTTTTCTGGATGGCCAGGCCCAATTCCAGGGCGTCGACTGAATCCAGGCCCAGGCCTTCGCCGAACAGGGTTTGCTCGTTGCCGATGTCGTCCACGCTGATATCTTCAAGGCCCAGGGCCTCGATGATCAGCGTTTTTATGTCGTGCTCAAGGCGGTGTTGGTCGCTCATCTTCGGCGAGCTCCTTAATAAAATACTGGTGCAGGTAATCGTTGAGCTTGCGTGAAGCCTGGGGCGCGGGCCCAAGAGCTGCAAACGCCTGTGGTTCTATATCGGCACCCACCCGCAAACTGAAGTGAAAACGGCATTTTGGGATGCGATACCAGGGTTCGGCCTTGGTCAGAGTGGTGGGGCTGACCTTGATCACCACGGGGGTGATGATTGTCGCACCCCGCAGGGCAATGGCGGCGCCACCGCGATGAAAGGCAGGCATCGCGCCCGGTGAGGTGCGGGTGCCTTCGGGAAATATGATCAGGGTCTGGCCTTCCCGCAGGGCATCGGCGGCGGCATCGAGCATGTCGGCGCTGCCGTCATTGCTGATGTAGCCTGCGTCGCTCACCGGCCCGCGCGTGAACGGGTTTTGCCACAGGCTTTGTTTGACCACGCAGTTGGTCTGGCGCATCAGGCCGATCAGGAACACCACGTCGATCAGCGACGGGTGGTTGGCGACGATCATCTGGCCTGGGCGGCCAAGCCTCTCGGCGCCTTCGACGCTGTAGGTGAGAATGCCCAAGCGCTGCATCATGCGAATAAAGCACCAGAACAACCAACTGATGGTGTGGCGGGCGCGTCTTTGATGCTGACTAGCATCACCTGGCAGGCAACTGAGCAGTGGAAACACGAGCAAGCGCAGGCACAGGCCGCCGAGGCCAAACAGGGTGAAGCTGACGGCGGTGGCGAACAGGCGCCAGTAGTAGGCCTGCCGAGGTTTTTCGGTCAAGGCTTGCGTTGCCAGTTCCATACTCGGTTCTTCCAGGCATGTTGGCAGGCACCCTGCTCATTGAGCAGGGTGCGCAGCAGGTTCAGGGCATGAGGCCACTGGGCGGTGGTGGAAGGTTGGACAGTGGCGGTGGTGAGTTCCAGCTGCCATTCGTCGCCCGGTGTCAGCAACAGCCCGAGGGCGTAGGGGAATGGCACGTCGTCGATCCAGCTGGCGTAGGCCTCGGGGGGCTGTTCTTCGCTGATTACCAGCAATACGGCGGGCGCGCCTTCGTTGAGCAGGGCGGCGGCTTCCAGCATGCCGTGCTCCAGGCCATCGCCTGCGGCGGCGAGGGCGGTCATTTCGCTGGTTTCATTGCGCAGGATCGACCACAGGCCAATCACCGCGTTATGCACCGACAGGCTGAACTGGGTGGGCGACAGCGGCTGGTCGTTGGCCAGGTCGCTGAGAATATCCAGGGTGCGCGGGGTTTCGCCGTGACGGGAAATAAACACCAGCGGCAGGCGTTGCAGGCCTTCGGCCAGCGGCCAGCCGACGCTGAACGCCATCCGCGCCAGGCGACTCAGGCGCCTGCGTTGCATGGCGGGCAGGAACGACACATCGGGGGCAACGTCGCTGCTGGCCAGCACCACCGGGGCTCGACACCAGGCGCGCCAGTCGTCCGCGCTTTCGAGCCCGGGGGCCCAGGCGCGCCATTGGGCGATGTTGAAATTGATCACTGAGAAGATTTCCCGCCCCTGCGGGCTTCCTTGTGCGGCGGTTGGCCCGGATTAACGGGACAGGGAGCAATAGCCGAGTGGGGCGCATTATCCCGGTGCGACTGGGTTCTAGCAAATTTTGGTAAAAAATTGTTCACAGATCATTACAACGTTGCTGGAATTGATTGCCGATTGTCAGCTATGGGGGATTGCCTGACTTGTCGGTCTTTTCCGGTTCGCACAGTGTTCGCGCACTGCTGTTATGCGGAATCAAACGGGTGCCTTTGTAGTACATGGATGAACAAGGTAGCTAACGGGCGCTTTTGCCCTCTACACTCGATCATTCATTGATACACGGAGGTTTTTCCATGCGGCGCGTGGTGTTCAATCAGAAAGGCGGTGTGGGCAAGTCCAGCATTGCCTGCAACCTGGCGGCGGTCAGCGCCAGTGAAGGCTATCGAACCCTGTTGGTGGACCTCGATGCCCAGGCCAACTCCACCCAGTACCTCACCGGGCTGACGGGCAATGACATCCCCATGGGCATTGCCGACTTCTTCAAGCAAACCCTGTCCTCCGGGCCGTTCTCGAAGAAAAACCAGGTGGATATCTACGAAACCCCGTTCGACAACCTGCATGTGATCACGGCCACGGCGGAACTGGCGGACTTACAGCCCAAGCTTGAGGCCAAACACAAGATCAACAAGCTGCGAAAGCTGCTGGATGAGTTGAGCGAGGATTACGACCGGATTTACCTGGACACGCCGCCGGCGCTGAATTTTTATGCGGTTTCAGCGCTGATTGCCGCTGATCGTGTACTGATCCCCTTTGATTGCGACAGTTTTTCGCGCCAGGCGCTGTACGGCCTGCTGGCTGAAATCGAAGAGCTGAAGGAAGACCACAACGAAGGCCTTGAGGTGGAAGGCATCGTGGTCAACCAGTTCCAGGCCCGGGCAAGCCTGCCGCAGCAGATGCTGGATGAACTGATCGCGGAAGGGTTGCCGGTATTGCCGGTGTACCTGGGCAGTTCGGTACGGATGCGTGAGTCGCACCAGGCGAACATGCCGCTGATCCACCTGGACCCACGGCATAAGCTGACGCAGCAGTTTGTGGAGCTGCATAACCTGCTGGAAAACGCGTGATCGTTGCGGGCAACACATAACCCATGTGGGAGCGGCGGTGCGACGATTCGACTTGCTCGCGAAAGCGGTGTGTCAGTTGGTACATATTTGACTGACCCACCGCTTTCGCGAGCAAGCCCGCTCCCACATTGGATCTTTGTTCCTACAGGGAAATCGCTGTCTTGCGTCGTTGCCTACAGTTACGCCAGAATCCGCCGGCTTGTGCGTCTGGATGGGCGTCTCTAAGGTTGCTCGGTCACTGAAATCTCAGTGATCGGGTTTAGTAGCCCAGTACAGACCAGAGCATGTGCAATCGCTTCAAAAGTCAGGCGTTTTGTTGCCTGTATTTGATGGTGGCTGTGCGTAGGGCACCTTCGGGTGCGCCGGTCTTTGCTTTGTTCTCCGGTCTACTAACCTGCGTACAGTCGCCACCCTTCGTTTAGTAGCGAGAAGGTGGCGGCCCTATCAGAGAACAAAGATCATGTTCAAGGTCACCCCTAATCCCCCAGCAACCCCCGCCTCATCTGCGCTGTTCACTGTTGCCCCCGGCATCGACAAAGAAACCCTGATCCTCAACAGCTACGAAACCTTCTCCTCAGTCATCACCCTCTTGCTCGATCTTTCCGACGACCTCACCGGCAAGCAGCGCGATGTCGTGCTCGCGATTCATCAGTTGAGCGAGTTGGGTGTCTTGCTGATGGGCCGGGTCATGGACCAAGAGTTCTCCTCGGCTCAGATACCCTGACTACGCAACCAGCTCATCAACTGCGGCAACGGAAACGCACCGCTCTGGCGCGCCACTTCCCGGCCATTCTTGAACAGAATCAAGCTGGGAATCGACCGAATACCCAGTTGCGCGGAAAGTTGCTGATTGGCCTCGCTATCGAGCTTGGCCAATCGGCATTTCCCCACCAGTTGCCCGGCCGCCTGTTCAAACACTGGCGCAAACGACTTGCATGGCCCACACCACTCGGCCCACACATCCACCAACAGCGGCAGATCACCTTTGATCTGGCTGGCGTAGTCGCCCTGTTTCAGGTCGAAGGGTTTGCTCAGCAACACCGGCTGCTTACAGCGCCCGCACTTCGGCGCATCGCCAAGGCGTTCGTTGGGGATACGGTTGAGGCCGTTGCAATGCGGGCAGGGGATTACCAGAGGATCGGACATGGTGGGCTCCGTTTAAATGGGCATTGGGATCTATTTGGAGCCAGCGCTACGATTTATCAAGGAACAACCGAAAGAGGATTAAGCATGAGCGAACTCGTCAAACAAGCCATCAAGCATTGGCCTTTTGTCTCACCCCTTTTGTGCAAACCTAAAACCGAGAGTGATTATGATGTTCTGATCCAGGCTCTTGATGAGTTACTGGACCTGATTGGAGAAGATGAGTCCAACCCCCTGATGAGTCTGGTGGACATCATCGGTGATTGGATCGAAGCCTATGATCTTGAGCACTGGCCAATGCCCGGCGATGTTGTCTGATCGTCTTTAAGAGGAACAACTAATCTCCAAATGCTTACCCCAATCCGGCGGCCGCTGGGCGTATTGTTCCATTCCAGCCTGTTCTTCAAACGGCTTTGTCAGCACTTCATGCAGCTGGCGCACCTCACTGTAATCCCCCAGCTCAGCCGCCTGGATAGCATTCTGCGCCAGGTAATTGCGCAGGATATAAAGCGGGTTCACCGCGTGCATCCGTTCACGCCGCTGCTCTTCACTGCTATTGGCTTCCCGTTCGACACGGGCTTTGTACAAGTCCGCCCAGTCATCAAATCCCTTGAGGTCGACAAAGTCATCGCGTAACCGCGCCACCGCCAGCGCTGCTGATTCATCTCCCAGCCGGCGGAAGAACAAGGTGTAGTCGACGCCGCTGTTCTGCATCAATTGCAGCAGTCGTTCCACTAGCTTCTGATCATCTTCTTCGGCAGTGGTGAAACCCAAGCGGCGACGCATCAGGTCAAGGTAATGGGCCTGGAACAGAGGCAGGTACAAGCCGAGGGTTTCGCGCAGCGCTTCGACGCTGATGAATGGCGTTAACGCCTGGGCCAAAGCACTGAGGTTCCACTGGCCAATCGGTACCTGGTTGCTGAACGAATAACGCCCTTGATCATCGGAATGGTTGCAGATGAACTGCGCGTCGAAGTCATCCAGAAACGCGAACGGCCCGAAGTCGAAGGTAATACCGAGGATCGACATATTGTCGGTGTTCATCACCCCGTGGCAGAAACCGTAGGCCTGCCATTTGGCGATCAACTCGGCGTTGCGCTCGACGATCTCGCGGAACATCGCCAGGTACGGCTCGGGCTGTTCCAGGCACTCGGGGAAGTGCAGCGACAAAACGTGTTCAGCCAGTTGCTTCTGCTGTTCGGGTTTTTTGGTGTAGTAGAAGTATTCGAAGTGGCCGAATCGCACGTGGCTCGGCGCCAGGCGCAGAACCATGGCGGCCCGCTCTTGTTTCTCGCGCCACACCGGAGTCGTCGAGCCAATCACGCACAGCGCACGGCTGCTGGGAATGTCCAGGGCGTGCAGGGCTTCAGACGCCAGAAATTCGCGAATCGAGGAGCGCAGCACCGCGCGACCATCGCCCATGCGCGAGTACGGCGTCTGCCCGGCGCCCTTGAGGTGCAGGTCCCAATGCTCGCCGGCTTGGTTATAGACCTCGCCCAGCAATAGGCCCCGACCATCACCCAACTGTGGGTTGTAGGAACCGAATTGATGCCCGGAATAGATCATCGCCCGCGGCTCAGCCTCGGCCCATAGCTTGTGCCCACTAAACAGTTCGGCGAATACCGGTGTTTCGGCGACGGCTGGGTCGAGGTCGAGCAGCCCCATGGCGGCCTCGCTCGCAACCACCAGGCGCGGCTCGTCGATGGGCTCGGGCAGCACGTGGGTTGAGAACGCATCGCCTAGGCGTGCGAAGCGGTTGTCGAAGGTCAGTTCGTCGAGGGCTTTCAACGGCCATCTCCCAGCAGAATGTCCGAGCATTCTGCTGGGGATAGCGCGTTTAGTCGAGTTTGGTCGGTGGTGTGACTGGGCCTGACGCGTCATTCGCTGGCTTGTTGGGAGCGTCGACTTCCACCAGCTTGTATTCCTGGCCGTGAAGGTTTTTCAGGTAAACCTCCATCTGCCGGAACGAGATGTTGATGTGGTGATTCTTGAACTCACGATTGATGAAGCGGTTGACCTCATCGATCACCGGGTTGCGGTCGCCCAGATCACGCACGTGCATGCGCAGCTCGTGGTCGAGGGTGCTTTCGCCGAAGTTGAGGAAGTACACGTGAGGTTCCGGCTCTTTCAGCACCCTCGGATTTTCCCGGGCGGCCTGCAGCAGCAACGCTTTCACCAGGTCCAGGTCGGAACCGTAGTCCACGCCGAGCTTCAGGGTCACCCGGGTAATGGTGTCGGTCAGCGACCAGTTGATCAGTTGCCCGGTAATGAACGTCTTGTTCGGGACGATGATGTCTTTGCGGTCGAAGTCGGTGATGGTGGTGGCGCGGATGCGGATCTTGCTGACCGTGCCCGACAGGTTGCCGATGGTGATGGTGTCGCCGATCCGCACCGGGCGTTCGAACAGGATCATGATGCCGGAGATGAAGTTGGCGAATATCTCCTGCATACCAAAGCCCAACCCCACCGATAGCGCCGCCACCAGCCACTGCAACTTGTCCCAGCTCACGCCGAGGGTGGAGAGGGTGGAGACAAAACCGACACCGGCGATCACGTAAGACAGCAGCGTGGTCGTGGCGTAGGCGCTGCCTTGGGCCAGGTCCAGCTTTGATAGCACCAGTACTTCCAGAAGACCAGGCAGGTTGCGCGCCAGGGCGAAGGTGATGCCGACGATGATCGACGCTCCCAACAGGTCGCCAATGCTGATAGGTACCATGCTGATGTTGGCGCCGGTGCCGCTGGTGTATTCGTAAAGGGTGACGTTGTCCAGGTAGGAGAACACGGTGATCAGGTCTTTCCATACCCAGTACAGCGCCGCGATAAACCCACCGAGCAAGGCCAGGCGAATCAGGCGCATGGACTGCTCGTTGACCTGTTCGATGTCCAGGGTTGGTTCTTCGATCACGGCTTCACCGTCACCGGCTTCCTTGGCGGCCTGGCGTTTGGCCAGGGCTCGGGAGTAGGCCAGGCGTCGGGCCGCAACGCCCAGGCCGCGGACGAAGGTGGCTTCGATCACCAGCCAGAACATCAGCAGGTACAGGGTGTTGATCAGTCGGTCGCTGAGCTTGAGGGCGGTGTAGTAATAGCCAAAGCACACGGCGATAAACAGGGCGATGGGCAGTGCGGTGAATACCAGGCCGACGGCCTTGCGAAACAGCGAGGCCTTTTCATGGGTCGGGCTGTTGAGCAGCAGGCGACTGAGCAACCATGCCATCAGCGCATAGCAGGCCAATACCACGCCGATACCCAGCACGTCGTTTGCCAGTGCCTCCGGTTGATGTTCGGCGACGGCCACTACGGCCACCAGCGCGAGCACTACCAGTCCAAGCTTGCGTATCCAGCCCTGGAGGAACTCGACCTGGGGCTTTTCCCAGCGGAAATGCAGTTCGGCCACACCGCCGGGCGCGAGGATTCGATAGGCGGTGTAGAACACCAGCCATGCCTGGGCGATCTGCAACAAGGCCGCGCCGAGGTTGGCGTTTTGCCCTCGGGCGTCGATTTGCAGAGCGTAGCCACACAGGGCAAGGCCCAAGGCTACCGGCATCGCCAGCAGGATATTCACCAGGATCGCCACGGGCGTGTGCCATTGGCTGTCACGCTTGAAGTGGCCGATGTCCAGGTGGATTTTTTTCAGGCGGGCGTACAAGTAGCTGCGTCGCCACAGCAAGGCACCGATCAACAGCAGCAGGGGAAGAAAGAGCAATGGGCGTTGAGTCAAACCGTCGTACAGCTCGCTGACACTGGAGGCCCAGGGCAGGGTGGTGACCTGTTTGCTCAAGCGCGCGGGCACGGTTTCCAGCCATTCGGCGTCCAGTGGCTTGTTGCTGGGAATCCAGAACATCTGCTCGTCGAGGGTCGCCCGCAGGTTGGTCGCGGTGCTCAGCAGTTGCTTCTGGTTCAGTTGCAGGGTGATGGATTCGTTGAGCAGCGCGCTCAGTTCGCGGCTCAGTCGCTCCAGCAGGTCGCTGCGGGTGTCAGCCAGCTCCAGCAGGGTACGGCGCAGTTGTGGGGTGACTTGGTCGGCCGGCTGGGTGGCCAGCAAGTTGTCGACGTAGGTGCTGGGTGGATTGATCAGTTCGCGCTGTTGGTTGACTTCAAATTGGTACAGGCGAATGTTGGCAATGTCGTCCGCCAGGTTGCGATCTACGGTCAGGCGCGGCAGTGCCTGTTTCTGCTTATAAAGAATCTTCGACAACAACAGGCTGCCCTTGAGCACGTTGATCTGCTCATCCAGCGCCGAGTCGCTTTGCGTCACGGTGTCCAGTTGTTGTTTGGTTTGCAGGTTCTTCTGGGTCAGTTCGTTGAGCCGGTCAGTGCTTTTGAGCAGGTAATCGGACAGCTTGAGGTTGTCGGCACTTTCGGTGGCCAGCAAGCTGCTACCGCCGGTTTTCTGCGCTTCGATAGACTGCTGGGTCACGGTTTCCTGGGACTGGGCCAGGCGTTTCTGGTTGATCAGGGTTTGCAGGTCCTGGATTTCCTGCTCCAGGCGGCTGGTTTTTTCCAGGGCCAGGTCATGCTGGCTGTTGCCCAGGTCTTGCAGTTGGCTGTTGCCCGCCAGTTCCTGGCGACGCAGGGGGATCAGGGCATTAAGGGATGCCAGTTCGGCGTTCAGCTGATTGCGCTGGTCGCCGCTGAGAGTCTTGCCGTTGTCCTTGCCCAGTTTGAGGATGGCGTTGATCTGCTGAATGCGTGTCTGGCTGCTGCTGATTTCGGTCTGGGCGCGCTCGGGGCGGGTCTGGGCAGCGATGGTCAGGCTGTTGGCGTCGGCCAGGTCCTTTTGCAGGTCGCCTTGCTGGGTGCTGCGCTGCACCAGCAGTTGTTCAAGCTGCGGCACCGGCAGGCTGGCGTAGCGTTGGGTGACCGGAATGACCTTGGTGGCCTTGAGACGGCTTAGCTCGCGCTGGTTGTCTATGGTCCGGCGTGGTGCGTCTTCCAGTTGGCGCTTGAGATCGACCAGGCGCTGCTGGTAGTCCTGCTGGTTACCCAGGAAGGTCAAGGTCTGCTGCAGGATGCTCTGCAGGGCCTTCATGTCCGCATCCGGCAGTTTGCGGTCAGGCAGCTTGTCCAGGGTTTGCTGGATAGAGTCGGCGCTGGGTGGATCGGCCGCTTGCACGGTGCCGACACAGAGACTCAGGCCCAACAGGGCAGTAGCTAGAAAAATGCGCAGGGTTGTCATAGAGACCGGTCGAGCAAGATGAAATATAGGGGCGTCCTGACGTCAAATGCGCGCCATCGCCCCGCAGTTTAGAGGAAGAGTCCGGGACCTGGGCGACTTCCTTCGGGGAATCTGACGCCGACTTTGCCAATCTTGTTCCCGTCCATGACCGCGACGGTCCAGATGGTGTTGTTCCACTCCACCTGGTCGCCCACCACTGGTGCGCCGCCGACTTTCTGGGTGATGAAGCGGCTCAATGGCATGTCCGGATCGATACCTTCGAGTTTGAGCCCGTACAGCGCCGAGACCGCTCCCAGCTGGGCGTCGCCTTCGAGGACGAAGTCGCCGAAGAAGCGCAGGTCGAGGCCCCGCTGAGGTGCCTGGCTGAACAGCTTTCCGAGGGCTGCCAGGTTGTGTTCGTGGCCGATTACGCAGAGCAAATCGTCGACTTCCAGCACCGTACTACCCGACGGATGGAGCAGTTGTTGGCCGCGAAACAGGGCCGCGATGCGCGTGCCTTCGGGCATTTTCAGCTCTCGAAGGGCCGCGCCGATGCACCACTTCTCCGCGCCGAGTCGGTAGACGAACAGTTCCCACTCGCTGGTGACATGGACTTCCAGGGCCGCCCGGGAAATCGGTGCAGGCTCCGGCGGTACCGTCACCTTCAGCAACTTGGCGACCCACGGCAGGCTAGTGCCCTGGACCAGCAACGACACGAGCACGATAAAGAACGCCAGGTTGAAATACAGCTGGGCGTGGGGCAGGCCGGCCATCAGCGGGAACACTGCAAGAATGATCGGTACCGCGCCGCGCAGCCCGACCCAGGCGATAAAGGCTTTTTCCCTGCCGTGGAAGGCCTTGAAGGGCAGCAGGCCAACCATCACCGACAGTGGTCGGGCGAACAGAATCATCCACAACGCCAGGCCCAGGGCGGGCAGCGCGATAGGCAGCAAATCATGGGGTGTGACCAGCAGGCCCAGCACCAGGAACATGCCGATCTGTGCCAGCCAGGCCATGCCGTCGAGCATGTGCAATATGCCGTGGCGACTGCGCACCGGGCGGTTGCCGATCACCAGCCCGCACAGGTACACCGCGAGGAAGCCGCTGCCGTGCAAGGCGTTGGTCAGGGCAAACACCACCAGGCCACCGGCAATCACCAGGATCGGGTACAGGCCGTTGGCCAGATTGATGCGGTTGACCATTTGCAGCATCAACCAGCCGCCGCCCAGGCCGATGAAGCCGCCGATACCGAACTCACGGACCAAGTGCCCCAGCAGGCTCCAGTGCAGGCCGGTCTGGCCGCTGGCGAGCATGTCGATCAGGGTCACGGTGAGGAACACCGCCATCGGATCGTTGCTGCCGGATTCGATTTCCAGGCTGGCGCTGACTCGTTCATTCAGGCCCTTGCCGCCCAGGAGCGAGAACACCGCTGCGGCGTCCGTGGAGCCGACGATGGCGCCGATCAGCAGGCCCTGGATAATATTGAGGTCGAACAGCCAGGCCGCTGCCATGCCCGTGAGGCCGGTGGTAATCAACACCCCCACGGTTGCCAGCGACAAGGCCGGCCACAGTGCCACGCGAAAACTCGCCACCCGTGTTCGCAATCCGCCATCGAGCAGGATCACGGCCAGGGCCAGGTTGCCCACGAGATAGGCGGTCGGGTAGTTATCGAAGATGATGCCGCCGCCATCGACACCGGCGGCCATGCCCACGGCCAGGATGATCACCAGAATCGGGATGCCCAGGCGGGACGAAAGAGAGCTCACCAGAATGCTCGCACCTACCAGCAACGCGCCGATCAAGAACAGGCTGTTGATGGTCGTCGCATTCAAAGGCAGTACTCCATGAGCAGGAAAGACGGGCGCAAACTGACCATGCAGTCTGCGTGCCAGCGATTCTAACCTGTTGAAATGCTGCGCTGTCAAAAAGCTTTTGCGGGCGGGCGCAGAGCCAATGTGGGAGCGGCGGTGCGACGATTCGACTTGCTTGCGAATGCGCGTGTAGCCGCTGCCGAAGCATGAGGCTGCGATGGGCTTGGTGCGGCATTCCGACGAAGCGGCCCCGCGGGCGGTCCTGCGGCCCGCATCGCAGCCTCGTGCCTCGGCAGCGGCTACAGCGTTGGGGTGTCAGTCAGAGCCTGAAGCGCCCCACCATCCCATTCAAATCCACCGCCAACCGCGACAGCTCATTACTCGCCGCGCTGGTCTGGCTGGCACCAGTCGCCGACTGCACCGACAGGTCGCGAATGTTCACCAGGTTGCGATCCACTTCCCGAGCTACTTGCGCCTGTTCTTCAGCCGCACTGGCGATCACCAGGTTGCGCTCGTTGATCTCGACAATCGCAGTATTGATGGTATCCAGCGACATCCCCGCGCCCTTGGCAATATTCAGCGTCGACTCCGCACGATCGGTGCTGTTGCGCATCGAATCCACAGCGTGTTCGGTGCCGGCCTGGATACTGCCGATCATCCGCTCGATCTCGCTGGTGGACTGCTGGGTGCGGTGGGCCAAGGCCCGTACTTCATCGGCCACTACCGCAAAACCACGCCCGGCTTCGCCCGCACGCGCCGCTTCAATCGCTGCGTTCAGTGCGAGCAAGTTGGTCTGGTCAGCCAGGCCGCGAATTACGTCCAGCACCTTGCCGATGTCCCGGGACTCTTCCGCCAGGTTGCCGATCAACGTGGCGGTCGCCTGCACGTCGCTGCTCATGCGTTCGATGGCGCCGACGGTTTCCTGTACCAGGTCACGGCCATCACCGGCAGAGGCCGTGGCGTTTTTCGACGCTTCGGAAGTGCTCACGGCATTGCGGGCGACTTCTTCGACAGCGCTGGTCATCTCGTTGACGGCGGTGGCGGCTTGCTCGATTTCGTTGTTTTGCTGGGTCAGGCCACGGGCGCTTTCGTCGGTGACGGCGTTCAGCTCTTCAGCGGCTGAGGCCAGCTGGGTGGCGGACCCGGAAATGCGCTGCAAGGTATCCCGCAGCTTTTCCTGCATCTTCGCCATCGCCAACAGCAGGCGTCCGGCTTCGTCCTCACCCTCGACCTTGATCGGGCGAGTCAGGTTGCCTTCGGCAATGTCTTCTGCGGCGTTCAGGGCCTGGGCAATCGGCTGGGTGATGCTGCGGGTCAGCAGCCAGGCGAACAGCAGGGTCAGCACGGTGGCGAACACCAGCAGGGCGACGACCAAGTTGAAGGCTGTGTTGTATTGATTGGCGGCGTTCTCGTTGGTGGCGATGGCCGCCTTGTTGTTGATATCCAGCAATCGGTTCAGAACGGTGTTGACTTGCTCGGAGTTATTCAGCAACTCGGTGTTCAGCATGACCCGCAGCTCGTCCACCTGATTGGCCCGGGACAGGCTCTTCATGCGCGCTTCAATCTGATGATATTGCCCCAGCAACCGCACGTACTCGTCGTAGGCGCTGCGCTCTTCACTGCTGGTGATCAGCTTCTCGTAGATGCCCTGCGCGGCGCGGATCTGTTGATTGCGCACATCGAAGGCTTCCAGGGTCTTTTGCTGCACGTCCGGCTCGCGATTGGTCAGCAAGCGGTAGGACAGAACACGCAGGCGCAAGGTCAATTGAGTGAACTCGTCCAGGGCGCGGATGCTGGGCACGCTGCTCAGGGTGATGTCTTCGGTGGCTGCGCGGATCTTGCTCATCTGGTTCAGGGCAAACACACCGAGAAACAACATCAGGGCGCCAATTAACGCGAAACCGAGGAATGCCCGTGGCGCGATATTCATATTACGAAGAGACATGCTGTCATCCTGGGAGAAGCGCGATCCGTGCGGCTTTGAGACGGGTTGTCCCATGACCTATCGGTCATACGACTAAAGTCTTGAGGGGGTGCGCTCTTTTGTCGCAGTTGGCGCTAATCAGGGTGGGGTCAGGAACCAGATGGCCTAAAAGCAGTCACTAAGGCTCTAAAGCGCAGCCTGCCCTGTAAAATCAAGGCTGCGCGCCAGGATAACCCTGGCATCCGAGGTGAATTTTCTTTATCGTCACCGCCCTTTTAAAATGCCCGAGAAATCAAAATGTTAGAAGCATCCCTCAGCCAATTGGAACAACTGGTCAGCGACCTGGTACAGCAGAACCAAGACCTGCTGGGCACCAACGAATCCCTCAAGACAGAACTGGCCCGCGCCAAGGATGAAAACGACAGCCTGCAACTGAACCTGATGGAGCAGGAAGAAAAACAGGGCGCTACCGCGGCGCGTATTCAGGCGTTGGTTGAGCGTGTCAGCGCAGGTCCTGTCAGCGCATGAGTCAAGGCACCGAGGGGGTAAAGGTCGTTTCGATTCTCGGTGAGGATTACTCGATCAAGGCACCGGTCGGGGAAGACACTACCCTGATGAGCGCCGTGACCATGTTGAAGGCGTCCCTGGCCATCACCAAGAAAAAGTACCCGACGTTGATCGGTGACAAACTACTGGTACTGGCGGCGCTGAACCTGTGTGCCGAACAGATCGAAATGCAGCAGCGCCACCAGCAGGAACTCGACCGTTACCAAGAGCAAGTCAGCGCCACGGTCGAGGTAATTTCCAAGGCAATCGGTCAGCCCTGACTAGAACCACTCATCCTGCATGCCCAGGCACGTATCGTCCCGTGCCTCAAGAATCGCCAGTTCATGATGGCAGCTCGGTATTTCCCATGTGAGGAAGTACCGGGCGGCTTGCAGCTTGCCTTTATAGAAGGTGACATCGGCAGCATTGCCCTTGGCCAACCCTTCCTCGGCGCGAATCGCCTGTTCCAGCCAGCGCCAGCCAATCACCGTATGCCCAAACACTTTGAGGTACAGCGCCGAGTTCGCCAGGCTGCTGTTGATCTTGCCTTGGGCGAGATCGGTCAGCAGGCCGAGGGTGACGCTCTGCAGGCGTGCGACCAAGGCTTCCAGCGGCTCACGCAGTGCCGTAAGTGATGGATATTCCTGCGCCCGCGCACCGGTCTCGGCGATCAGTCGAATCAATTGCTTCAAGCCCGCGCCGCCGTTCTGCGCCAGTTTGCGGCCCAGTAGATCCAGCGACTGGATACCGTGGGTGCCTTCGTGGATCGGGTTCAGGCGGTTGTCGCGGTAGTACTGCTCCACCGGGTATTCCCGGGTGTAGCCGTGGCCACCGAGAATCTGGATCGCCAGTTCGTTGGCTTTCAGGCAGAACTCCGATGGCCAGGATTTGACGATGGGGGTCAACAGGTCGAGCAGTTCATGGGCCTGTTTGCGTTCGGCTTCGGTTTCAAGCGTTGTGGTGTCGTCGAACAGGCGGGCGGCATACAGGCCCAGGTCGAACGAGCCCTCCACATAAGCTTTCTGGGTCAGCAGCATGCGCTTGATATCGGCGTGCTGGATGATCGATACCGGCGCGGTGTTCGGGTCTTTGCTATCGGGCAGCCGACCTTGCGGACGTTCCCGGGCGTACTCCAGCGAGTAAAGGTAGCCGGCGTAACCAAGCATCACCGCGCCCATACCGACACCGATCCGCGCCTCGTTCATCATCTGGAACATGCAGCTCAGGCCCTGGTGAGGTTTGCCCACCAGATAGCCGACACAGTCACCGTTGTCGCCGAAATTCAGTGCCGTCGAGGTGGTGCCGCGCCAGCCCATCTTGTGGAACAACCCGGCCAGCAACACGTCGTTGCGCTTGCCCAGGCTGCCGTCGTCATTGACCAGGAACTTGGGCACGATAAACAGCGAAATACCCTTCACCCCGGCAGGCGCATCCGGCAGCTTGGCCAGCACCATGTGCACGATATTTTCCGACAGCGGGTGATCGCCGCCTGAGATGAAAATCTTGTTGCCCTTAAGGCGATAGGTGCCGTCAGCCGCCGGCTCTGCGCGGGTACGAATATCCGACAGGGAAGAACCGGCATGGGGCTCGGTCAAGGCCATGGTGCCGAAGAAGCGGCCTTCGATCATGGGTTGCAGGAAGCGCTGTTTTTGCTCCTCGGTGCCGAAGCTTTCGATCAGGTTGGCGGCGCCCATGGTCAGGAACGGATAGGACGTGGAGGCGGCGTTGGCTGACTGGAAGTGGGCGAAACAGGCTTGGGACAGCAGGGTCGGCAGTTGCATGCCACCGGCTTCGAAGCTACGGGCGGCGTTGAGAAAGCCGGCTTCGAGGAAGGCATCGACGGCCGGTTTCACTTCCGGAATCAGAATCGCCTGACCGTTCTCATAGCGCGGCTCGTTCTCGTCACCCTTGCGGTTGTGCGGGGCGAAGAACTTTTCGGCAATGCTGCGGGCGGTGCTGATGGCGGCGTCGAAGGTTTCGCGGTTGTGGTCGGCAAACCGCTCGCGCTGGGTCAGGCCCTCGGCATCGAGGACTTCATACAGCTCGAAAGCCAGATTGCGGGAACTGAGCAGCGACTCGGACATGGCGGCTTACCTGTGTGGGAATACGCCTGAGTCTAAGTGCGGGAATAGAGGCTGGATAGCAAGATTGATCTGGGTGATGGAGGGGCAGAACGAGGTAGTGTTGAGCGCAAGTTATTGTGGCGAGCGGGCTTGCCCGCGTTGGGCTGCGTAGCAGCCCCAGTAAAGTCACCGAGTTCTTTCAGATAAGTCTCGGTGACTGGTTTTGGGAGTGCTTCGCACTCCAACGCGGGCAAGCCCGCTCGCCACAACAGATGCCTCATGACATCGGTGTAGTGGGTTTAACCGATGGTCATCAGGCTGGCATTACCGCCCGCCGCAGCGGTGTTGACGCTCAATGCCCGCTCGATCACCAGGCGCTCCAGGGCAATCCCGGTTTCACCTTGCGACAAGCCATGCACCCCGACAATCGCCCCGCCCCGCTGGGCCACTTGCTGGCAGACAGCACGCAGTTGGTCAGAATCGCCGTGATGCAGGACTGCGTCGAAGATCGCCTCATCCTTGGTCCAGTCGGCAACGCGCTTGATCTTCGCCTGAACATCCTTCGGCAGACGTACGAACAGTGCCTTGGTCAATTCAGATTCCGGCCACACCGCCGAACTGCCCACGGCCAGTACCGCTGCCAGTTGGGTCAGCAGGTCGCCTTCCACTTCCGCCAGGCACAGCACGTGCTCGCGGGGCAAGATGGCGTAGCTGTTGCGCTCGCCAGTTGGTCCGGCTAGTTGGCGGGTGATACCGCTTTGAGACTGCGCGGCGAACTGCACGCACAGTGCGCTCAAGTCGCTGAGTTTGCTGCTGTCGGCCCAGGCTTGCAGGGCGGTCAGTGGTTTGCTCATGGCATCCCGCAGGCGTACATCCGGTGCGGTCAATGCGTCGCCGCGAACGAAGGATTGCTCGATCGCATCGGTAGGACGAGTCGACAGCAAGCGGTACAGGTACAGCGGGCCACCGGCTTTCGGGCCGGTACCCGACAAGCCTTCGCCGCCGAATGGTTGCACGCCGACCACGGCACCCACGATGTTGCGGTTGACGTAGACGTTACCGGCATGGACGTTGTCGATCACCTTGGCGATGGTCTCGTCGATACGGGTGTGCACGCCCAGTGTCAGGCCGTAGCCGGAGGCGTTGATCTGGCCGATGAGCTGGTCAATCTCTTTGCGCTTGTAGCGCACCACGTGCAGTACGGGGCCGAAGATCTCGCGTTGCAGCTCGTCGAAGCTTTCCAGTTCAATCAAGGTTGGCATCACGAATGTGCCGCGCTTGATCTCTTCGCTATCAGCAATGGCGACCTGATACACGTTGCGGCCTTTGTCGCGCATGGCCTGGATGTGTTTCTCGATGCCAGCCTTGGCTTCGGCGTCGATCACCGGGCCGATGTCCACGGACAGGCGCTCAGGGTTGCCGAGACGGCATTCAGCCATGGCGCCTTTGAGCATTTCGATCACACGATCTGCCGAATCTTCCTGCAAGCACAGCACGCGCAACGCCGAGCAGCGTTGACCGGCACTGTCGAAGGCCGAGGACACGACGTCGATGACCACTTGTTCGGTCAGCGCCGAGGAGTCGACGATCATCGCGTTCTGGCCACCGGTTTCGGCGATCAGTGGAATGGGACGACCTTGGGCATCCAGGCGACCCGCGACATTGCGTTGCAGCAGGCGAGCGACTTCGGTGGAGCCGGTGAACATCACTCCTTTGACGCGATCATCACCCACCAGTCGGGCACCGACGGTTTCGCCTTGGCCTGGCAGCAGTTGCAGGACGCCTTCAGGAATCCCTGCTTCCAGCAGCAGACGCACGGCCTGGGCAGCCACCAGTGGAGTTTGCTCTGCCGGCTTGGCCAGTACCGGGTTGCCGGCGGCCAATGCAGCAGCGACCTGGCCGCTGAAAATCGCCAGCGGGAAGTTCCACGGGCTGATACACACCACCGGACCCAGTGGGCGGTGGGCGTCGTTGGTGAAATCGTGGCGGGCCTGCACCGCGTAGTAACGCAGGAAGTCCACGGCTTCACGCACTTCGGCGATGGCGTTAGCGAAGGTCTTGCCGGCTTCACGGGCCAGCAGGCCCATCAGTGGCTGGATCTCGCCTTCCATCAAGTCAGCTGCGCGTTCAAGGATTGCGGCGCGTTCGGCGGGCGGAGTGGCCTGCCAGATCGGTGCGGCTTTCAGGGCGCACTGGATAGCGTTGTCGACGTCTTCGACGGTGGCTTCCTGGACATGGCCGACCACGTCACGATTATCGGACGGGTTCAGCACCGGCGCAGCCGCTTCATTGCTCGACGGGCAGCCGAGCATCGGCGCGGCTTTCCAGCTGTTATGCGCGGTAGCCAGCAGGGCGCAGGACAGCGACGCCAACCGGTGTTCGTTGGCCAGGTCGATACCGGCGGAGTTAGCGCGCTCGCTGCCATACAGGTCGCGAGGCAGCGGGATACGTGGGTGCGGCAGGCCGAAGCCGCCTTCCAGCGTGGCCATCTGCTCTATGCTGGCCACGGGGTCGGCCACCAGTGCCTGGATCGAGATGGACTGATCGGCGATCTGGTTGACGAACGAGGTGTTCGCACCGTTTTCCAGCAGGCGACGCACCAGGTAAGCCAGCAGGGTTTCGTGAGTGCCCACCGGTGCGTACACGCGGCACGGTCGGTTCAGCTTGCCTTCGGAAACCTTGCCTACAACCTGTTCGTACAGCGGTTCGCCCATGCCATGCAGGCATTGGAACTCGTACTGGCCGGGGTAATAGTTCTGACCGGCGATATGGTAAATCGCCGACAGCGTATGGGCGTTGTGCGTGGCGAACTGCGGGTAAATAACTTCCGGCACTGCCAGCAGCTTGCGTGCGCAGGCAATGTAGGAAACGTCGGTGTACACCTTGCGGGTGTAGACCGGGTAGCCCTCCAGGCCGTCGACTTGGGCGCGCTTGATTTCGCTGTCCCAGTACGCGCCTTTTACCAAGCGGATCATCAGGCGGTGACGGCTGCGGCGCGCCAGGTCGATCACATAGTCGATCACATACGGACAACGCTTCTGGTAAGCCTGGATCACGAAACCAATGCCGTTCCAGCCGGTCAGCTGCGGCTCGAAGCACAGGCGTTCCAGCAGATCCAGTGACAGCTCCAGGCGATCGGCTTCTTCAGCGTCGATGTTCAGGCCGATATCGTATTGCTTGGCCAGCAGGGTCAGGGACAGCAGGCGCGGGTACAGCTCGTCCATGACGCGCTCGTACTGGGCACGGCTGTAACGCGGGTGTAGGGCCGAGAGCTTGATGGAAATGCCCGGGCCTTCATAAATCCCACGGCCGTGGGAGGCTTTGCCAATCGAGTGGATGGCTTGTTCGTACGAGGCCAGGTATTTCTGGGCATCGTGTTCGGTAAGGGCGGCTTCACCGAGCATGTCGTAGGAGTAGCGAAAGCCTTTGGCTTCGAACTTGCTGGCGTTGGCCAGGGCTTCGGCGATGGTTTCGCCGGTGACGAACTGCTCGCCCATCAGGCGCATGGCCATGTCGACGCCCTTGCGGATCATCGGCTCGCCGCTTTTGCCGATGATGCGGCTCAGGGACGACGTCAGGCCGGCTTCGTTGTGGGTCGCGACCAGTTTGCCGGTCAGCAGCAAGCCCCACGTGGCGGCGTTGACGAACAGCGACGGGCTGTTGCCCAGGTGTGGCTGCCAGTTGCCGGTGCTGATCTTGTCGCGGATCAGTGCATCACGGGTGCCTTTATCCGGGATACGCAGCAGCGCTTCGGCCAGGCACATCAGTGCCACGCCTTCCTGGGACGACAGGGAAAACTCTTGCAGCAGGCCCTGGACGATACCGGCACGGCCGCCGGCGCTCTTCTGGTTGCGCAGTTTTTCGGCAATCGAGGCGGCCAGCTTATTGGTGGCTTCGGCCATTTGTGCTGGCAGGCGAGCCTGCTCGATCAGCATCGGCACCACTTCCGGCTCAGGGCGACGGTAAGCGGCGGTGATCGAAGCGCGCAGGACCGATTGCGGGAGGATGCTCTCGGCGAACTCCAGGAAGCACTGATGGGCATGGTCGCTCTGAACCTCGCCGGCATCCTCTGCGTCCTTGCTGCTCGAGCCGTTGAGCTCGTTCAGGGTTGCACCACCCTCGAGTTTCTCCAGGTAATTGAAAATTGCCTGCTTGATCAACCAGTGCGGCGTGCGATCAATGGAGGTCGCGGCCGCCTTGAGGCGTTCGCGGGTCGGGTCATCGAGTTTGACCCCAAGGGTGGTCGTAGCCATATTTTTATCCTCATGGGTGCCACGACTGCGTGGCATCAGCTGGCGGCAAGATTAGCTTTGCGCTTGAAGAGGTGCAACCGGGTGCAACCCTTTTTTTGCCGGAAAAGAACGCAGCTCATCAGGAAAAAAATTCCCCTCGACCGATTCGGCTTCGTGTCGGTGCATTTGCTTCTGAGTTTTGCTGTTTTTGCTCCGAAAAGGAGCAAAAACAGGCTGTTTTCCGAAAAACACACCTAGGTGCAACTTAATCTCAAGAAACTGGTTGCACCTTATTTGCTTTGTTGAATAGCATTCGCGCACCAAGGTGCAACCACCTCTACCGGTTCGGTTCATCGGCTGATGGCTTTCCTGGGGAAACGTCAGTCATAAATGCGCGGCATTCAGCTTCGTCTTCCCATTAGTGGGTGGCCGTCCTGACAGACCGCTGCTACATAAAAACAAAGCCAGGGCGTAACTCAATGAGCGTAAGCAATCCCACCCTGATCACGTTTGTGATCTACATCGCGGCAATGGTGCTGATCGGCTTCATGGCCTATCGCTCCACCAACAACCTTTCCGATTACATTCTTGGCGGTCGCAGCCTCGGCAGCGTGGTTACTGCGCTTTCGGCCGGCGCCTCTGACATGAGCGGCTGGTTGTTGATGGGCTTGCCGGGCGCGATCTACATGTCCGGCCTCTCGGAAAGCTGGATCGCCATCGGCCTGATCGTCGGTGCTTACCTCAACTGGCTGTTCGTGGCCGGTCGCCTGCGGGTGCAGACCGAGCACAACGGCGACGCCCTGACCCTGCCGGATTACTTCTCCAGCCGTTTTGAAGACAAAAGCGGCCTGCTGCGGATTATCTCTGCGGTGGTGATCCTGGTGTTCTTCACCATCTACTGCGCCTCCGGCATCGTGGCCGGTGCCCGTTTGTTTGAAAGCACTTTCGGCATGTCCTACGAGACCGCGCTGTGGGCCGGTGCTGCGGCGACCATTGCCTACACCTTCGTCGGTGGTTTCCTGGCGGTGAGCTGGACCGACACCGTGCAAGCCACGCTGATGATCTTCGCCCTGATCCTGACCCCAATCATCGTGTTGCTGGCCACCGGCGGCATCGACACGACCTTCCTGGCGATCGAAGCGAAGAACCCCGACAACTTCAACATGCTGAAAAACACCAGCTTCATCGGCATCATCTCGCTGATGGGTTGGGGCTTGGGTTACTTCGGCCAACCGCACATCCTCGCGCGTTTCATGGCGGCGGATTCGGTGAAGTCGATTGCCAAGGCACGTCGCATTTCCATGACCTGGATGATCCTGTGCCTGGGCGGCACCGTGGCAGTGGGCTTCTTCGGCATCGCCTACTTCTCGGCGCACCCGGAAGTCGCCGGTCCCGTGACTGAGAACCACGAGCGTGTGTTCATCGAACTGGCCAAACTGCTGTTCAACCCATGGATTGCTGGTGTGTTGCTGTCGGCGATCCTGGCGGCAGTGATGAGTACCTTGAGCTGCCAGTTGCTGGTGTGCTCCAGCGCCCTGACCGAAGACTTCTACAAAACCTTCCTGCGCAAGAATGCCTCCCAGATTGAGCTGGTGTGGGTCGGTCGTGCCATGGTGCTGCTGGTTGCCTTGATCGCCATCGCCATGGCGGCTAACCCGGAAAACCGCGTACTGGGACTTGTGAGCTACGCCTGGGCCGGTTTCGGCGCCGCCTTTGGGCCTGTGGTACTGATCTCGGTCATGTGGAAAGGCATGACCCGCAACGGTGCACTCGCCGGCATCCTGGTGGGTGCAATCACCGTGATCGTTTGGAAGCACTTCAGCCTGCTGGGCCTGTACGAAATCATCCCGGGCTTTATCTTTGCCAGCCTGGCGATCTACTTCGTGAGCAAGTTTGGCGCACCGACTGCCGGCATGGTCGAGCGTTTTGATGCCGCTGAGGCAGACTACAATCTCAACAAATAATCAGCGGGGCCCTGATGGCCTGCTGAACTGAAAACGGCCCGCATCCTTTGGATGACGGGCCGTTTTTTTTGCGCGGCGATTCAGTCGCGATCAACGTCCGGTTGATTGAGAAAAATCAGCACTCCCAAAATGGCCATATAAAACTTGAAGGCCGCCTCTTGGCCATTCCACTGATGGGATTGCCACATCAGAAACCACTCGCCGCCAATCACCATGAAGCCGAAGAACCACACCACGAAACCGAGGGTGAGGCCGACGGTGGCGTATTTTTTAGCCTGGTTGAACTCACCGGCAGTGGCATGCCGGGCTCGCCACAAGGCCAGCGCGCCACGGGCCAGGAGCACGGCGGTCAGGGTTTCGCCGGCGATAATCAGCCAATACGCGGCGTGCCACAGCCACGGCGTGGTGATCGACCGGTACAAGGCGGCGTTGTCGGGAAAGAGGGTGTCCATGCTTAACACGTGTTTGACGAAGGCGAAGTTGGAGCCGTAGTCAGTCATGTTGTTGAAGGCGACTAGCGCGGCGAACGCCGCCAGCGCAAGGGTCAGGGTGATTTTTGCGTAGCGGTTGGCCATATTGTTTTCCATTGTTGTGGCGAGATTGATGACGATTACGCTAACACGACGCTGACGTAGGTTCGACGCTGGGTATTTGAAGATAAACGACCCGTTCGCGTAGGGATTTACTGATTTGCCTGCGGCGCGTTCAGCTCGATAAAACGCTGGTGCAGAATCGATCGCCCACCACTTGCAGAGAAACACCGGATGTTCGCTCCTGCCAATCAAAGTGCTTTCACCCTGAGCCTCGAGGGTGTGCCCAGTGAACTCAAGGTCCTTGAGTTCTGCGGCAACGAGGCCATCAGCCAGCCTTACCGTTTTGACCTGGAACTGGTCAGCGAGCAACCTGACCTGGACCTGGAAAGCTTGCTTCACCGCCAGGCATTCCTTGGGTTTGATGCTCGAGGCCGTGGGATTCACGGCCAGGTTTATCGGGTGGCCCAAGGCGACTCTGGAGGGCGCTTGACCCGATATCAGATCAGCCTGGTGCCGCAATTGGCGTATCTGCAACACAGTAGCCATCAGCGTATTTTCCAGCACAAGAGCGTCCCGCAGATCATCGCCCAGGTGCTGGAGGCGCAGGGGATCCAGGGGGATGCCTTCGAGTTCCGACTGGGCAGCGAATACCCCAAGCGTGAGTACTGCGTACAGTTCGATGAGACGGACCTGGCGTTTATCCAGCGGCTGAGTGCCGAGCTGGGTATTCACTATCACTTCCAGCACAGCGCTGACGGCCATCGACTGGTGTTTGGCGATGACCAGACGGGTTTCGTCCGGGTTGATCAACCCACCGATTATGCGCCCGGTTCCGGGATGGTCCCTGAGACGCCGGTGATCAAGCGTTTTACGGTGCGCCTGGAGACTCGCACTACCGGGGTGAACCTGCGGGATTACGATTTCCGCAAACCAGGCCTGCAACTGGAAAGTGCGGTCCACGGTGAGCAGTTGCCATCCCTGGAAGGGCATGACTACCCCGGTCACTTCACGGACCGCCCTCATGGCAAACACTTGGCACAGCGCGCCTTGGAGCGTCATCGAAGCGACTACCGGCAGGCCCACGGCAGCAGTGATCAGCCGGCGCTGGTGAGCGGGCAATTCCTCACGCTGGCAGGGCATCCAAGAGAGGAGTGGAATGACTTGTGGCTGGTGACCCAGGTGATCCACGAAGGCAAGCAACCGCAGGTGCTGGAGGAGGCTGTTACCGAAGCGAGCGATGAGGGTTTTCGCCAGGGTTATCGCAACCATTTCGTTGCGACACCCTGGGACGTAGTGTTTCGAGCGCCTTTGCCAGCACCCCGCCCACTGATGGGTGGGTATCAGAACGCAGTGGTTACCGGGCCCGTGGACAGTGAAATTCATTGCGACGAGTTCGGGCGGGTCAAGGTGCAGTTGGCCTGGGATCGCCTTGGGGAATACAACGATCATTCCAGTTGCTGGCTGCGTGTTACCAGTGGCTGGGCCCACGAACACTACGGCGCGGCCATGATCCCGCGTGTCGGCATGGAGGTGTTGGTTGGTTTCGTCAACGGCGATGCCGACCTTCCGGTGGTGGTCGGCTGCCTGGCCAATGCGGCGACGCCGCTGCCCCTTGACCTGCCAGCAGACAAAACCCGCAGCATCTTGCGCAGCCAGAGCAGTCCCGGCGGTGGCGGCTACAACGAACTGCGCATCGAGGACCGCAAGGATGCCGAGGAAATCTACCTGCGCGCCCAGCGCGACTGGACCCAACATGTGCTGCACGATCAGCGCCTGCAAGTGGGCAACCTGCGCCGGGTAGAAGTGGGCGGCGAGGAGCAACACATCATCCATGGCAACCACTCTTTGCAAGCGGGCCAGCAGGTCAGCTTCAGCGCCGGGCAGCAGGTTGTCGTGGAGGCCGGCGCCAGTGTGACCCTGCAGGCGGGTGGGCAATGGATCAACATTTCTGGCGCCGGGATTTTTTGCAGCACGCCTATTCAGATTGGCGGTGCGCCCAAGACGGTGTCGACTTCATCGCTTGCGGGGCCGCAAACGCGGCTGGTGCCGTTGAGCGTGGCGCAAATTTTCAGCCTCAAGCGCAGCGCGCCCTTCTGTGAAGAATGCGAGCGTTGCAAGGAGGGCGTGTGCAACAACTTGCAGCACAGTGGGCCGTTGTTGGCCGGAGGTTCACGATGACTTGCCTGCATGAGTGGCTTGAACGCGAACCCTTGCGGCTCGATGAGCAGTTGTTTGCAGTAGTGGGCAGCACCAGTGATTGCGAAGCTTTGGCGGCCTGGCGCCAGACCGGTGGAGGATCACCCAGCCCCATCTGGGCCGGCAGCGAGTACGCGGGCTGGCAAGAGGTGATGCCTTATGTCGCCGTAGTGGCTGTCGATAGCGCTTTTCTCGACTGGGTGGCTGAATGTGAGGGCGATGACTGGGGATGGCTGGCCGTCTCGACCTGTCCTTTGCAAACAGTTATCGAGCATTTACGCGGCCTGACCAAGGTTCTTCTGCCCGAGGGGCAAGCGGTGTTTTTCCGTTTCTGGGACGGGGCCTATCTGCTGCCAGTCCTGCAGGCGCTCGGGCCTCAGGCGGGGGAAGTGATCCCCGTGTTTCGGCGCTACTGGATCAATGGTCAGCCTCATGAGGTGGCGGGAGCCGTGGTCGGGGTCGCGCGCAACAGCCCATGGTGGAAGGTGCCTGAGCCGGTTCTCAAGCGCCTGGAGGAGCAGTCGACGGTCACGCTTGTCGACAACCTGCTGCAATGGCTGGAGGAGCAACGGTCGGATCTGCACAGCGCCTTTGCACTCACGACTTTGAGGCACAAGGTCGCCTACTTCGTGCGCGGGCCAAATGAAGGCCATCAGGCGCTGGCGGCCTACCTGACCTCAGAGCTGGGCAAGCCTTCTGACCACGGCCCTGCACCTTTGCCTGTGTAAAAGGTAAACTTCGCCTCCTGCGCAGGAGCAATCATGAATTATCGTCACGCCTTTCACGCCGGCAACCACGCCGATGTCTTCAAACACCTGACCTTGACCCGCCTCATCGCCTTGATGTCGCGTAAGGAGCAGCCGTTTGCCTATCTCGACACTCACGCCGGGATTGGTCTGTATGACCTCCAGGGTGACCAGGCCAACCGCACCGGTGAATACCTGGAAGGCATCGCCCGGCTGTGGGGGCAAACCGACCTGCCGCCGCTGACGGCTGATTATATGCGCGTACTGCACGAGATGAACCCGGATGGCCAATTGCGCTACTACCCCGGCTCGCCTGAGTGGGCACGACGCCTGACCCGTCCCCAGGACCGTGTGTTGCTGAACGAGAAACACCCGGAAGACGGCGTGCTGCTCAAGGACAACATGAAGGGCGACCGTCGGGTAAAAGTGCATCTGGGCGAGGGTTGGCACGTGCCACGGGCCTTGCTGCCGGTGCCGGAAAAGCGGGCGCTGATGTTGATCGATCCGCCGTTCGAAAAACTCGACGAGATGCAGCGCTGCGCCGCGTCGCTCAAGGAAGCTGTCAGCCGCATGCGCCAGACGGTGGCCGCTATCTGGTACCCGGTCAAGGACCAGCGCATGTTGCGCCGCTTCTACCAGGACTTGGCCGGCACTGGTGCGCCGAAGTTGTTGCGGGTGGAATTGCTGGTGCATCCGTTGGATACGCCCAACAGCCTGAATGGCTCGGGCCTGGCGATTGCCAATCCGCCGTGGGGGCTTGAGGAAGAATTGCGTGAACTGCTGCCGTGGCTGTCCAAGCAGCTTGGCCAGACCCAGGGCGGGTGGCAGATGGATTGGTTGATCGCTGAATAATCAGGTCTCAAGATAAGCGCAGAACCCCTGTGGGAGCGGGCTTGCTCGCGAAAGCGGTGGGTCAGTCGATTTATTCGGTGGCTGACACTACGCATTCGCGAGCAAGCCCGCTCCCACACAAGCCCGCTCCCACATTTGATCGGGGTCTCATGTGGGAGCCGGCGGTGCGACGATTCGACTTGCCAGCGATGCGTTTGGCGTCAGATCGGGCAGGTCACGCCTGTCCCGCCAATCCCGCAATACCCCTGCGGATTCTTCGCCAGGTATTGCTGGTGATACGCCTCGGCGAAGTAAACCGTCGGGGCCTCTTCGATTTCCGTGGTGATGCTGCCCAGGCCGGCCTTGGTCAGTTCTTCCTGATAGGCCTGTGCACTGGCTTGCGCCGCGGCCAACTGCTCTGGCGTGGTGGCATAGATCACTGAGCGATACTGGCTGCCAATGTCATTGCCCTGGCGCATGCCCTGGGTTGGGTTGTGCAGTTCCCAGAACATTTTCAGCAGGTCTTCGTACTTGATCTTGGCTTGGTCGTAGACAACCAGCACCACTTCGCCGTGGCCGGTCAGGCCCGAGCAGACTTCTTCATAGGTCGGGTTCGGCGTGAAGCCACCGGCATAACCGACCACCGTGCTGACGACGCCATCGCGCTGCCAGAATTTGCGCTCCGCGCCCCAGAAACAACCCAGGCCAAAGATCGCGAACCCTACGTCGTCGAGGAAAGGGCCCAGCAGCGGGTTGCCATTGACGAAGTGTGTCTGCGGCAAGTTCATCGGAGTTTCACGGCCAGGCAAAGCTTGTTCTGCAGTAGGAAGCACGTTTTTGTTCACCAGAATTTCCGAGCGCAAGACCATGATCAGTCCTCTCAGTCAGATTAGTTATCGGTAAGAATTCAGACAGCCAGTGTGCCCGAGTGTTACAGCGATGTCAGGCGATTGGCCCGCGCGGATAGCGTTTAAGCTTCTCAAGCAGCTCGGAGCCCGGAATGGGGCGGTCGAACAGGTAGCCCTGGCCGACGTCGCAGCGATGGCGACGCAGAAAGGCCAATTGCTCAGCCGTCTCGATTCCTTCGGCGACTACCTTGAGCTTGAGGTTGTGAGCCATGGCGATCACTGCCGAAGTGATTTCCATGTCGTCCTGGTTGTCCGGGATCTCATGGATGAAGCTGCGATCGATCTTGATGATGTCGATGGGGAATTTTTTCAAGTAGCTGAGCGACGAGTAGCCAGTGCCGAAGTCATCCATGGCCAGGGTCAGGCCGAAACTCTTCAACTGGTCCAGCTGCAGCCGGGTGTCTTCGGTGGCTTCCAGCAGCAGGCCTTCGGTCAGCTCCAGTTCCAGCAGATTGGCCGGGAGCTGTTCTTCCTTGAGGATGGTGGCAATCGAAGCCACCAGGTCCGGGTCGGAAAACTGCTTGGGCGACAGGTTGATCGCCACCTGCAGATTGCCCATGCCGGCGGCGCTCAGCTGTTTGCTCATGCGACAGGCCTGGCGGGCGATCCATTTGCCGATGGGAATGATCAGGCCGGTTTCTTCGGCCACGCTGATGAACTGGTCCGGGCGGATCATGCCTTTTTCCGGGTGGTTCCAGCGTAGCAGCGCTTCCATGCCCAGCAATCGGCCGCTGCGCAGGCACAATTTGGGCTGGTAGAACACGTCCAGTTCGTTCTGGGTCAGGGCGCGACGCAGGTTGTTCTCGACGAACAGTTTGTAACTGGCTTCGGCGTTCAGCGCTTCGGTAAACACCTGGACCTGGTGCTTGCCGTTGGCCTTGGCCTTGTGCAGCGCCAGACCTGCGTTGCGCATCAGGGTTTGCGGGTCGCGCCCATGCAGCGGCGCGCAGGCCAGGCCCACGGAGCCGGTGACACTGATCAGTTGGTTATCGACGAACATCGGCTTGTCGAGGGTCATCAACAGCTGGCTGGCGACCTGCTGGCCGGTCTCCAGGTCGGTGTCGTCCAGCAGCACCGCGAACTCGTTACTGGCGAAGCGCGCCAGGCTGCCACTGCTGCTCAGGCTGTTGCGCAAGCGCCGGGCCAGGCTGATCAGCAGCTTGTCACCGGTCTGGTGGCCGAGGCTGTCGTTGATCCGCTTGAAGTTGTCGATGTCCACCAGCAGCAGGCTGATAGGGGTATCGCTGTCCCGGGCAAAACGCTCATCGAGGTTGCGGATGAACGCGGGGCGGTTGCCCAGGTTGGTCAGGTTGTCGGTGTAGGCCAGGCGCTCGATGCGTTGCTGGGCCAGTTTGGTCTGAGTGATGTCTTCGTAGATACCGATGTAGTGGGTCAGCTCGCGGTTGTCGCCATAGACCTTGGAGATCGACAACTGGCCCCAATAGGGTTCGAGGTTTTTGCGGCGGCTCTTGAATTCGCCCTGCCAACTGTTGCTCTTGGCCAGGCTCGACGGCGCGTCGAACAGCAGTTCGCTGAGATTCTCCAGGGCCGGCAGCTCCGACAGCTTGTGGCCGTGGACTTCTTCGGTGCTGTACTGGGTGATCGCGGTAAAGCTGGGGTTGACGTATTCCACCACGCCGTCGCAATTGACCAGCAGAAAGGCGTTGGCGCTTTGCTCCACCGCCCGTTGGAACAAGTGCAGGGCGCTGGTGGCGGTACGGCGGTTGTGGTTGTTGATGACTTGGGCGAACTGGTCGGCCAGCTCACCGGCAAAGGCTATTTCATCGGACTGCCAGGCGCGGGTGCTGTCCCGTTGTTCCAGGCACAACACGCCGACCACCTGGCCATCGACGCGGATGCTGGCGTCGAGCATCGCGTGGACATTATTGGCCCGCAGACTTTCGGCCATTTCCCGGGTGCGAGGGTCGCGCATGGCGTTGGTGGCGTCGATGGCACGGCTAGTGTGCAGGGCTTCCAGGTAATCCGGGAAGTTGCTGGCATCAATAGGCGCTGGCAAGTGGTGTTGCTGCTCGGCGCGCTGGTAGGCGGAAATCGGTATCAGGTGCTGATCTTCCAGGTTCCAGATGCTGGCGCAGTCGATCTGATAGATGTCGCAGGCACTGCGGGTGATCAGCTCGGCGGCTTCTTGCAGCGAATTGTTGGTGCTGTAGCGCTGACGGGCCAGCAGCAGGATCAGCTCCTGTTGGGCGCGCACGCGTTCAAGATGCAGTAGCTGTTCCTGTTGTGCGCGCTGGTTGAGCTCCAGGGCGATCTGCAGGCGACTGTTCTGGTTTTCCAGGTCGGCAGCAGGCGCTGCTGGGGCAGTCCCGCTGAACAGGCCGTCAACCACCATCAGGTAGCCGCGCAACAGGTGACGGTTGTGTTGTTTGTAGGCTTCACCCAGTTCCAGCAGGCTCAGGGGGCCGTCGTGGGTGTGCAAGGTGTAGCGCACCAGGTAATGGGGGCTGACGCTCAGTTGCTGCTGGATCGCATCATGCAACTGATAGCGGGCCTGGGGTTCCATCAGGCTGGCGTAGGGCGAACCGATCAAGGCACACAGCTCTACCGCAGGCAGGCCGAACTGGCGTTCGCAATTAGGATCTAGGTACAGCAGGGCCCAGCTTGCCTCATTAAGCCGTTCGAAACGCAGCATACCGAGGCGCGAGGGCACCGGTAATTGCGTCACTACCTCGGCCGCCGTTCGGGCGACATCGGGTTGGCTTTTCATGGGGAAACTCGCTTGGAAAAATGCGCACGGCGCTGGGCTCACGCCCTCTTTACTGTTGCCTGCGGCAAGGTTGCATCATGCGGCACGGGCTGACAAGTGAGGATGAAGGCTAAGTGCTATAAGTGTGTTATCGGCCGCGCAGGCGATTTCTGCAGCCGGGGTGATGGATGGTTGTAGCCGCTGCCGAGGTACGAGGCTGCGATGGGCTGCGTAGCGGCCCCCTCTCTGGCGGTCCTGCGGCCCGCATCGCAGCCTCGTACCTCGGCAGCGGCTACAGGGATTTGCGGGTTAAAAAATCTAAAAAAAGCCCCGCCAAATTGGCGGGGTTGAGGTACGAGCGTGGCGCTCGGAAATCGATGTAACCAGGCCTTCTCGGTGAAAAAGGAGGCCTGTTGAGGCTTACAGCAAGATGGTGCGGATGTCGTTCAACAAGCTGCTCAGGCGCTGAGTGAAGCGTGCAGCAGCGGCGCCGTTGATCACACGGTGATCGTAAGACAACGACAGCGGTAGCATCAGCTTCGGCTGGAACGCTTTACCGTCCCACACAGGCTGGATAGTCGCCTTGGATACACCGAGGATCGCCACTTCCGGCGCGTTGACGATTGGCGTGAAGCCAGTACCGCCAATGTGCCCGAGGCTGGAGATGGTGAAGCAGGCGCCCTGCATGTCGTCAGCCGTGAGCTTCTTGTCGCGGGCCTTGGCAGCCAGTGCAGCAGCTTCAGCGGCAAGCTGCAGCAGGCTCTTCTGATCAACGTTCTTGATCACAGGCACCAGCAGACCGTCCGGAGTATCGACTGCGAAGCCGATGTTCACGTACTTCTTGCGGATGATCGCTTTGCCGCTAGGCGCCAGCGAGCTGTTGAAGTCTGGCAGTTCCTTGAGCAGGTGCGCGCAGGCTTTGAGCAGCAGTGGCAGCACGGTCAGTTTCACGCCAGCCTTCTCGGCGACGGCTTTCTGCGCAACGCGGAAAGCTTCCAGGTCGGTAATGTCGGCCTGGTCGAACTGGGTCACGTGCGGGATGTTCAGCCAGCTGCGGTGCAAACTCGACGCGCCGATTTGCATCAGGCGGGTCATCGGCACTTCTTCGGTTTCGCCGAAGCGGCTGAAGTCCACGACCGGGATTGGCGGGATGCCCGCACCACCGGTAGCAGCGCCGGCAGCTGGAGCTTCCTTGGCTTTCTGCATCATGGATTTGACGTAGACCTGCACGTCTTCCTTGAGCACACGACCGTGAGGACCGCTGGCAGTGACGGCGTTCAACTCGACGCCGAATTCACGGGCCAGTTGGCGCACGGCAGGGCCAGCATGAACCTTGGCACCGCTTGGTACTGGTGCAGCGGCCGGAGCCGGTGCGGCCGGAGCTTTTGCAGCAGGCGCAGGCGCGGCGGCCGGAGCAGCCTCAGCTTTGGCAACTGGAGCGGCGGCGGCAGGAGCTGCGGCAGCAGGGGCCGCAGCGCCCGCAACCTTCAGCTTGAGGATGAAGTCGCCAGTGCCGACTTCGTCTTCCAGCTTCACAGCAATGCTTTCCACCACGCCGGCAGCCGGCGATGGGATTTCCATGCTGGCCTTGTCGGACTCCAAGGTGATCAGCGACTGGTCGGCTTCGACGGTGTCGCCGACTTTGACCAGCAACTCGATGATCTTGGCCTTTCCCGACGAACCGATGTCCGGAACATGAATGTCCTGAACAGTAGCCGCAGCCGGTGCAGCGGCCGGGGCCGCAGGGGCCTCGGCAGCAGCAGGCTTTTCAGCTGGAGCTGGAGCTGGTGCAGCAGCAGCAGGAGCGGCTGGCGCAGGTGCCTCAGCAGCAGCGCCTTCGACTTCCAGCTCCAGCAGTTCGTCGCCTTCTTTCAGGCGATCGCCCAGCTTCACTTTCAGGCTTTTGACCACGCCAGCCTTGGGAGCAGGGATTTCCATGCTCGCCTTGTCCGACTCCAGGGTCAGGATGCTCTGGTCGGCTTCGACACGGTCGCCGACCTTCACAAACAGTTCAATTACTTCACCTTCACCGCTGCCGATGTCAGGTACGCGAATGAGTTCGCTCACAGAAAATTTCCTCAGCAGTCCAGTGGGTTGCGTTTTTCCGGGTTGATCCCGAACTTGACGATAGCCTCGGCCACCACCTTAGGTTCGATATCACCACGGTCAGCCAAGGCTTCCAGGGCTGCCAGCACCACGAAATGACGGTCGACTTCGAAGAAGTGACGCAGCTTCTTGCGGCTGTCACTGCGACCGAAACCGTCGGTGCCCAGGACTTTGAATTCCTTGGACGGGACCCACTGACGAATTTGTTCAGCAAACAGTTTCATGTAGTCGGTGGAGGCGATAACCGGACCTTTACGGCCAGTCAGGCACTCTTCGACGTAGCTCAGCGCAGGCTTCTGACCTGGGTGCAGACGGTTGCTGCGCTCCACGGCCAGGCCGTCGCGGCGCAGTTCGTTGAAGCTGGTAACGCTCCACACGTCAGCGCCAACGTTGAACTCTTCACGCAGGATCTTCGCCGCTTCACGTACTTCACGCAGGATGGTGCCGGAGCCCATCAGTTGTACGTGGTGCGCCGCTTCCTTGGTGTCTTCTTCGAGCAGGTACATGCCCTTGATGATGCCTTCTTCAACACCGGCCGGCATGGCTGGCTGCTGGTAGGACTCGTTCATCACGGTGATGTAGTAGAAAACGTCCTGCTGCTGTTCGGTCATCTTCTTCATGCCGTCCTGGATGATCACCGCCAGCTCATAGCCGTAGGTTGGATCAAAGGTGCGGCAGTTCGGGATGGTGCCCGCCAGGATGTGGCTGTGACCGTCTTCGTGTTGCAGGCCTTCGCCGTTCAGCGTGGTCCGCCCGGCGGTGCCGCCGATCAGGAATCCACGGGTACGGCTGTCGCCGGCAGCCCAGGCCAGGTCGCCAATACGCTGGAAACCGAACATCGAGTAGAAGATGTAGAACGGCAGCATTGGCTGGTTGTGGCTGGAGTACGAAGTACCGGCAGCGATGAAGGAGCTCATGGCGCCTGCTTCGTTGATGCCTTCTTCGAGAATCTGGCCCTTCTTGTCTTCCTTGTAGAACATCACCTGGTCTTTATCGACTGGCTCGTAGAGCTGGCCGACGGAGGAGTAGATGCCCAACTGGCGGAACATGCCTTCCATACCGAAGGTACGGGCTTCGTCCGGGATGATCGGCACGATACGCGAGCCGATTTCCTTGTCCTTGACCAACTGCGCGAGGATCCGCACGAAGGCCATGGTGGTGGAGATTTCACGGTCGCCCGAGCCGTCCAGGATAGCCTTGAGGGTATCGAGTGGCGGAGTCGGGATGTTGAAGCTCTTGGCGCGGCGCTGTGGCACGAAACCGCCCAGTGCAGTGCGACGCTCGCTGAGGTAGCGGGCTTCGGCGCTGTTCGGCTCCGGCTTGAAGAACGGCAGGTTTTCCAGCTCTTCGTCCTTGACCGGAATGTCGAAGCGATCACGGAACAACTTCAGGCTGTCGACATCGACTTTCTTGGTGTTGTGCGCCGTGTTCTTCGCTTCGCCAGCACCGGTGCCATAACCCTTGATGGTCTTGGCCAGGATGACGGTCGGTTGTTCTTTGTGGTTGACCGCTTCGTGGTAGGCCGCATAGACCTTGTACGGGTCGTGACCACCACGGTTGAGCTTCCAGATCTCGTCGTCGGACAGGTCTGCAACCATCGCCTTGAGTTCTGGCGAGTTGAAGAAGTGTTCACGTACGAACGCGCCGTCTTTGGCTTTGTAGTTCTGGTACTCGCCGTCGATGACTTCGTCCATGCGACGTTGCAGGATGCCGTCGACGTCCTTGGCCAGCAGTGGGTCCCAGAAACGGCCCCAGATGACTTTGGTTACGTTCCACTGAGCACCACGGAACACGCCTTCGAGTTCCTGGATGATCTTGCCGTTGCCGCGAACCGGGCCGTCGAGGCGCTGCAGGTTGCAGTTGATGACGAAGATCAGGTTGTCCAGCTTCTCGCGGCCGGCCAGGGAGATGGCGCCCAGGGATTCCGGCTCGTCGCACTCGCCGTCACCCAGGAAGCACCAGACTTTTTGCTTGCCTTCCGGGATGAAACCACGGGCTTCCAGGTACTTCATGAAGCGTGCCTGGTAGATCGCCTGGATTGGGCCCAGACCCATGGACACGGTCGGGAACTGCCAGAAATCAGGCATCAGCCAAGGGTGCGGGTAGGACGAAAGGCCCTGGCCGTCGACTTCCTGGCGGAAGTTGTTCATTTGTTCTTCGGTGATGCGGCCTTCCATGAACGCACGGGCGTAGACGCCTGGCGAGGTGTGGCCCTGGAAGTAGATCAGGTCGCCGCCGTGTTCTTCGGTCGGGGCCTGGAAGAAGTAGTTGAAGCCGATGTCATACAGGGTTGCGCTGGAAGCGAAGCTGGAGATGTGACCGCCCAGGTCAGAATCTTTCAAGTTCGTGCGCATAACCATCGCCATGGCGTTCCAGCGTACCAGCGAGCGAATGCGGCGTTCCATGAACAGGTCGCCAGGCATGCGTGCTTCGTGGGTAACTGGGATGGTGTTGCGGTACGGCGTGGTGATGGCGTAGGGCAGTTGCGAGCCGCTGCGGGTCGCGAGTTCGCCCATACGGGTCATCAGGTAGTGAGCACGGTCTTCGCCTTCTTTGTCGAGAACCGATTCCAGGGCGTCCAGCCATTCCTGGGTTTCGACGGGATCGAGGTCTTGCATGGCTTGCTCCAGGGCGGAAAGGCTACCAGAATCGGTTGCCTGAGTTTGCGACTGGCCTTGTGGGCAGACGACATAAATTCTTGGATGACCGGAGGTTGCTCCGGCGTCCTGTAGTTTTACTACAAATCGTCGGCCATTTCAGCCTTTCGAATGTATATACGAGTAGTAAAACTACACAAGATCGAGTTGATGACTCGGTCTGGCTGGTGAGCATAATCGTTATTGTTGATCTTTTGCGAACAAGAAAAGGTAGAGAGTTAATGTTGCCTGCCAAAAAATATAAATTTTCAGCTATTTCTAACTTTTGTTCGACAGTCCTTCACCGAGCGTGGTTCTTGCGTTCACAGCGACAAGCCATTTACGCGCCGATCAAGGATAGACCATGAGCCTTCCAATGCTGGCCGAACTACCGGCCGTTCTCCTGCCATTTGCCAAGCGGGCCGAGCAGTCATTTCGTGACGCGGCGGCCAAGTTGGAGGGCGATAATGGCCTTTCTGAGTGGACGCCGCAACGCTGGGCCGACTTCGCCCGGGTGTGCGCCGCCAGTGATTTCGTCATTGAGCAGAGTGTTCGTGACCCTTTGATGTTGCTTGAGTTGGTGGCCTGGGGTGAACTGGATCGCGGTTTTGCACCCGATGAGCTGTGCGGGCAGATTGCCGCCGCTGTGCAACAAGCGGAAACAGAAGATGAGCTGGGCCGCGTCCTGCGTCGCCAGCGTACTCGCCAGCAAGTACGGATCATCTGGCGCGACCTGACCCGACAGGCGGATCTGGTTCAGACCTGTCGCGACCTGTCAGATATGGCCGACGCCTGCATCGACCAAGCCTATCAATGGCTGTACCCGCGCCATTGCGTGCAATTCGGCACGCCCACCGGCCGTCGCAGCGGCGAGCCGCAGCAGATGGTCATCCTCGGCATGGGCAAGCTCGGCGCCGTGGAATTGAACCTGTCTTCGGACATTGACCTGATCTTTGCCTACCCCGAAGGCGGCGAAACCGTAGGCGTCAAGCGCTCCCTGGATAACCAGGAGTTCTTCATTCGTCTTGGTCAAAAACTGATCAAGGCGTTAGACCCAATGACAGTCGACGGTTTTGTGTTTCGCGTCGACATGCGCCTGCGGCCCTACGGTTCGGCCGGCGCACTGGTGCTCAGCTTCAATGCATTGGAGCAGTACTACCAGGATCAGGGCCGTGACTGGGAACGCTACGCCATGATCAAGGCGCGGGTGGTGGCCGGCGATCAGGTGGCCGGTGCACAGTTACTCGACATGCTTAGGCCGTTCGTCTACCGGCGCTACCTGGACTTTTCCGCCATCGAAGCGCTGCGCACCATGAAGCAGTTGATCCAGCAGGAAGTGCGACGCAAGGGCATGGCCGAGAACATCAAGTTAGGCTCGGGCGGCATTCGTGAAGTGGAGTTTATCGCCCAGGCATTCCAGTTGATCCACGGCGGACGGGACCTGAGCCTGCAGCAACGTCCGCTGTTAAAGGTCCTTGGCACCCTGGAAGGGCAGGGCTATCTGCCGCCGACGGTGATCGCCGAGTTGCGCAACGGCTACGAATTCCTGCGCTACACCGAGCATGCGATCCAGGCGATTGCCGACCGGCAGACGCAAATGCTCCCGGGTGGCGCCGAAGATCAGGCGCGGATTGCCTTCATGATGGGCTTCCCGGACTGGGCATCGTTCCATGAGCGCCTGATGTACTGGCGCGGCCGCGTGGATTGGCATTTCCGCCAGGTGATTGCCGACCCGGATGAAGAGGAAGGCGCAGAAAGCGAACTGGTGGTCGGCGGTGAGTGGTTGCCGTTGTGGGAAGAGTCCCAGGATGAGGAAGCCGCTTGCCGCCAATTGCAGGAGGGTGGTTTCACCGATGCCCCCAAGGCCTTGAAGGCCTTGGCAGGGCTGCGCAGTAGCCCACAATTGCGGGCCATGCAGCGTCTGGGGCGTGAGCGACTGGATGCGTTTATTCCGCGTTTGCTGGCCCAGGCGGTGGAACATGCCAACCCCGATCTGGTGCTGGAGCGTGTCTTGCCGCTGGTGGAGGCGGTGGCCCGGCGCTCGGCCTATCTGGTGCTGCTGACGGAAAACCCCGATGCCCTGCGTCGGCTGCTGACCTTGTGCGCCGCCAGCCCATGGATTGCTGAGCAGATCACTCGTTTCCCACTGCTGTTGGATGAGTTGCTTAACGAAGGTCGCCTGTTCAAGCCGCCGCAGGCGCCGGAACTGGCCGCCGAGTTGCGCGAGCGCCTGACGCGGATTCCTGAAGACGACCTTGAACAACAGATGGAAGCCCTGCGTCACTTCAAACTGGCTCACCGTCTGCGTGTGGCGGCCTCGGAAATTGCCGGCAGCCTGCCGTTGATGAAAGTCAGCGACTACCTGACCTGGCTGGCCGAAGCCATCCTTGAGCAAGTGCTGGCCCTGGCCTGGCGCCAGACCGTCGCCCGCCACGGCTCGCCGCAACGGGTAGACGGTACCCTGTGCGATCCTGGGTTCATCATTGTCGGTTATGGGAAAGTCGGCGGTATCGAATTGGGGCATGGTTCGGACCTGGACCTGGTGTTTATCCATGACGGTGACCCGCAAGCCGAAACCGACGGCGCCAAGCCCATCGATGGCGCGCAGTTCTTTACGCGTCTGGGGCAGCGGATCATTCACCTGTTGACCACCCAGACCAACTCCGGGCAGTTGTATGAGGTGGACATGCGCCTGCGGCCGTCAGGCGCTTCCGGATTGTTGGTCAGCTCATTGGGCGCCTTTGCCCGCTACCAGGAAAACGAAGCCTGGACCTGGGAACATCAGGCGCTGGTACGGGCTCGGGTGTTGGTAGGCAGCCAGGATGTGGGACGCGCGTTCGAGCAAGTACGGGCCAAAGTATTGGGCCGGGAGCAGGACCTGGCGAAGCTGCGCCAAGAGGTCAGCGAGATGCGCGCCAAGATGCGTGACAACCTGGGGACCAAGTCCACCGCAGCCGGCACGGCGGCCAATGCCTTTGAAGCCACGGCCACCTTCGATCTCAAGCAGGACGCCGGAGGTATCGTCGATATTGAATTTATGGTGCAATACGCGGCTTTGGCGTGGTCTGCGCAACATCCATCGTTGCTGCGCTACACCGACAATATCCGCATCCTGGAAGGCCTGGAGCAGGTCGGGCTGATGCCCGCTGCCGATGCCGACCTGCTGCGCGAGGTGTATAAGGCCTACCGTTCCGCCGCTCACCGCCAGGCCTTGCAGAACGAGGCTGGGGTGGTTACTGGTGACCAGTTCGCAGACGAGCGGCGCCAGGTGAAGCGCATCTGGCATGAACTGGGGTTAAGCTGAAACAACTTTAAGGTGGGAACGGGTTGTGCCATTCCCGCACAGACTATCGAGGCGGGGAGGCGTGAGCCTCCCCGTATCGTTTGTGGAAACTACATGAATATTCTGATCGTTGGGCCCAGTTGGGTCGGTGACATGGTGATGGCGCAGACACTGTTCCAGTGCCTGAAACAGCGTCATCCCGACTGCGAAATCGACGTGCTCGCCCCCGAGTGGAGCCGGCCGATCCTCGAGCGCATGCCCGAAGTGCGTCAGGCCCTGAGCTTTCCACTCGGCCACGGCGCCCTCGAACTGGCGACCCGTCGACGTATCGGCAAGTCCCTGGCCGGCCAGTACGATCAGGCGATCCTGTTGCCCAATTCGATGAAGTCGGCGCTGGTGCCGTTCTTCGCCGGTATCCCGAAGCGCACTGGCTGGCGTGGCGAGTTTCGCTACGGCCTGCTCAATGATGTGCGCAAGCTGGACAAGGCCCGCTACCCGCTGATGATCGAGCGTTTCATGGCTCTGGCCTACGCGCCAGGCGCCGAGTTGCCGACACCGTATCCGCGTCCTAGCCTGCAGATTGACCCGGTCACCCGTGACGCAGCCTTGGCCAAATTCGGCCTGACCCTCGATCGCCCCGTGCTTGCGCTGTGTCCGGGTGCCGAGTTTGGCGAGTCCAAGCGCTGGCCGTCGGAGCATTACGCCAAGGTCGCGGAGATGAAGATCCGTGAAGGCTGGCAGGTGTGGCTGTTCGGCTCGAAAAATGATCACTCGGTGGGCGAAGACATCCGCCAGCGCCTGATCCCCGGCCTGCGTGAAGAAGCGGTCAACCTCAGTGGCGACACGTCCCTGGCCGAGGCCATCGACTTGCTGTCGTGCGCCGACTCGGTGGTGTCCAACGACTCCGGCCTGATGCATGTGGCTGCCGCGCTCAATCGCCCGTTGGTGGCGGTGTATGGCTCGACGTCTCCGGGCTTCACTCCACCGTTGGCCGACAAGGTCGAAGTGGTTCGCCTGGGCCTCGATTGCAGCCCCTGCTTTGACCGTACCTGCCGTTTCGGCCACTACAACTGCCTGCGCCAATTGTTGCCGCAACCGGTGGTCGATGCCTTGCAGCGGTTGCAGGGCTCCGTGGTCGAGGTTCGTTAAGTTGCGGGTACTGGTAATCAAGACCTCATCCCTGGGCGACGTGATCCATGCCTTGCCGGCCTTGACCGATGCGGCGCGGGCGATCCCGGGGATTCGCTTTGACTGGGTGGTGGAAGAAGGTTTTGCCGAAATCCCCACCTGGCATCCTGCTGTGGATAACGTGATTCCGGTGGCGATCCGCCGCTGGCGCAAGAACATCTGGCAAACCATCAAGAGTGGCGAATGGCGGCGCTTCAAGCAGCGTATCCAGTCCACTAAATACGACTTGGTGATTGACGCCCAAGGCCTGCTGAAAAGCGCTTGGCTGACCCGTTATGTGCGTGCACCGGTGGCCGGTTTCGATAAGCAGTCCGCTCGCGAGCCCCTGGCTGCGCGGTTCTATTCCCGACGTCTGGCAGTGGCCCGCGGACAACATGCGGTGGAGCGCCTGCGCCAATTGTTCGCCGTCGCCCTGGGTTATGACTTGCCCAAGGGCTTGGGGGACTACGGCCTGAACGTCGACAAACTGCTGGGGCTGCCGCCGAAGAAGCCTTTCGTGTTGCTGCTCCACGGCACTACCTGGGACACCAAGCACTGGCCGGAAGCCTACTGGCGCGAGCTGGCCGAGCGCATGGACCGGCAGGGGGTCGACGTGAAGCTGCCCTGGGGCAACGCCACAGAAAAAGCCCGTGCCGAACGATTGGCCCAAGGCCTGGGTAATGCCGAAGTGCTGCCCAAGCTGAACCTGGCGGGTGTGGCGCGAGTGCTAGCCAGCGCCAAGGCCTGTGTGGCGGTGGACACCGGTCTAGGTCACCTGGCCGCCGCCCTGGATGTGCCGACCATTTCCCTGTTCGGCCCCACCAACCCTGGCCTGACTGGCGCCTACGGCAAGGCCCAGATCCATCTGGCGAGCGACTTCCCTTGCGCGCCATGCCTGCAAAAGAAATGCACCTATCAACCGACCGCTGATGATCAGCGCCGGTTTGACATCAAACGCGAGTGGCCCCTGTGTTTCACTCGTCTGAACCCTGAGCGTGTCGCGAGCCGATTAAGCACGTTGTTACTGGCTGAGGAGCTGCGCTGATGCAACTGGCTTTTGTTCTGTACAAATATTTCCCCTTCGGTGGCCTGCAGCGCGACTTCATGCGCATTGCACTGGAATGCCAGCAGCGCGGCCATCAGATCCGGGTCTACACCCTGATTTGGGAAGGCGACGTACCGCCAGGCTTCGAAGTGCTGGTGGCGCCGGTCAAGGCGTTCTTCAATCATCGGCGTAACGAGAAGCTGAGTGCCTGGATGGAAGCCGACCTGGCCAAGCGGCCGGTGGACCGACTGATCGGGTTCAACAAGATGCCGGGCCTGGACGTGTACTACGCCGCCGACGGCTGCTTTGAAGACAAGGCGCAAAACCTGCGTCATTCGCTGTACCGCAGCTTTGGCCGCTACCGGCACTTTGCCGAATATGAACGCGCAGTATTCGCCAAGGACGCCAAGACCGAAGTTTTGATGATTTCTGAAGTCCAGCAGCCGCTGTTCATCAAGCATTACGACACCCCGCTGGAGCGTTTCCATTTGCTGCCGCCGGGCATCGCCCAGGACCGTCGGGCACCGCCGAACGCGGCTGAGATTCGCGCTGGGTTCCGTGAGGAATTCAACCTGGGCGAGGACGATTTGCTGCTGGTGCAAATCGGCTCCGGCTTCAAGACCAAGGGCGTGGATCGCAGCCTTAAGGCGCTGGCGGCACTCCCGGCTGAACTGAAAAAACGTACGCGGCTGTTTGTAATTGGCCAGGACGACCCCAAAGTATTCCAATTGCAGAGTGCTGCCTTAGGGCTCGGCGATAATGTGCAGTTCCTCAAGGGACGCAGCGATATCCCGCGTTTCCTGCTGGGCGCCGACTTGCTGATTCACCCGGCCTACAACGAAAACACCGGGACTGTGCTGCTCGAAGCCCTGGTGGCCGGGCTGCCGGTGCTTGTCACGGCGGTCTGTGGTTATGCCCATTACATTGCCGAGGCCGACAGCGGCCTGGTGCTGGATGAACCTTTTGAACAGGCCCAGCTCAATCAATACTTGGCACGGATGCTTAACGATCCACCACAGCGCGCGGCCTGGAGCCGTAATGGTCTGGCTTTCGCCGAGACGGCCGACCTCTATAGCATGCCGCAGCACGCTGCTGATGTGATTCTGGCGGAGCAACACTGATGAAGTTGATTCTTGCCGAGCCGTTCAAGACCCTTTGGGCCGGACGCGATGCGTTTGCCGAAGTCGAGTTGTTGGACGGTCAGGTTTACCGTGAACTGGAAGCCCGGCGCACCTTGCGCACCGAGGTGGACGGACGCGGCTACTTTGTAAAAATCCACCGTGGCATCGGCTGGGGCGAGATCTTCAAGAACCTGCTGACCGCCAAGCTGCCGGTGTTGGGCGCGGGCCAGGAATGGCAGGCTGTTCAACGCCTGCAAGAAGTCGGCGTACCGACCATGACGGCAGTTGCCTACGGCGAGCGCGGCAGCAATCCGGCAGACCAGCATTCTTTTATCGTTACCGAAGAGCTGGCGCCGACCGTCAGCCTGGAAGACTTCAGTATCGATTGGGTCAAGCAGCCGCCAGAGCCTCGGCTCAAGCGTGCATTGATCGCTGAAGTGGCGCGCATGACCGGCATGATGCATCGCGCCGGGGTCAATCATCGTGACTGCTACATCTGCCACTTCCTGTTGCACACCGACAAACCGGTGACCGCCGATGACTTCAAGTTGTCGGTAATCGACCTGCACCGCGCCCAGACCCGGCCGGCCATCAGCCAGCGCTGGCGCAACAAGGACCTGGCGGCGCTGTACTTTTCCGCCCTGGACATCGGTCTGACCCAGCGCGACAAGTTGCGCTTTCTCAAGGGCTACTTCCAGCAGCCATTGCGTCAGATTCTGGCAGAGGAGCGCGCATTGCTTTCGTGGTTACAGCGCAAGGCGGAAAAGCTCTATGACCGCAAACAGCGTTACGGGGATGCGCTCTGATGGCGGGTTGGAACCTGGAACCTGCTTATGCCGCCCTGGCGGACGACTTTGGTAGCCTTGAAGCGGTGTTCGCCTTGCAAGGTGAACAGCTGACGTGCGATCCATTGTCCGAAGTCATCCGTGTCGAGCGCAACGGGGTCAATTATTACGTCAAGCGTTATGTCGGTGCCGGCAAAGGCTTACGTCGTTATCTGGGCAAACCTCGGGTCAGGTCCGAGTGGCAGAACCTCAAGCGCTTCGCCAAGTGGGGCATTCCCACCGCTGAAGTGGTCGCTTGGGGGCTCAAGCGCAAGGGCCTGGCTTACGACCGTGGGGCAATGATCACCCGCGAGCTGCCCAAGACAACTGACCTGTCGGTCCTGGCCGAGCGCAAGGACCCGCAATTGCGTGACCCAAAGTGGGTGGATAAGGTCAGCCGCCAGCTCGCCGAATACACCCGTACGATGCATGACCACCGGTTTACCCACAACGATTTGAAGTGGCGCAACCTGTTGGTCGATCAGCAGCAAACCCTGTATTTGATTGACTGTCCCAACGGCGATTTCTGGCGTGGGTTCTGGCTCAAGTACCGTATCACCAAGGACCTGGCCTGCCTGGACAAGGTCGCCAAGTATCACTTGTCGGCCACCCAGCGCCTGCGGTTCTACCTGCAATACCGTCAGCGCTCGCACCTGAGCGCGTCGGATAAACAGCGAATTCGCCATGTGGTGAAGTTTTTCGAGGGGCGCGAATGAGTGACTTCCTGGCGGCCGAAGACCGTACTCTATTGGAGCGCAACGGCCTGGGTACCTTTGACGCTTTGTGGGCTAAACAGCTTGAGGCCGTGGACGAGCCGAACACCAGTGGCGATGGCTGGAGCAGCGTGTTCCGGCTGGAGGTTGAGGGCCAGGGCTACTACCTCAAGCGCCAGAGCAACTATCTGACTCGTACCCTGCATCGGCCCTTTGGTGAACCGACGTTTTCTCGCGAGTTTCGCAATATCAGCCGCTATCGGCGGCTGGCGATCCCGGCGTTGCAGGCGGCTTTTTTTGGCGAGCGCAAGGTTGGCGGCGAGCATCGAGCAATATTGCTGACCCGTGCCCTGGACGGCTGGAATGACCTGGATTCGCTGCTGGAACAATGGCCGCAACTGAGCGACGCCGAGCAGCAAGCGATCCTGCGGGCCTGCGGCCAGCTGGCGCGCAAGGTACACAGCGTGGGCCAGGTTCATGGCTGTTTTTACCCCAAGCATATTTTCCTGAAGGCGTCGGGTGACGGCTTTGCGGCGCAATTGATCGACCTGGAAAAGACGCGTCCGCTGATGTTCGGCTGGCGGGATCGCATCAAGGACCTGGAACCGTTGCTCAGGCGTGCTCCGCAATGGTCTGACGAGCAGATTCGACAGTTGTTGGCGGCTTACATTGATCAGCCTGAAGACGGCTCACTGGTTGCCGCCTGGGGCCGGCGCCTGGCAGCCCGCCGCAGTCAAAAGGAGACGCGTTGATGCGTTTGTCCGATCTGAAAGGCGCCGGTCGTACTCCCAGCCTGCCCCTGAGCGTGGAACTGGCCGATGCGGCTGGACCTGGTCAACTGCAATTGCTCAGTCTGCTGCGGGTATTGCCGGGGCAGCGCTATGTGGGCGCGGCGGTCTGGCGCGGGCGTCCGGTGCTGGCCAAATTGTTGGTTGGCAGTAAGGCTGCGCGGCATTTTCAGAGTGAGTTGCAGGGTGTACGCCTGCTGGCTGAGCAAGGCCTGACGACTCCGCAATTGTTGGCCGATGGCCTGAACGAAGGCGAGGGCGGCTGGCTGTTGTTCGAACTCCTGGATGGAGCGCACAGCCTGGCTGACGCCTGGCAGGCCGTCGAATCCTTGCCGCCGTTGGCGGATGAGCAGCAGGAGGTTCTCGCTGAGGCCTTGACGGCCATTGGGCAAATGCACGCCAAGGGCCTGTGGCAGGAAGACTTGCACTTGGACAACCTGCTGCGTCAGGACGGCAAGTTGTATTTGATCGATGGTGCAGGGATCCGTGTTGAGCAGGCGGGCAAACCGCTGTCACGCAACCGGGTGTTGGAAAACCTCGGTGTGTTTTTCGCCCAGTTGCCGAAAAACCTTGAACCGTACACCGAAGAATTGTTGGTGCACTACCTGCTGAGCAATGGTGAGCACGCATTGCCGCTGGAAGCCCTGCAAAAGCAGGTGCGTAAAGTCAGTGCCTGGCGCCTGCGGGATTTCTTGAGCAAGGTTGGCCGTGAATGCACGTTGTTCAGTGTGTTGCGTGGGCCCTTCGCCTTGCGCGCGATTCGCCGCGAGGAAGAAGCGGCGATGCTGCCGGTGCTGGAGCAGGCTGACGCTTTGCTCGATCAAGGGCATCTGTACAAGACCGGCGGCGCGGCCAGTGTGGCCAAGGTCGAAGTTGCTGGCCGCCCGTTGGTGATCAAGCGCTACAACATCAAGGGTTTCGCCCATTGGCTCAAGCGCTTCTGGCGGCCGAGCCGTGCCTGGCACTCCTGGCGCGAAGGCAACCGCCTGGCCTTCCTCGGCATTGCTACGCCCAAGCCGCTGGCTTTATTGGAAAGGCGTTTTTTCTGGCTGCGTAGCCGGGCCTATCTGATCACTGAGTACCTGCCAGGCCCAGACATCATCGAGCGCTTTGCGCCGTATGTAGAAAACGGTGAGGCTCCTGACGCCGAGCTGTTGGCGCTGGACCATTTGTTCGCTGAGTTGATTCGCGAGCGCATCAGTCATGGTGATTTCAAGGGCCATAACCTGTTCTGGCACGAGGGTCGCTGGACACTGATTGATCTGGACTCGATGTGCCAGCACGGCAGTGTCAGCAGTTTCGCCCCGGCCTATGCCAAGGATCGGGCGCGGTTCATGCGTAACTGGCCAGAGAGTAGCGCGTTGTATCGACTGATTGATCAGCGGTTGCCCAGGCAGGTGGAGCTTGTCAGCTGATTGAGCGTTTCGGGGAGGAGCATTGCAACCACAGGTGCTCACCCCGAATGCAGGCAGCGAGCTGAAGTTATCCATCGTGTTTAATTATGCTGATATGTTTGGAAAGTTGTACTTCTCAGGCATTGTTTTTTGCATTTGCTTGTTGTCGTTTTGGCCTGTCCTCTTTCGTTGATTTCCAGTTGTTAAATTATTTTTACTTGCGGAATGGATCGCCCTGCCCGGGTGGGGGTTTTCTACGATTTAACAAACTGAATACTCTTGTGTTCTTCTGTTTTATTTTTCTGTGTGTGTTTTGTTTATTGACGGCAGGTTTCCGCTTTTTGCTGTTTTGATGGATACATTTTATTGGAAAAGTAGTGTGTGTTGTTTTTCTGTTTGGCGGTAGTTTTGTTGTCGGCTAGCAAGTGTGGTTTTTTGTTGGTTAGTTTTCTTTGTCTTGTTTTTAAAAACACGAGGAATGTATATATGTTTTCAGTCGGCAATGCATTTTTGGCAAATTTTTCTGCGTGGATCAACCCGCGAGATATGGACAGTCCCGGACACGATTCAAGTGCTCGCGTGGATAGGGGGGGCGGTGGCAACTCAGACCCATTCGACCTGCCCGATGATGATGGGCCCGGCGGCGTTCTGCATTCGATGTTTCCTAACGCAAATATAGACGCGTCGGCGGGATTGTCGGCCCGAGACCTGCGTGCAGGGAAATTTGATCCGCTCCCTCTTCACATTGCTAAAGATCTGGAGTCCTTGCCAAAAGACCAGAACTACTCGCTGCGCAGTTACTTGGGGGTGAGCGGCGAGGAGGAGTTGGTGTGGGAGCCTGAAGACCCTTCTGGTAAAACCTATGATGTAGGTGATCCGCCTTTTGTGACTGAAGCGCTGAAGCGAGTGACTTTGGAGTTGGGGGGTATTGAAAGTGCATCGGTTACTGCTTCGCGCAACTTGAAAGCCCTTTTTCCTAATGTGCATGTCGACCCTGAAGAAGGTATCTCAACAGATGATCTACGTGCGGGTAAGTTTGGCTCGCTGCCGCTTCAAGTAGCTAAGGATCTTGAGTGTCTACCCAAGAATGAAACATATTATCTGAAGCACTTGGTGAATATGGGGGCGGAGGGGTTCAGTTTAGGCTGGGAGCCAGAAAGCGATAGGCTCCCGACGCAGACTCTCGGTGAGCCCCGTATTGGTGCTGAGGTGAAGAGGCTACGTTCGCAAGCTGCGACGATAATGCCGGATGGCGTGAGCTCTTTGAGAGTCAGGCAATTCATTTAAGAGCGCTGGAGACGACTCTCATCGAGAGCCGTCTCCAGCCTGTACGACCGTCGCTTAAAATTGATATTGCGCACCGGCTCCCATATACCAGGAACGACCAGGCGCGGCCTCGTAATAGCGGCCGTTGCCATCTCCGACAATCACCGACCCGACATACTGGCGATCCAGCAAGTTATCCAGGCGCAAGGTCTGGTGAAAGGTCCAGTGTTCCACTTTCTGCTCAAACCGCGCCCGCCAGTTGAACACGCTGTAGCCCGGTGCTGGGTGGGCCTGGTTGGTGTCTTCGACATAGACCTTGCTGCGGTACATGCCCTCGATGGCGGTGCTGACCCAATCCCGAGGTTTCCAGTTCAGTTCGGCAAACAGTGTGGTTTGCGGCACACCAGGCAGGTAGTTGCCTTTATCCACCGGTTTCCCGCCGCCCACGAAATCGCTGTCGTAGGTGGCCTGCAGGCGGGTGTAGGCGATGTTGGTGCTCCACTGCTCGCTCAGTTGGCTTTCGATGCCCAACTCAAAGCCTCGGCGCAGGGTGCGGCCAGCGTTTTGGTAGGTGGTGCGGCCGCCAATGGATTGCTGCACGACCAACTCGTCGTCGGTGGTGATCTGGAACAGAGCTGCATTGACCCGAGTGTCTTGGCCGATCCGTGCTTTCAGGCCGACTTCGTACTGCTTGCTGACCGAAGGCTTGAGGGCAAAGTTGAAACCATTTGAGGTCGTCGAATAGGCCGACTCTGCCTGGGTCGGTGTTTCGAAACCCTTGCCAGCGCTGACATAGCCATGCAGGTCGGGAGTGAAGGCGTACATCACGCTGACCGACGGGGTGTTTTTCTGGTAGGTCTTGCTGCCGCTGTCGTTGCCGTCGCTGAGGAAGTGGTCATCCACGTCCATCTTCATGGTGCTGTGGCGCAGGCCCGCTTGCAGGGTCCAATCCCCCAGCAGCCAGTTGGCCTGTACGAACGGGTCGAGGCTGGTGGCGGTGTCGATTTCATCGCGGCCCAGCGCGCCTTTTACGCCATGTTCGCCGTTCAGGGTGTTTGAGTAGCCTTGGCGATCATCCTGGCTGCGGTCGTAATCCAGGCCGCTGATAATCGTCAGGTCGCCTGGTGCACCAGCGATGGGCTGTAGCCAGTGGACCGAGCCGCCGTAGAATTTTCGGTCGAAATCCACCACGCCGCCGCGTTTGTCCGAAGGTGTGCCGCCTGGAATCGACAGATACTGGATGACGCTCCGCCGGCCGGTATAGGCATTGACCTGCAACGTTGCATCGCCGAAGTACCGCTCGTAATTCATCCCCAATTGTTGATGATCAATGCTCTTTCGGGTGTTGTATTCCAGGGCTTTGCTGCTTACCGAGCGTGGATCCGCTTTATACGCCTCCCACTCCTGCCCCAGAGGATCCTGGGTACCATTCTGCTCCAGGCTGCTGTAGATCAGCGCCAGTTTGCTGTCGTCATCGGGGTTGAGGTTGAGCTTGGCGAAGGTCTGATCGCGGCGGGCGCTGCTGTGGTCGCGGTAGCCATCGGTGTCCATGCGCGAGGCGTCGAGGACGAAGCCTACGCCGTTCGCTGAGCCTTCGGCGGTCAGGTGGTTCTTGCTCAGGCCGTCGCTGCCGATCAGGGTTTCAGCGCCGATGCGCGGTGGGCCTTCGCCGTCCCGGGAAAACATCTGGATCACCCCGCCGGCATTGCTGCCATACAGGGTGGCGGCCGGGCCGCGAAGTACTTCGATACGGTCAGCGGTGTCTAGATTAAAGGTGGCGGCCTGGCCCTGGCCGTCCGGGGTGCTGGCGGGGATGCCGTCGGCAATCAACTTGATACCGCGTACGCCAAACGCCGAGCGCGCGCCGAAGCCGCGAGAGGAAATCTGCAGGTCCTGAGCGTAGTTCTGACGGTTCTGCACCACCAGCCCCGGTACGCGGGACAGGGCTTCGGAGGCGTTGATGCCCAATTGGCCGTCGCTGATCTGTTCGCGGCTGATGCTGTCCACGGAGTACGGCAGGTCGAAGCTGGGGCTGGCGTTGCGCGAACCGATGACCACGCTGGGGTCGAGGACCAGTGAGGATTCGTCGGCCTGGGCGTTGTTGCACAACCCCAAAAGGCCGGGAAGCAACATTGCGAAACAAGTGGGGGTAACAGCTTTCATGAGCAGGCCAACATCCATGACGCGCAGCGCTGGCGCGGGAAATGCGCAAGTTTAACGATTCAGCAAGCGTTTGCCGATTGATCTTCCAGCCGTTTGCCTGCGTACCCGCATTGCGCGGCCCTGGGTTAAGCTGCCCGCCCTATGTCAAAAGGTGCTACTCGTGAATCCTGTAAAGAACCTCTTTCTCATCGTGATTGCCCTTTCGACTGCAGGCTGCGGCACCCTCAATACTGTATTTAGAGAAGACGCGGTAGCGAGCCAGAACCTTAAGGACTTGCGTAGTCACTGTGAGAATGTGCCGCGTGTTTACAGTGGTGTGGTGTATGACTTCTGCTCCCTCAATGGCGAACCTAACAGCAACGGGAATATGGCTGCTCAGCACGTTAACTCGGTTCCTTGGGTTGCTATTGATTTTGTCGCCTCAGGCGTCCTGGATACGTTGGTGCTGCCTTATACGATCTACCGGCAGAGCAAGGACGGCAGTATCGAGATCTTCCGCTAGGGTGCAGTGACAACCGGTCGCCATAAACGCTAGATCATCACGGGACGTCTTTACGCTATAATCCCGCCCTTTAGCTGTTTCTCGCCCAGGCGGGGAGCACACTTTTTTCAGGCGTGACGCGCCTGCATGCAGACTAAAAGAGGCTAGACCCCTGTGGCATTGACGATTCTTGGCCTGTCCGGCGCCCTTAGCCATGATCCTTCCGCAGCCTTGTATATCGACGGCAAGCTGATCGCGGCCGCCGAAGAAGAGCGCTTCGTACGCGACAAACATGCAAAGAACCGCATGCCCTACGAATCGGCGAAGTTCTGTCTGGAACAGGCCGGCATCAAACCTTCCGACGTTGATGTGGTAGCGATCCCGTTCGCGCCTATCAGCTTGTTCGGTGAAGCGCGCTGGCACTACGCCAAGCGTTACTGGTACGCCCCGGACCGCGCCCTCGACGCGATCCTGATGGGCAACCGTCGTTACAAGCGCTATCGCAACAAGATCGTCTGGTGCCTGGAGCAACTGGGCTTCGATCCGAAGAAAATCAAGATCGAGCCGGTTGAGCACCACCTGGCCCACGCTTCCAGCGCTTACCACTGCTCGGGCTTCCAGGAGAAGACCGCGATCCTGGGGATCGATGGCAAGGGCGAGTACGCCACCACCTTCTTTGGCTATGGCGAGAACGGCAAGATCCACAAGATCAAGGAATTCTACGATCCGGACTCCCTGGGCGGCCTGTACGGCGCGATCACCGAGTTCCTCGGTTTCGAGATGCTTGACGGTGAGTTCAAGGTCATGGGCATGGCGCCGTATGGCGATGCCAGCAAGTACGATTTCTCGCGCCTGGCCTCCTTTGAGAATGGCGAACTGGTGATCAACACCGACTACGCCAACGTCATCGGCCTGCGCCGTTATAAAGAGAAGGGCAAGGGTTTCTACTTCTCGCCGAAACTGATCGAGTGGCTGGGTCCCAAGCGCGAAGGCGACATCGCCGACGAGCCGTACATCCACTACGCGGCCAGTATGCAGGCGCTGTTCGAGAAGCTGGCGTTGCAGATGATCGACCATTACCTGGGCGACATCCTGAAAGACACCGGCAAGCTGGCCTTCGCCGGCGGCTGTGCGCTGAACGTCAAGCTGAACCAGAAGATCATTGCCCGCGATGACGTCAAGGAGCTGTTCGTGCAGCCGGCGTCCGGCGATGCCGGCACCGCCGTGGGTGCGGCCGCCTATGTGTCCCACGCCCGTGGTGTGCCGGTGGAGAAGATGGAACACGTCTATCTCGGCCCGTCCTACAGCAACGAAGACGTGATCGCTGCCTGTGCCAAGCACCCGAGCAAACCGGTGTGGCGCCAGATCGAAAACACCCCGCAGCGTATTGCCAAGATCATGGTCGACGGTAACCCGGTGGCCTGGTTCCAGGGCCGCATGGAGTTTGGCCCGCGTGCGTTGGGCGGTCGTTCGATCATTGGTTGCCCAAGCGCCACTGGTGTGGCTGACCGGATCAACCACCAGATCAAGTTCCGCGAGCGCTGGAGGCCTTTCTGCCCGTCGATGCTCGACACCGTCGCGCCGCAGATGATCAAGGTCGATCACCCGGCACCGTTCATGACCTTCACCTTTGAAGTGTCGGAAGAGTGGAAGACCCGTGTGCCGGAAGTGGTCCATGAAGATGGTACTTCCCGTGCCCAGGTGCTCAAGCGCGAATACAACCCGCGTTACTACGACATGATGAAAGAGCTGGAAGTGCTGACTGGCAACGGTGTGTCCCTGAACACCTCGCTCAACCGTCGTGGCGAAGCGATGATCTGCTCGCCGACTGACGCACTGAACATGTTCTTCGGCTCGGATCTGGAGTACCTGATCATGGAAGACATCCTGGTGGTCAAGGATGGCGTGGACCCTTATGACTCGGTCGGCTGATCGCCACGTCCTGCAGTTCTGCCACGGCTATGACGGGCCGTTCCTAGACTGCGCGCGGCAGTACGCCAGCTTGTTCGCAGGCTCCGGCTATAAGGTGACCACGGTGTTCCTCACCGGGGTTGCCGATCCCGAGGTGGCGGCGGGCTGCGGGTCTGACGAAGTATTGTTCATGGAGTTCAGCTCGAAGGCCATTCGTGGGCTCAAGCTGGCGGCCATCAATGAGCTGCACAAGATTGCCGCTTCGCGCAATTTCAGTTTCTGTATCGCCCACCGCTTCAAGCCGATCTACATCGCGATATTGGGTACCAAGCTGCCGGTGATCGGTGTGCACCATGCATTTGGTGACTACCAGCGCCGCAGTCGTCGGCTGTTCGCAACGCTTTTCCGCAAGCGTTTGAGCTTGCTCGGTGTGTCCGATGCGGTGCGTGATGATATGCGCCGCTGTTTGCCGGCGTGGCCGGCGGCGCGGATTCAAACCTTGTACAACCGTATTGATGTCGAGGCCTTGCAGGCCAGTCAGGTGCCGGTCGATGAGGCGCGTGATGCCTTGGGATTGTCGCCGGATGAGTGGGTGGTCGGTAACGTCGGCCGTCTGCATCCGGACAAGGACCAAGCCACGTTGCTCAAGGGCTTTGCCTTGGCGCTGCCGTATTTGCCAGCCGAGAGCCGTCTGGCGATCCTCGGTACCGGGCGTCTGGAGCAGGACCTCAAGGAATTGGCGCGCGAGTTGAATATCGCCGGGCAGGTGCTGTTTCTTGGTCAGGTGCCGGATGCGCGTCGTTATTTCCGTGCGTTCGACGCCTTTGCCCTGAGCTCCGATAACGAACCTTTCGGCATGGTGTTGCTGGAGGCCATGGCCGCTGGTGTGCCGTTGCTGGCGACTGCCTGCGGCGGGGCGCGAGAAGTGGTCGAGGGTGTGGGGATTCTGTTTCCCTTCGGCGATGCTGAGCATTTGGCCAAGGGGCTGCAACATTTGGCCACCATGGACCGTAGCCAGCGCCTGCAATGTTCCGAGATGATGCTGGAACGCTTGCATGAGCGCTTTTCGGACCAGGCCGTGCGCGACACTTTCTGGAGCTTGCCTCAAGTGACCGAACTGGCTGCGAGGGCCTGATGCTCAACCGATTCCAAGGCTGGCGCGAACGTGGCTGGTCCGTCGTTGACGCGCCTACTTATAGTGAGGCGTGGCAGCGTTTTGGCGGCAGTGTCGCGACCCACCCGTTGGTGGTCGAGCGCCTGGCGCAGTTGGCCAATATTCCGGTGCGTTACCTGGCTTGGGAGCAGGGCGGTGAGCTTAAGGCGTCCGTTGCTACCTGGGGGCGGGACTTGGCCTTGTCCAAGGATGTGCTCAAGCGCCACGGCAAGAAAGGTTTGTTCGACTTGGGCAATGCCGAGCTGATTTTGCCGGCCGCGGCTGACACCCAAGCGCCGTTACGCCACCGCGCGCGTTATCTGTCGGGGCTGAATGAAGGCCGTTTTTCCGGCCTCAAGCCACAGGCCGAACAGCTGGCCATGGCGCGTACCCCTGAAGAACTGTCGAAAAAGTTTCGCTACAACCAGCGTCGCGAACTACGTTTGCTGGAAGAGGCGGGCGGCGTCGTGCGGGCTGTGGGAGAGTTTTCCAGCCCAGAGCTGGCGGCGATTTATTGCGATCTATTCCAGCGCCGCTGGGGCTTTCCGGCCACCGGTGCCGAGCGGATGGCCGAGGTCATCGAATTGCTGCGCGAACTGTTAATTGGCTCGGTGATTTTCCTCAATGACGCGCCGATTGCGATTCAACTGGTCTATCGCGTCGAGGCGCCGGAGTGGATCAGCGTCGAATACATCAATGGCGGTGTCGACCCTCAAACCCGTGAGTTCAGCCCGGGCAGCGTACTGAGTTTCCTCAATACCCAAAGCGCCTGGGAACAGGCGCGAACGCTGGGCAAGCCGCTGCGCTTTTCATTCGGTCGGGCTGACCGCGAGTACAAGGACCGTTGGTGCAATCCTGTGCCGGTGTTCAAGGTATGAGTCAGTCTCCGAGCCGCAAGCAGATATTGCTCAAGCGTCATCGACGCAATAAACGTATCGGGCTGCTGGTCGGTTTGTTGTTGCTGATTGGCGTTGGCGTGTTGGTGGCCTGGTGGCTGCCATTGTTGCTGGCGGTCCTGGCCTGGGTGGCGCATGAGGCCTGGTTTGCCGATCATCTGTTTTACTCCCCCGCGGACGACTATCAATACCACTTCCCGACCGATACCGAGCAGCCCAAGGTGCGCCTCGACAACGGGCGACTGATGTTGGAGCAACCGCTGGAGCTGTCAGGCGACGAAACACTGATTCTGGCGTTGCGGATCAGAAGTGGCTGGCTGGGCCGCTTTATCGACCCTTTTATCGAGTTGTCCGATGGTGAGCATCTGGATCGCCAGACGTTCGAGCGTGGCGTTGACGGCCTGCGCTATCTGAACCTCAGTGGTCAGGCGAAAGCGCTGGCCGATGGACAACTGCAACTGCGTGGTCGTTTCTGTCGGATGCAGGGTGATCCGGTGCTGTCGGTGTTCCGCCAGCCCGATGTTCGTCGTCAGCGAGTGATGGTCATTGCCCCTCATGCCGATGATGCTGAGCTTGCGGCCTTCGGCTTGTACAGTCAGGCGGCGGAGTCCTGGATTGTGACCTTGACCGCTGGTGAGATCGAAGCCGAGCACTATCAGCAGATGGGGCTTGGGAAAGCTGAAGCCGCGCGTCTCAAAGGGCGCCTGCGGGCCTGGGACAGTCTCGCGGTTCCGCGCTGGGCGGGGGTGCCGCAAGAGCACTGTGTCCAACTAGGATACTTCTGCCTGCAACTGGCGGCGATGAAGGCCGAGCCGGATCGTGCAGTGGCCTCCAGGGAAGCCGAGATGACTGATATCCGTCCGTTTCGGCAACTGAACCCGTTCCCGTTGCCGGCAGACGCCGATGGTCAACCGACCTGGAATAATCTGCTGGCCGACCTGCGTATGTTGCTGCTCAAGGCTCGTCCTGAAGTCATCGTGCTGCCACATCCGATGCTAGATCCACACCCCGACCATATCTGCGCTCAAGAAGCGGTACTTGAGGCATTGCAGGGACTGGCGTGGCAGCCAACCACGTTGCTCGGTTATGCCAACCATCTGCATGACAACGATCGCTGGCCGATGGGCGATACGGGTATGGGGATCGCTTTACCGCCCTCTTTTGATCCCGCGTACACGTTGCAGCCCTATTGTTTGCCCCTGTCCGAGGAGCAGCAGCGTGACAAGGCGATGTCGTTGGGCATGATGCATGACCTGCAGCCAAGGACGCCCTTCAAGCGCCGGCTACGCCGTTTGATACAGCGTCTGCTGGCGGCCCGGGCTATCTCGCCCTGGGGTGAAAACGAGTTTTTCCGCAAGGCCGTCCGGCGGCATGAGCTGTTTTGGTTCATCAAACACAAGTAAAAGTAATGCAAGCCGTTGACCACTGGCAGCGGAGCCTGGCCCTCAGGACGTGATCGCGTTAGCCAGAGAGTCGTCCTGGGCCGTTGAGGCAACAGGTTTCCATCGAGGAGAGTTATGAGTCGGCCGTTCAAGGTCCTGCAATTGCAGCCTGACTACAATGTTAAATCCCATGACTTTGCCGACCTTGCCGAGCAGATCGTCAAGGCCTTGCCAGCGGACCGCTATGAAGTCACCGCCGCTTTCCTGCGCGGACGGCCGGGGCCTGCGGGCCCGGTCAGTCGTGCTGCCACGTCGGTCTACTTCGACTTCTCCGACAAGTCCCTCAAGGGTCTGAGGCTGCGGGCCATGTGGCGGCTCTATCAGTTCTGCCGCAAGGAAAAGTTCGACGTCGTCATTTGCAACCGCTTCAAGCCGGTCAACATGATGTTGCAGCTTAATCGCTGGTTGAAAGTGCCGCTGTGTATCGGTATCTCTCACGGCTTTGGCGAATACGACCGACTTTATCGGCGTAAACAGGCACAGCGCCTGATTGATGAACACTGGCGCTTTGTCGGTGTGTCTCCGGCGGTGAAACAGTACCTGCTGGATTGCCGCTGCGGGTTTACCGACGCCAATACGTATGCAATCACTAATGCCATCGACATCGAGCAGGCAGAGGCATTGCAGCATTCCCGCGAGCGTTCGCGGGAACTGTTGGGGATTGATCCTTCGGTTCGCCTGATTGGTGCGCTGGGACGTCTGGTTCCGGTGAAAGGGCATACGTATTTGCTGCAGGCGTTTGCCGCGCTCAAGGACAAGTACCCGCACGTGCAACTCGCCATCATCGGTGCGGGTCGTGAAGAGTCCAGCCTGTCGACGCAAGTCCAGCAATTGGGTCTTGGCGGACGTGTCCATCTGTTGGGCTTCAAGGAAAATGCCCTGCAGTACGTACGGGCCTTTGACATCTGGACCATGCCTTCCCTGGCGGAGGGGCTGGGCCTGGCGTTGCTTGAGGGCATGAGCGGGCGTTTGCCAGTCATTGCCTCTAGTGTGCCGGCGATGCTGCCACTGATTGAAGGGGCGGGCGGCCTGGCGGTAGAACCGGCGAATGTGCCTGCACTGGTGCAGGCGCTGGACACTTACCTGGGGCTTTCGGATGAAGACCTTGCCGCCAAGGGCGAGCAGGCTTATCGCTACCTTCAGGAGCAGCACGACATCGAGGTGTTCCGTCAGGAGTATCTGGATTTGATCGATTCGGGACTGAATCAAGCACACAGGAACGCTGTATGAACGAACATCAGCCATTGGTCACCGTGATCATTGCGTCTTACAACCATGCTCCTTATATCGAAGAGAGCATTCTGAGTGTGTTGAATCAGACGTACCCAAATATCGAGCTGTTGGTGATTGATGATGGTTCGACGGATGACAGTGTTGAGCGCATTCGTCGGCTGCAGGAGGCTCATGCTTTCGATTTCCAGGTTCAGCAGAATCAAGGGCTTACCAACACGCTCAACGGTGCGATAGCCCGGTCCAAGGGGACGTTGATCGTGCCGTTTGGCTCGGATGACATCATGTTGCCTGAGCGGATTGCGGTGCAGGTGGCCCATATGGATGGCAAGCCGGAGGTGGGCATCTGCGCCGGCAATATTGAATTGATCGATTCTGAGGGCGAACTGTTTCCTGAAAAGCGCCAGCGGCGTGATGTGCCTTTCAGGCGTCTGGATTTCGATGACATGTTTCTGGAGCGTAAGCCGTACCCACCTGCGCCGACGTTGATGATTCGGCGTGAGGCGCTGGATAAGGTCGGTGGTTTTGATCCAGAGATCCGTCTGGAAGACTTGCTGATCGAGTTGAAAGTGACCCATGCCGGGTACTTTATCGATGGGTTGAATGTATTGATGGCCCGCTATCGCAAACATGCCACCAATTCATACAAGAATCATCGCTTCATGATTGATAGCATCCTGCGCACCTATGCGTTGTTCAGCGACCATCCGCTGTACGACCAGGTGCGCTACAAGTTTCTTAATTCGATGTTCCTCAAAACCTCTAACCGCGACCGTGCGTTGGCGCGCGAGGTGCTGGCACAGATTCCACTGAAGGCCTGGAACGGCAAGACGTGGCGTGGGCTGGCGCGGATGTTTTTTTCTCCCCTGGAGAAAAGCTGAGGCCTCGAGTGGGCGCTGGTGGTTTCGCCGGCGTCTGCATCTGCAAGCGCCTGGCTGAACGGCTGCGCTAGTGAGTCGACTGGATTTGTTTTTGCAGGCTTTCAACCGCCTGCACCGACGCCTTCGTGCCATACCCCTCAAGTAGCGCGTGCAGATGCTCACCGAAGAGCCAGGCACGGTCTTCGTCATAGCGCTGCATATGGCGCAGGTTGCGCTGGCGTAGTGACAGGCTCAGCGGCGAAGGGTAAATCCGCATGTCGGCCAGATCGATCAAGCCAAATCCGCCGGCTTCAAGTACCAGCACATTGCCCAAGTGCAGCGAACGGAAGTAGATGCCTTGTTCATGGAGTTGGGCCATGAAACGACCGAACTGCGTTACCTGTTCGTGGCGCTCGGTCGGGCTGCTCGAGCCTAGTACATGACGAAGTGTCTGCCCGCCCAAGGGTTGGTATTGCACGGCGTTACTCCCATCGTGCAAGTCATACAGCGCCCGCACTTCTGGCGTCGTTATGCCCAGTTCGCGAAGGCGCTGGCAATTGGCAGCAAAGCGCTGTGAATAAGGGTTGTAGCTGCCGGAGGTGTAGAAGCGGCGGCGGCGGAACAGTTTTAGAAAGTTGCCGTCCTTCAACTTAAGCACTTTCGGCCCCAGCCCGTCGGCTTCGATCACCTGTGCATCGGTCATCATTTCCTCAGCGCTCGAACGACTCAGTGGCTTCACCGGCAGGGTGAGCAAGCGCTTGGCGCGAGCATTGATAGACAGTGCGACGATCAGTGATAGGGGAATCCACAAGAGGAACCAGTGTTCTTTGGGGCGGGCAAGAATACCGCCGCCCTCGGTGAGGCCTGCGCCGATACCGTAGAGCAGCCAGGTCGAGGCCATGATGAACAGCGGCTGTGCGCGATGTTGCCAGCAGGTCAGCAGGCCTTTGAACTGAATGAACAGCCACGGCAAAAAGCCGATGATGCCAACGTAATAAAGGACGCCCAGGGCAAAGCTATGGGGCTCCTCCAGGACATACCCCAAGCCTGGGAGGCTGGCGCTGAAAGGCGCGTCGAAGCCATGGCCAATCCATGGGGTGCTGGCAATTTGTCCCAGCGCCAGTTGCCAGATGTCGAAGCGGTAGGAGCTGCCTCGTTCGATCAGCATTTGTGAGAGCAGAACGGAGACTACAACTGTGCAGATCACCATGACGCCGGCCAGTACCAGCGATCTACGGTTCCAGCAGTTTATGCTGATCCATAGGGCCGCCAGGGTCAGGGCTACGAGCGGGGTTCTTGAGCCCGTAGCCAGCACGGCCGCAAACATGATTGCGGTTGCCGGAAGGCTGAGCCAGAGCAGGGCATGGCGTCGGCAAGTCATGCTCAGGCTGAGCCAGTAAACACAAAAGAATCCAAACAGATGGGAGCTCAGCAGCGGGTTGTCAAAGGCCCCGCCACCAATCATTCGTAATTCAGGGCTATAGCCTCGAGCAAAGACGTAGAGGTCTTTCAGGGTGAAAACGAGCGCCAGGACCGCCGCGCCGAACAACAGTGGGCGCAGAATATCTTCGCGGTAACGAACCAGCGCGAAGCAGCCGACAAATAGAAATACGGTATGCAGCGGCGGCTTTGCTTCACTCAGGAATCCGTCGGTTTGCGGGCTCCACATCAGGCTCGTGAGTGCCCAGGCGACGAATAAAAGCATGGCAATGAAAATAGGCTCCCGCAGCAGCTCTTTGAACTCGCGGGGTCGCAGCAGCAAGGCAATCAGGGCCGGAATGCTGAACAGGCCATAATAAAATTTGTGCAGAACGCTGCGGTCCGGCAGGAAAAAAAGACCGCACAACAGCATGAAAAAACCAGCTGGAAGGATCCAGAGGCAAATGAAGTCGAAGATTCGATATGGGGTATTTTTAAGGCCGCTGAGGTGCATGCTTTGAAATTCGTCGCCGAGATGAGTGGCCATCATAACGGTAATGGGGGCGGGCTGTCGTTTGTCCGGTTCCCTCGACAGCAGCTTTTGCTGGTGCCGGTCCGACAGGGAAGCTGTGCTAAAGTCTGCATCCTTTCCAACGACTGTCGCGTGATATGACCAACTCCAGTCTCTCCGCAGACCCATCGAGCTTGAAAATCTACTTCCGTTTGCTCGGCTATGTCCGGCCTTACGCGGGGTTGTTTCTCATCAGTATCGTCGGGTTTCTGATTTTTGCTTCGACCCAACCGATGCTTGGGTACATCCTCAAGTATTTCGTCGATGGGCTGTCGAACCCCCAGGCCGTACTGTTTCCTTCGGTGCCTTACCTGCGTGACTTGCAATTGCTGCAGGCCGTGCCTTTGCTGATCGTGCTGATTGCCGCCTGGCAGGGCCTGGGTTCTTTCCTGGGTAACTACTTCCTGGCCAAGGTATCCCTGGGGCTGGTGCATGACCTGCGGGTGCAGTTGTTCAACAACCTGCTGGTATTGCCCAACCGTTACTTTGACCAGCACAACTCGGGGCACTTGATCTCCCGCATTACCTTCAACGTCACCATGGTCACTGGGGCGGCGACGGATGCGATCAAGGTCGTTATCCGTGAGGGCATGACAGTCATATTCCTGTTCGCCTCGCTGCTGATCATGAACTGGCGCCTGACGCTGGTGATGGTCGCCATTCTTCCGCTGATCGCCGTCATGGTCAGCACGGCCAGCAAGAAATTTCGCAAGCAAAGCAAGAAAATCCAGGTGGCGATGGGTGACGTGACTCATGTTGCCTCGGAAACCATCCAGGGCTATCGCGTCGTGCGCAGCTTCGGTGGTGAAGTCTACGAGCAGAAGCGCTTCCTCAAGGCCAGCCAAGGCAATACCGACAAACAGCTGCGTATGACCCGCACCGGTGCGATCTATACACCGATGTTGCAGTTGGTGATTTACACCGCGATGGCCGTCCTGATGTTCCTGGCGCTCTATTTGCGTGGCGATGCTTCGGCGGGCGACATGATCGCCTACATCACTTTGGCGGGTTTGTTGCCCAAGCCTATCCGGCAGCTGTCGGAAGTCAGCTCGACCATTCAGAAAGGTGTCGCAGGGGCCGAGAGCATTTTCGAACAGCTGGACGAAGAGCCAGAGGTCGATCGCGGCACCGTTGAACTGGACGCTGTGACCGGGCACCTTGAAATTCGTAACCTGAGCTTCACCTACCCAGGCACCGAGCGCCAAGTGCTCAACGACATCAGCTTCAGCGTCGAGCCTGGAAAGATGGTGGCATTGGTAGGTCGCTCCGGCAGTGGCAAGTCCACATTGGCCAACCTGATTCCGCGTTTCTACCATCACGATAAGGGCGAAATTCTCCTGGATGGCACCGAGGTGGAAGACTTCCGCCTGTTGAACCTGCGCAAGCATATTGCCCAGGTCACTCAGCATGTGACCTTGTTCAGTGACACCGTGGCCAACAATATTGCCTACGGTGACCTGGCGAACGCGCCTCGCGAGGATATCGAGAAGGCCGCCACCGATGCCTTCGCCATGGACTTCATTGCGCAGTTGCCACAGGGCCTCGACACCCAGGTCGGTGAGAACGGTGTGCTGTTGTCGGGCGGCCAGCGGCAAAGGCTGGCCATCGCACGGGCCCTGCTGAAAAATGCCCCGTTGCTGATTCTCGATGAGGCGACATCGGCGTTGGACACCGAGTCCGAGCGCCACATTCAAGCGGCGTTGGACAAGGTCATGAAAGGCCGCACGACCCTGGTCATTGCTCACCGCTTGTCGACCATCGAGAAGGCGGACCTGATCCTGGTCATGGACCAGGGGCAGATTGTCGAGCGTGGGACCCATGCAGAGTTGCTGGCGCAGAACGGCTACTACGCACGCCTGAATGCCATGGGGCTCGACGCGCCGGCGGCTGTCGACATCGTTTGAAAAAAAGCGGGGTGAGCCCAATCACCCCGTCATTCTCCAGGGCGTGCAACGCGCTCTGAGGCTTTGTATCCGCATCTTTACACACTTGACCAAAGCCAAATAATTCCCCGCCCTTCGTTTGTTATGTTGGCCCCCAGTTCTTGATGGCGAACGATGGGGGTTAACCCTCTCGCGTGGGTAATGGGATGTTGCAACGTATTCTCTGGAAATTACTTCCAAAACCTCAAAGGGCTTTCCTGTTGGCGCGCTTGTCGGTGGTTGATCGCCAAGCCGTGAACAAGTCCATGTCTGAGGGCACAGCGTTTCCGGAGCCTTTTCGGCGGCATGCCTGCGTGTTCATCCATGTCCCCAAGTGCGCCGGCAGTAGCGTCTGTTCTGCACTCTTTGATAACTGGAGGCCGGGGCATTTACCGTTGTATTGGTACCAGCAGCAATTCCCCGAGCACTGCTCGCGCAGCCTCAAGTTCACTTTCGTTCGTGACCCTCTGGAACGTGCCTACTCGGCCTATGCCTTTCTGCGGGGCAACCACTTGGGTACCCGTGACCATCAGGCTCAGGTGTTGGTGTCCAGCTACCGGGACTTCGACGATTTTGTCGCGCGCTGGCTGCACCCGGAAAACGTGCGACGCCAACTTCACTTTGCTCCGCAGACCGACTTTCTGGTGGACGCCATGGGGCACATGGCCATGGACTTCATCGGCCGCCAGGAGCATCTGGGTCGAGATTTCCAGCACCTGTGCGAGCGCCTGGGAGTTGCGTCAGCCCTGCCTCATTTAAATGGTTCCGTTGAGCGTCGTCCGGAACCTGTCAGGGAATTTTGCTCCCTGCGCACGCGCCGTCTGGTCAGACGTGTCTATCAACGTGATTACGAGCTCCTGGGTTATGAATAATGTGTCCCCCTCAGTCGGTTTTGCCTCTATTCGCCCATTTGCGTTGTCACTGTCAGTGGCCGCCCGTGCAGCCCTCAAACATCAACAGCCCTGTTGCCTGTGGTTGACGGGATTGTCTGGGGCCGGAAAGTCGACCCTGGCCAATGCGTTGGAGGTGAAACTCAACGAGCAAGGGCGCCATACCTTTGTGCTCGACGGCGACAACCTGCGCACCGGCTTGTGCAATGACCTGGGGATGGGTAATGAGGCGCGCAAGGAGAACATCCGCCGTATTGGCGAGGTAGCGCGCCTGATGGTGGACGCCGGCTTGATCGTGATTGTCTCGGCCATCTCGCCGTTTCGTGCCGATCGGGACACCGCCAGGGCGTTGTTTGGGCGTGGACAGTTCTTCGAAATTTACGTCAGCACGCCGTTTGATATTTGTGCCCGGCGCGACCCTAAAGGCTTATACCAGGCGGCATTACAGGGGCGTATCAAGGATTTCACCGGGCTGGACAGTCCGTATGAAGCGCCGCATCAGGCCGACTGTGAGATCAATACCGATGAGTTCGAATTGTCTGATGCCGTTCAGCATATCTTGGGCGATCTGTTCAAAAAATGATCAGTGCGAGGGTGTGATTCATTGCAGGTAAAGCTCTCGAACGAGCCAGCGCTCACCCTGTGGTAATATCGCGCCCCTGTTCATTTTGTATGTGGGTTGCTCCATGAAGTTGTCCATGCCGCGATTCGATCAAGCCCCTGTCTTGGTGGTCGGCGATGTCATGCTCGACCGTTACTGGCATGGCGGTACCTCACGGATTTCCCCTGAGGCACCGGTACCGGTAGTCAAGGTCGAGCAAATCGAAGACCGCCCAGGCGGCGCTGCCAACGTTGCCCTCAATATTGCCGCTCTCGGCGCCCCGGCCTCCCTGGTGGGTGTGACCGGTGACGACGAAGCCGCCGACAGCCTGGCCAACAGCCTGCGTGGTGCTGGCGTGCGTGCGCTGTTCCAGCGCATTGCCCATCAGCCGACCATCGTCAAGCTGCGGGTCATGAGCCGTCACCAGCAGTTGCTGCGTATCGATTTTGAAGAACCCTTCGCCACCGACGCCCTGGCTCTCAGCGAGCAGGTTGACGAGTTACTGGAAGGCATCAAGGTGCTTGTGCTGTCCGATTACGGCAAAGGCGCGCTGAAGAATCACCAGATGCTGATCCAGGCCGCCAAGGCCCGGGGCATCCCGGTGCTGGCCGATCCCAAGGGCAAGGACTTCTCGATTTATCGGGGGGCCAGCCTGATCACGCCGAACCTCAGCGAGTTCGAAACCATCGTTGGCGGCTGTGTCGATGAGCACGAACTGGTGACCAAGGGTGCAAAACTCATGGCCGATCTCGACTTGGGCGCCTTGCTGGTCACCCGTGGTGAGCACGGCATGACCCTGTTGCGTCCGGATCACCCGGCGATGCACCTGCCCGCGCGGGCCCGTGAAGTGTTTGATGTCACCGGTGCCGGCGATACAGTGATTTCCACCTTGGCGGCTGCGATTGCTGCCGGTGAAGAGCTGCCCCACGCTGTGGCCCTGGCCAATCTGGCGGCGGGTATCGTAGTCGGCAAGCTGGGTACGGCGGCCATCAGTGCCCCGGAACTGCGCCGCGCGATCCAGCGTGAAGAAGGTTCGGAGCGGGGCGTGTTGGGCCTGGAGCAGTTGCTGCTGGCGGTCGATGATGCCCGTGCCCATAACGAAAGCATTGTCTTCACCAATGGCTGTTTCGACATTCTCCATGCCGGTCACGTGACCTACCTGGAGCAGGCGCGCGCCCAGGGCGATCGCTTGATCGTCGCGGTCAACGACGACGCTTCGGTCAGTCGCCTGAAAGGGCCGGGCCGGCCGATCAACAGTGTCGACCGCCGGATGGCGGTGTTGGCTGGGTTGGGTGCAGTGGACTGGGTGATCAGCTTCTCCGAGGGGACCCCGGAAAACCTGCTGGCGCAGGTCAAACCGGACGTACTGGTCAAGGGCGGCGATTATTCCGTCGACCAGGTGGTCGGTGGCGATATCGTCAATGCCTATGGCGGCAAGGTCAAAGTGCTGGGGCTGGTGGAGAACAGCTCGACCACCGCGATTGTCGAAAAAATCCGCAGCAATGACGTTACTTAATAGGTTTTACCGATATGGCTGATGCTCCTCTCGTTCTGATCACCGGCGGTGCTGGCTTTATTGGCTCGCACCTGGTGGATGCCTTGCTCGTCAAGGGCTACGCGGTGCGGATCCTCGATGATTTGTCTACTGGCAAGCGCAGCAACCTGCCCATGGACAACGCTCGGGTGGAGTTGCTGGAAGGCAATGTTGCCGATGCTGCGTTGGTTGCCCGCTCGGCCATTGGCGCTTGTGCGGTGGTGCACCTGGCGGCAGTGGCCTCGGTCCAGGCGTCAGTGGACGACCCGGTCAGCACTCACCAGAGCAACTTCATCGGCAGCCTGAATGTCTGCGAGGCCATGCGCGAGGCCGGGGTCAAGCGCGTGGTGTTCGCCTCCAGTGCCGCTGTGTATGGCAACAATGGCGAGGGTGCTTCCATTGATGAGGAGACGTCCAAGGCGCCATTGACGCCTTATGCCTCGGACAAGCTGGCCAGTGAACACTATTTCGATTTCTATCGTCGCCAACATGGTCTGGAACCGGTGATTTTCCGTTTCTTCAATATCTTCGGACCACGCCAGGATCCTTCTTCGCCGTATTCCGGGGTGATCAGTATCTTCAGTGAGCGCGCGCAAAAAGGCCTGCCTATCACCGTGTTTGGCGACGGCGAGCAAACCCGCGACTTCATGTATGTGGGAGACCTGGTGGACCTGCTGGTGCAAGCGATTGAAGCCGAAGAAGTCCCGGCGGGCGCGATCAACGTCGGCTGGAACCAGACCACCACCCTTAAGCAGGTGCTGGAGGCGCTGGTCGAAGTGGTTGGCGACTTGCCGGCTGTCAGCTACACATCGGCACGGTCGGGGGATATTCGTCACTCGCGGGCGAACAATCAGCGCCTGTTGGCAAGTTTCAAACTGCCGGCGCCGACGCCAATGAAGGTGGGGTTGGCGCGGTTGCTCCAGCTCTGACTCAAGGCCGTCGTGGTGCCGAGCAATGAGTGAAGCCGTTAGTTAGCGGCTTGCCTTCTTCGGCACCATCTTGCGCAAGATCTGCCGCGCCTTGCCGGTCAATTGTTTCAGCTTCGATTCTTTCTCGGGTGTGCTCAGTCCCTGCTGTCTGAGCCAGTCCTTCCACCTGATCCGTTCGTCGCGTACCAACCAGCCTTCCTGCTGGGCAAAGCTTTCTGCCAGATACAGTCCGCGGGTGCTGGCGGGATAGAGCTGATCCTTCTTCAAGGTATACAACTCGGCGCTCGGTTGGCCGTCCTTGAGAGGCATCAGGTACAGGTCGGGGCGCTGACGGTCCAGTCGCGCCACCAACTGGTCGCCCTCCAGTCGCTCATCGACATGAAACAGGCTCAGGGACTTGGCCTCTTTCGGCACTTCCAGGCGCAAGTCATAAATCAATTGCAGCGAAGCTGTGGGCAAATGCACGTAGGCCCGTGGGCGCTCGATCAGTTGCATGGTGGCGCAACGTACCGGGCGGGCGGCACCCGATAGCGGGCTCAGGCGAAACGGTAAGGCTTCCCGGTAATGCAGGGCAGAAGAGTAGGGCGCTGGCAGCCAAGTGTCGTTGAAGCGACCGCCGAGCCAGCCTTCCGGGGTTTCCAGCAGGCACTCTTCGGCGATTTCCTGGATAGCGGTGTGCAGTGGCAGGTTCAGCTCGTGGGCCGGGACGTAACCGGAAATCAGCTTGAGCACCACGTCGCCGCGATCCTGCCGACGTTGGCGCACCAGTACCCAGTAATCGCGATTCTGCCAATGCAGGGTCAGGCGCACTGAAACGCCGAGATTGGCCAGCTCCAGGGAAAACCGCTCGGCGTCCGCCACGGTTACCGGTTTGCGTCGTTGTAAGGTTTGGGCAAAGTTGAGCGGCATACCGACGCTCTGGTAGCTCAGGCCTTCGGGGGTGGCTTCGACGAACAGCGGCAGTGTTTTAAAGTTACTGGGGTTTTTTCTTATGAGCGTTCGCGGCATGTCGGCTCCTTCTTGCGTCGGGGTCGGCCGCGTCGGCGGCATCAGAGTTGGCGAATGACCTGGGCAGCGGTCGCCACGTTATGGGCGAGGTGCAGCGGATTAATGGTCCCGACAATAGCACTGGCAACGCCGGTTTGCGCAAACAACAACATGAAACTGGCATGAATTGGATCCATTCCAGCTTCCAAGCACACGTGACCACTGGCCAGGGCCTTTTTCACCAGAATGCCTTTGCCATGGGCAGCGGCATAATCGATCACGGCTTTCTCGGCCTGTTCGTTCAGATTGTAGGTCACCATGGCACAATCACCCCGTTCCAGAGCCTTCACGCCGCCTTCGACAGTTTTGCCGGAGAAGCCATAACCGCGAATCTTGCCCTCGCGCTTGAGGTCCTCCAGGGTCTGGTAGACCTCGCAGTCATTGAGGATGCGCAGGTCGTTGCCGTCGGAGTGCACCAGCACCAGATCGATAAAATCCGTTTCCAATCGTTGCAGGCTGCGTTCCACCGAAAACCGGGTGTGGGCAGCACTGAAATCGTGGTGGGACACGCCATTGACGAACTCTTCGCCGACCTTGCTGACAATCACCCAATCCTGGCGCTGGCCACGCAACAGCGGGCCCAGGCGTTCTTCGCTATGGCCATAGGCGGGGGCGGTGTCGATCAGGTTGATGCCCAGGTCGCGGGCCTGGCGCAAGAGCATCCGCGCTTCGTCGTCTCCCGGAATCTGGAAGCCGTTGGGGTATTTCACCCCTTGGTCACGGCCCAGCTTGACGGTGCCCAGTCCCAGCGGCGAGACCAGCAGGCCGGTGCTGCCCAAGGGGCGATGTAGGTCATGCAGGGTCGGCAGGCTCATGGCAGCAGTTGCTCCCAGGCGGGTTGGGCGAGGGGCGGCTTTGGCAGTTCAGGCAGCTTTTCAGTGGTGGATGGCTTGATGCCGTCACGTTCCAGTGCATTGATCACTCGATCGGCGAAGTCGGGTGCCAAGGCCAGCTTGGTCGGCCAGCCCACCAGCAGGCGATCCTGTTCGGCGAGGAAGGCGTTGTCCGGGCGGGTCAGGCCTGATTGCAGCGGTTCGGCGCGATCCACTCGCAGGGTGGCCCACTGTGTCTGGCTCATATCGATCCACGGCAGCAGTTGCGCCAGTTCCTTTTGCGCAGTGGCAATCTGTTCTGCTGGCGTGCGGGCGACACCTTCGGCTTCGGCAATATCGCCTCCCAGGTACCAGACCCAATTGCCGTCGGCTGCCGGGTGAGTGGTGACGGTGATGCGAGGCTTGGTGCCGCCGCCCAGGCAGTGGGCATACAGCGGCTTCAGGCCGGGGCCTTTGGCGATGATCATGTGCAGTGGGCGACGCTGCATGGCGGGCTGGCTCAGGCCCAATGCGGTCAGCAGATCAGCCGTCCCGGCGCCGGCGCTGAGGACGATGCGCTGGGCGCGAATCTCGCGGCCATCGACCTTCAGTCCCGCCAGTGTGCCGTCTTCCAGCAGCGGTTCAATCTGTTGCCCGGCGAGCAAACCATCACCGGCCAATTCTGCCAGGCGTTTGATCAGACTCGGCACATCCACCACCAGTTCGGCCAGGCGATAGACCTTGCCCTTGAAGCGGCGGTCTTGCAGGGCGGGCGGCAGGTCGTCGCCCTTGACCTGATCCACCCGGCCACGCACGGCCTTGCTGGCGAAAAAGCTGGTGAGGTTGCCGGCCAGGGTGCCCGGGGACCATAAATAGTGGGCCTGGGACAGCAGGCGCACGCCGGACAGGTCCAGTTCGCCGCTGCCGGCCAAGGCCTCGCGCCAGCGGCGGGGCATGTCGGCAATGGCTTCGGAGGCGCCGGTCAGGGCGCCGTGCAGGGCATATTTTGCACCGCCGTGAATGATCCCTTGGGACTTCACGCTTTGCCCGCCGCCCAGCGAGGCACTTTCCACCAGCACCGTGGAAAACCCCTGGCTGCGCAGGCGCGCATTGAGCCAGAGGCCGGCAACCCCGGCGCCGACTATCAGAACGTCGGTGGAAATAACGGATGGCATGCGGCGACCTCAGTGTTCAAGACAAGCTGCCAAGTATACAGGCTCATGCCATGTGCACTGTAGGCGCTGTCGAGTGAAACGAGGCTGCGAATTCTGGACTCCCTTGAGTGTTGAGCGAACGGTCAATGCCCAGCGGTTTTCGAAAACAACTGAATCACTACCACCCCCAACACAATCAAGCCCATCCCGAGCATCGCGGGGATATCGAGTTTCTGCCCATAGATAAACAGTGCAGCAATGCTGACCATGACAATCCCCATCCCGGCCCAGACGGCATAAGCCACGCCCACTGGCACGGTACGTACCACCAGGGTCAGCATCCAGAAGGCCACGCTGTAGCCGACAATCACCAGTAGCAGGGGGATTGGTGTGCTGAAGCCCTTGATCGCTTTCATGGAAACGGTGGCGATCACTTCCGAGCAAATGGCGATAGCCAGGTAATAGTAAGCAGCGTTCATGGGGTAATCCTCGGTGTAGGGTCGCTTGATAAGGTCGGCATTCTAGAGACTCCACAAATGGGGTAAAGTCATTACCTATCAGAAATAAAGATGGGTTGAGCCATGAGTGTGCAGTGGAGCCTGGAGCAGATGCGTCTGTTTGTCAGCGTCGCCGAGCAGCGTTCGTTTTCGGCAGTGGCGCGGGACCAGCGTAGGGCGCAGTCGGCGGTTAGCAATGGCATCGCCTTGTTGGAAGCAGACCTGGGGCTCAGTCTGTTTGATCGCAGCAGCGGCCGTCAGCCACGCCTGACCGAAGCCGGAATGGTATTGCTGGAGGAGGCGCGGGAAGTCTTGCGTCAGTGCGAGCGCCTCAACGGTCGTGCCATGTCGCTGATGCGCGGCGAAGAGGCGTGCCTGCGCCTGGCGCAGGATGAGGCGATGCTCTATCAGCCGGTACTCGACAGCCTTGAAGCCCTGGCGGGGAAATTCCCCAGCCTGGAAGTGCAGCTGTCCAGCGCGGCCCAAGGAGACGTGGCGCGCAAATTGGTGGAGCGCCAGGCGGACCTGGGCCTGTTGTTCTACCACGACCAGATCCCCGAAGCCCTGGAGCGGCGGGTGGTGGGCAGTGTGGAAATGGTCACGGTGTGCGGCGTCGGGCATCCACTGGCAACGGGGAAACACGTGCTTTGCCAGCATCTGGCGCAGTTTCGGCAATTGCTAATGTCCACCCAAACCAGCGTGTATCCCGGCAGCGAAGCCGCCAGCCCGCAGGTGTGGCGTGCCGACAGCTTCTATGTGCTGGCCGAATGGCTCTCGCGGGGATTGGGCTGGGCCTGGTTGCCGCGACACGTGGTGCAGTACCCGACGTATCAGGGCCAGATGGTCGAACTGGACAGCGAATGGACTCCGCCGGCGCTGGTAGTGGAGATGGTATGGCGTCGTGATGAGCCCTTGGGCCCGGCCGCCCGCTTCCTGGCCGAACGTTTTGCCGAGTGCTTGCAGGCGATCGACTGAAAAAGCCGATAAACTCCGCCGCCATGAATAGAACTCTCTACAGCTGTCTGTTTTACCTGGCGCTGCCGTTGGTGGCTTTACGTCTATGGCTGCGGGCCCGCAAGGCACCGGCTTATGCCACGCGCGTCAGCGAGCGCTTTTCCTACGGACTGCCGGTGATGCAGCCCGGCGGAATCTGGGTGCACGCCGTGTCGGTGGGGGAAAGCATCGCCGCCGCGCCGATGATCCGCAGCCTGTTGCAACGTTATCCACAGCTGCCGATCACCGTCACCTGCATGACGCCCACCGGTTCCGAGCGGATCCAGGCGTTGTTCGCCAATGAGCCGCGGATCCAGCATTGCTATCTGCCCTATGACTTGCCCTGCGCTGCTGCGCGGTTTCTCGATAAGGTCCAGCCGAAGCTGGCGGTGATCATGGAAACCGAGCTGTGGCCCAACCACATCCATCAGTGCGCCAAGCGCGGGATTCCGGTGGCACTGGCCAACGCGCGACTGTCAGCGCGTTCGGCGAAGGGTTACGGACGTTTCGCTAAACTGACCGCGCCGATGTTGTCGGAAATGAGCCTGTTCGCTGTGCAGACCGAAACCGAGGCCGAGCGTTTTCGCAGCCTGGGTGCGCGACCGGAAACCGTCGAAGTCACCGGTTCGATCAAGTTTGACCTGACGATTGATCCTCAGCTTCTGGCGCGTGCAGCCGCCCTGCGCCAGCAATGGCAGGCCAGTGAGCGCCCGGTGTGGATCGCCGCCAGTACCCACGAAGGTGAAGATGAAGTAGTGCTGGCCGCCCATCGCCAGTTGCTCGCCAGTCATCCCGATGCGCTGCTGATTTTGGTGCCGCGTCATCCGGAGCGTTTCAACGCGGTGTTTGAACTGTGTCAGCAGCAAGGGTTTGCCACGGTGCGGCGTTCCAGCGGTGAGCCGGTTGCGGCCGATACTTCGGTATTGCTTGGCGACACCATGGGCGAATTGCTGTTTCTGTATGCCCTGGCCGACAGCGCCTTTGTCGGCGGCAGCCTGGTGCCTACGGGCGGGCATAATTTGTTGGAGCCGGCGGCGCTGGCCAAGCCGGTCATCACCGGCCCGCATTTGTTCAACTTCCTCGAGATCGCCGCGATGATGCGCGAAGTCGGCGCGTTACAGGAAGTGGATGATGCCGAAGGGTTGGCGGTGGCGGTGCAGCGTTTGTTCGAGTTGCCGCAGGATGCGCAGAAGATGGCGCAGGCGGGGCTCAAGGTGATGCAGGCCAATCAGGGAGCGTTGCAGCGGTTGTTGGATGGGTTGGGCAAACTGCTGAACCCCTGACAACACAAAGCCCAATGTGGGAGCGGGCTGCTCGCGAAGGCGGTTGTAGCCGCATTCGCGGGCAAGTCGCACCGCCGCCCCCACATTTTTGTGTTGTGCTTAATAGTTGGGATTAGCCTTCAACTGCTCCGCAGCCGCCTTGGCCAGATCCGGCGGCAGGAAGTCTTTATCCGGGTTGTAATCCGCCTTCAGATACCGCGACAAATCCTGCAAATCCCCCGGGTTCAACGTCCCCGCTGCCTGTTTCAAGCGCAGGTTGTCGAGGATGTAGTCATAGCGACTGTTGTTGTAGTTGCGCACCGAGGTGTACAGCTGACGCTGGGCATCGAGCACGTCGACGATATTACGCGTGCCCACCTGATAGCCGATTTCCGTGGCTTCCACCGCGCTCTGGTTGGAGATGATCGACTGGCGGCGCGCTTGCACCTGCTCCACATCGGTGTTCACCGCGCGGTGCAGGTTGCGGGTATTTTCCACTACCTGGCGGCGCAGGCCTTCGCGTTGCTGCTCGGTCTGATCCAGGCGGGAATAGGATTCGCGCACTTGCGAACTGGTCAGGCCACCGCTGTAGATCGGGATGTTCAGGCGCAGGCCAACGGTGCGTTGCGAAACATCACCACCGTAAGGGACGGGCAGTTGGTTTGGGTTGCTGAAGCCGAGAGCATCATTGTCACCCTTTTCGTACTGCGCCACCGCATCCAGGGTAGGTGCGTGGCCGGCCTTGCGTTGCTTGAGGGTTTCCTCGGCGGCGGTTACCGCATAGTTGCTGGCCAGCAAGTTCAGATTCTGCCGGCCTGCGGTTTCGACCCATGCCTTGGCGTCGTTCGGCGCCGGCGGCAACACCGGCAGGGTGTGCACGATGCCCTGAATCGAGTTGTACTGGCGGTTGGTCAGGGTGATCAGTGCTTCGAAGGCGTCGTCCACCTGGCGCTGGGCCAGGATCCGATTGGCCCGTGCGGTGTCGTAGCTGGCCTGGGATTGCAGCACGTCGGTCTTGTCTGACAGGCCGACATCGAAACGCTCATTGGACTGGTCGAGCTGGCGCTTGAACGCGGCTTCTTCAGCCTTGGTCGACGCCAGATTGTCCTGGGTCCGCAGCACCGTGAAGTAGTTCTCGGCGCTTTGCAGGATCATGTTCTGCTCGGTGGCCGACAGTTGCAGGGCGGCCTGTTCATTGACGGCTTCAGCGGCCTGCAACTGGAACCAACGATCAATGCGGAACAGCGGCTGGCTCAAGGTCGCACGCCAGGAGTGAGCATCGCGATTGGCGGTGGCGGCCGGCTGGTAGATTTGCGTACGCACGTTGTTGCTGTCGGCACCGGCTGACAGGTTCGGCAGTAAACCGGCGCGGGCCTGGGGCACCACCTCTTTCTGCGCGCCGTATTGGGCGCGGGCAGCAGCCAGGTCGGCGTTGTTATCCACGGCTTCCTCGTAGACGCTGACCAGGTCGGTTTTGGTTGTCAGGGGCGCTTCAGCTGCCCAGGCCATTCCATTGGTCGCACAAGACACGGCAAGAGCCAGTGAGAGTTTGCGCAGCATGAGGCGATCCCTAGAGTGAATATTACGACAATAATTTATCGCCCAAGGCTACGGCGAGCGATTCGGAGCGTCAAGGCCTCGGAGCAGTAGCCGAGTGTAGTGGCGGCGTCACGGCACAACAATCCTGTAATTACGCCATTCATCACGCTGAATGCACCGCTATTGGCAATTTGCCTGCTCCATGGTCTAGACTGGCTGCGTTCTTGTCGGGGTGCCTTGCTATGAGGCTGAGATCGGTAAATACCGGATCCCGTTGAACCTGATCAGGTTAGCGCCTGCGTAGGGAACAAGATTTCTCGTCACCCGGCGAGTCCTCTTGTGCTTCGTCCGGGATGTTGTTCGACAATCGAACAGCCCTCGTGCGCCAAGCACAGCACTTATTTCAGTGCGTCCATCCGTCACAGGTTCGCTCCGACAATAAATCCGCCGCCTGGATAGTTGGAGAGCCCGTGATGAGCATCGAATTAAAAAGCCAAAAATCAAAAAACACCGTGCACTTGAGTGAGTCGGCCAAGGTCGACTCTGGTTCCGTGCAGCCGTTTACCCGCTCGCAAAAAATCTACGTCCAGGGCACTCGCCCGGACATTCGTGTGCCGATGCGTGAAGTCAGCCTCGACGTGACCCCGACCGACTTCGGCGGCGAAATCAATGCGCCCGTGGTGGTCTATGACACCTCTGGCCCGTACACCGACCCCAACGTCATCATCGACGTGCGCAAAGGCCTGGGCGATGTGCGTTCGCCGTGGATCGAATCCCGTGGTGATACCGAACGCCTGTCCGGCCTGAGCTCCCACTTCGGCCAACAGCGCCTGAGTGATGCCGAGCTGACAGCCCTGCGTTTCGCCCACGTGAAAAACCCGCGCCGTGCCAAGGCAGGGGCCAATGTCACGCAAATGCATTACGCCCGCCAAGGCATCATTACCGCCGAGATGGAATACGTCGCCATCCGCGAAAACATGAAGCTGGAAGAGGCCCGTGCCGCTGGCCTGCTGGACCAGCAACACGCAGGCCACAGCTTCGGTGCCAGTGTGCCGAAAATCATCACCCCGGAATTTGTGCGCGAAGAAATCGCCCGTGGCCGCGCGATCATTCCGGCGAACATCAACCACACCGAACTGGAACCGATGATCATCGGCCGTAACTTCCTGGTGAAGATCAACGGCAATATCGGCAACAGTGCGCTGGGTTCGTCCATTGAAGAAGAAGTGGCGAAACTGACCTGGGGCATTCGCTGGGGTTCGGACACTGTGATGGACTTGTCCACCGGTAAGCACATCCACGAAACCCGTGAATGGATCATCCGCAACTCGCCAGTGCCGATCGGTACCGTGCCGATTTATCAGGCCCTGGAGAAAGTCGGCGGCGCCGCCGAAGACCTGACCTGGGAGCTGTTCCGCGACACGCTGATCGAACAGGCCGAGCAGGGCGTCGACTACTTCACTATCCACGCCGGCGTGCTGCTGCGCTACGTACCGCTGACCGCCAAGCGTGTCACCGGTATTGTTTCCCGTGGCGGTTCGATCATGGCCAAGTGGTGCCTGGCGCACCACAAAGAGAACTTCACCTACACACATTTCGACGAAATCTGCGAAATCATGAAGGCCTACGACGTCAGCTTCTCCCTCGGGGATGGCTTGCGTCCGGGGTCGATTGCCGACGCCAACGACGCCGCGCAATTCGGTGAGCTGGAAACCCTCGGTGAGCTGACCAAGATCGCCTGGAAGCACGACGTGCAAACCATGATCGAAGGCCCCGGCCACGTGCCGATGCAACTGATCAAAGAGAACATGGACAAGCAGCTGGAGTGCTGCGACGAGGCGCCGTTCTATACCCTTGGCCCGCTGACCACTGACATCGCTCCAGGCTACGACCACATCACCTCCGGCATCGGTGCGGCAATGATCGGCTGGTTCGGTTGCGCCATGCTCTGCTACGTCACGCCCAAGGAGCATCTGGGCTTGCCGAACAAGGATGACGTGAAGACCGGGATCATCACCTACAAGATCGCAGCCCATGCGGCGGACTTGGCGAAGGGGCACCCGGGGGCGCAGATTCGCGACAACGCGTTGAGCAAGGCGCGCTTCGAGTTCCGCTGGGAAGACCAGTTCAACCTGGGCCTGGACCCGGATACCGCGCGTTCCTATCACGATGAAACCTTGCCGAAGGACTCGGCCAAGGTCGCGCATTTCTGCTCCATGTGCGGGCCGAAATTCTGCTCGATGAAGATCACCCAGGAAGTCCGTGAGTACGCGGCCAACCAGCGGATCGAAGCGGTGGATGTGGACGTGGCCAAAGGACTGGCGGAACAGGCGGAGCGGTTCAAGCAGGAAGGTAGTCAGCTTTACAAGAAGGTCTGATCCGGGATTGCGGGTGCCTGTAAGGACCTCTTCGCGAGCAAGTCGAATCGTCGCACCGCCGATTCGACTTGCTCGCGAAAGCAATCTCTCAAACAACAAATGCCCCTCTGAGATAACACCCTTGAGCATTCAACCCAGCACCTATTCCCCAGACATTGCGGTCCCCACCGACAAGCGCGTCTTTGGCGCCCGCGATCTCTTCTCCCTGTGGTTCTCCCTAGGCATCGGCCTGATGGTCCTGCAAACCGGCGCATTATTGGCGCCGGGCTTGGGCTTGTCCGGCTCGTTACTGGCGATTTTCCTCGGCACTCTGGTCGGCGTGCTGCTGCTCGCCGCCGTCGGCGTGATTGGCAGCGACACCGGCCTGTCCTCCATGGCCGCCCTCAAGCTCAGCCTCGGCGCCAAGGGCGCAAGCCTGCCCGCGCTGCTGAACCTGCTGCAACTGATTGGCTGGGGCTCGTTCGAAATCATCGTCATGCGCGATGCCGCCAGCTTGCTGGGCACACGGGCGTTCAACGAAGGCAGTCTGCTGGCCAGCCCGCTGCTTTGGACCTTGTTCTTTGGCGGCCTCGCAACCTTGTTGGCTGTCAGCGGTCCATTGACCTTCGTGCGGCAAATCCTGCGCAAGTGGGGCATCTGGCTGCTGCTCGCCGCCTGCTTGTGGCTAACCTGGAACCTGTTCGCCAAGGCCGATCTGGCCGCCCTCTGGGTCCAGGCCGGTGACGGTTCGATGCCGTTTGCCGTGGGTTTTGATATCGCCATTGCGATGCCGTTGTCCTGGCTGCCGCTGATTGCCGATTACTCACGCTTCGGCAAACGTGCGAAAAGCGTGTTCGGCGGTACCGCACTGGGCTTTTTTATCGGTAACTTCTGGCTGATGAGCCTGGGCGTGGCTTACACCCTGGCGTTCGCGCCGAGCGGTGAAGTGAATGCGCTGCTGCTGGCGTTGGCCGGGGCTGGCCTGGGGATTCCGCTGTTGCTGATTCTGCTGGATGAATCAGAAAATGCCTTCGCCGATATTCACTCGGCTGCGGTGTCCAGCGGGATTCTGTTGCGCTTGAAAGTCGAGCACCTGGCGTTGGCTATCGGTGTGATCTGCACCCTGATCGCTTGCCTGGCACCGCTGGCGCAGTATCAGAACTTCCTGCTGTTGATCGGCTCGGTGTTCGCGCCGCTGTTCGGCGTGGTGTTGGTGGATCACTTTATCCTGCGCCGCCGTGGCCAGGCCGTCGCCGCAAGCCTGCGCTGGCCGGCGTTGCTGGCCTGGCTCGGAGGCGTCAGTACCTATCACCTGTTGGCCAATTTGTACCCGGATATTGGTGCGACCCTGCCGGCACTGGTGCTGGCAGGGCTGCTGCAATTTATCCTGGGCCGGGCCTTCAGTGGCGCGCGGGCACCAGTTCAGGCTTGATCACACCGCTGAGCCGGGCGTAGGGAAGGGTTATTTCGATCAGCCCCAAGGCGTAAGGCGCAATGGTGGTGACGTTGTACTTGAGGACTACCCCGGTGCTGGTCAACGCCACATTCGGGGTTTTCTGGAAAGGCCAGTTCTTCACGAATTCCGGGTCACGGTCCATTTGCGAACTGATCAGCCAGCTGTTGTGGGCCACTTTCGCGGTTCTCCAGAAGGCGTCTTCCTGGCCTGGCAACAGCATGTCGGCCAGGGTCAGCTCTTTGTGCAGCAGGCGTGAATAGTTGATGAAGCCGCGTCCCGGGTCGCCGTGGGCGGTACCGGTGTCCAAATAACTGGATACTTCGATGATCACCAGTCCGTCATGCTGCTCACGTACCTTGGCTTGTAAGTACATGCTGTTGCGATTGGGCGACTCGCGCAAAAACTTTTCCCGATAGGCGCTCAGGCTGGATGGCACGCTGGCGTTGGGCGAGGTACGGGTCATCTGCAACAGGCGTTGTTCCACCACGGTGTCGAGTTGTGGCTCGGCGGGGAAATGCACGGTGTCGATGTTCACCAGTGGGCAGTCCGGGCTGCCGCAGCCAGGCTTGATCTGCTCCGAGGCGTCCGAAGTGCTATCCAAAGGTTTGAGGTAGCTGGGTTGGAACAGACTCTGGCAAGCGCCGAGGGTCAGGGCAATACAAGCCATAGAGGCGATTTTTAAAAGCGACATGTGCGTCCTTCGTGCCTTCTAGAGAAATCGGGAGGAAAGGTGAAAATGTGGAGCTTCGACTACCAACGGGGCCGTCAGTTCGCCACTAAGCTGATTAGAGTGAGTTTGACGTCCGCCGTCCATCCCGGCAACCGGAAAGGGGCTGCATCCTGGGGGCGGAGCGCGTTAGGATGGCGCGATCTCGAGGGCTACCTCGACACCGCCAGGCAATAAACGAGGTTGATATGACGGACACTGCGAAATCGACGCCGAGCAAGATTGAAGTGGTTCAGCGCGAGAATGCCTACAAGGGCTTCTACAAGCTCGATCGGCTGAAGCTGCGCCACGAGAAGTTCGACGGTGGCATGAGCCGAGAGCTCAATCGCGAAGTCTTTGTTCGCCATGATGCGGTGTGCGTGCTGCCTTACGATCCGCAGCGCGATGAAGTGGTACTGATCGAACAGTTTCGTGTCGGCGCCATGGGCCGCACCGACAACCCGTGGCTGATAGAAATGGTTGCGGGCCTGATCGACAAGGATGAACAGCCGGAGGAGGTTGCGCACCGCGAAGCCGAGGAGGAAGCTGGACTGACCTTCTCTGCGTTGTGGCCGATTACCCAATACTTCCCTTCGCCGGGCGGCAGTACCGAGTTTGTTCATCTGTTCCTGGGGCGTTGCGACAGCAGCGGGGCAGGTGGAGTCCATGGACTGGAAGAGGAAGCAGAAGACATTCGCGTCACCGTCTGGGCCTTCGAAGATGCCCTGCAAGCGGTGCGTGATGGAAAAATTTCCAACGCAGCCAGCATTATCGCCCTGCAATGGCTTGCGCTTAATCGCGCGGAAGTGAGGGGGTTATGGCAGTAAAGACACGGGAGCGATATCGGGTGGACCTGATCGGGCTGCAAGCAGCCTGTGAGGCCAACTATGCACGGCTGATGCGGCTGCTGCCGGACATGCGCCACACCCCCGAGGCGCGGCGCATTGCCGTGACCCACGGGGATCAGATGCTCGGCGTGCTGACCCTGGAAGTCATTCTGACCTGCCCGTACACCACGACATTGCGCGTGCGCCAGGAGCATAGTCTGCCGTGGTTGCCGGTGCCGCAGCTGGAGGTTCAGGTGTATCACGACGCGCGCATGGCCGAAGTAGTCAGCGCCGAACATGCGCGACGCTTTCGCAGCATCTATCCTTACCCCAATGTGTTCATGCACCAGCCCGATGAGAAAGCACAGCTCAATGTGTTCCTCGGTGAATGGTTGAGTCACTGCCTGGCCCTGGGCCATGAGTTTGAAGTCGTTCGGTAGATGTGAACTGCGTCTGCTTCCTTAGGTTTCCTCTTTGTGTCCTGCCCCAGCATAATTGCGCCTAATGTCCATTCCTGTGATCACGCCCTGGGAGAACGCCTTGCCGAGCGTATCCACCTTGAACCCTGACGCTGCGGCGTTGCTGGTGCAACTGTCCGACAGCCATCTGTTTGCCGAGGCCGACGGCACGCTGCTGGGCATGAATACCCGCGACAGCCTGCAACGGGTCATCGACCTGGTGTTGGCCCGGCAGCCGCAAATCGACTTGCTGCTGGCCACTGGCGATCTGTCCCAGGACGGCACGCTGGAGTCTTATCAGGCGTTTCGTGACGCGACCCGGCAGATCCCGGCACCCGCGCGCTGGATTCCGGGCAATCATGATGAACCACAGATCATGGCGCACGCCGCGATCAACAGCGCGTTGCTGGAACCCGTGGTGGATGTGGGCAACTGGCGCATCACCTTGCTGGACTCTGCCGTACCGGGCTCGGTGCCGGGGTACTTGCAGGACCGACAGCTTCAGTTGCTCGCGCAATCCTTGAGCGAAGCGCCAACCCGTCATCATCTGGTGTGTTTCCACCATCACCCGGTGTCCATTGGTTGCGCCTGGATGGAGCCCATTGGCCTGCGCAATCCCGAGGCGCTGTTTGCCGTGTTGGATCGCTTTCCCCAGGTGAAAGCGGTGCTCTGGGGTCATGTCCATCAGGAGATCGACCGCGAGCGCAACGGCGTGCGCTTGCTGGCGTCACCGTCCACCTGTATCCAGTTCGCCCCAGGCAGTGAGGATTTCAACGTCAGCGAGGAGGCGCCAGGCTATCGCTGGCTGCGCCTACATGCCGACGGACGGTTGGAAACCGGCGTGGAGCGGGTCGAAGGCTTCGCGTTCCAGGTGGATTACGGTAGCAACGGTTACTGAGAGATTCGAGCTCGATGCCAGATCGCATCCAGTGGTGCCACGCCTGGCTTGAGTGCAGCTAAAGATCCAGCACCCGCGCCAACCTCACCACCGTAACCCCGTGCCCCAGATGCCGCAGCGACGGCTGGATCAGCACGCAGTTGTCATACGGGGTGACGATCTCGCGCTGGCCATCCCGGGCGATCACCGTTCCAGCATGAGCAATCCGTTCAAGGCCGCGATAGTCATCGCTAAAACTGAAGTCCATGCTGTGGGCGACAACCGGATCGGTGACGTGCAAAAACTGCTGCGCTGCAGGTTTTTCCTGGCTTAAAAACGCCAAGACGTCTGCTTTGGCGACAGCTTCAGTAGCAATCAAGAAGCGTGCCGCCACATCGAGGGCGACGTGTTCGCTCTTTTTTGAAAAGTGCTGGCCGGTCTCGATCAGCAGCGCATTTTTGTGGCTGGCAGCATCGCCAAACCCGCCGTAGTCACGCATGCGCCGACCGTTGGCGTGGCCGGCATCGGCGACTACAGTTGCGGGTACGCCTAACGATTCAGCGAACTCCAGGCCTTTGGCGCATGCGCCACACATCATCAACGGCGGGGACTCTTCGTGCATCGAGTGGATGTCGAGCAGCAAATCGACACTGTCGATCAGCGGTCGTAACTCACGTGCGCGGCGTAACTCGACAGAATCGCGCTCGCCGTCCAGCGTCGATGTCAGCCAGACACGGTTCATGTCCTCGTCCAGAAAACGGGTCGCATCGATGTCCTGCGGATCGAAGCGGTGATAAGCATCAATGTTGCCAAACCCCAGGGACAACCGCCCCTGACGAGGGCGCACACCGCTGCGCAACAAGGTGTCAACCGCGATTGCACCGCTGACTTCGTTACCATGAGTCAGCGCCATGATCAGCACATGCGGTCCTGGCTTGCCACTGTCGAAGCTGTGGACGTAGTCGATCCCGCAGTTGCCTGTTTTCCATTGGCTGAGATCCGGGAATTCGACTTCCACGGGATACGGTGTCAGCGAGGCACGAACTTGCTCAAGTGTTTTCATTTAAGTCTCCGACAGACCAACTAGGGTTAACGGCCAGAAAGCGCTTCCGTATTCGCGAGCAAACCGGCTCTGGCAAGGACGTTGCTCAACTGGCGGATGGATGGTTGCCCCGCATGCGGCGGCCCAGACAGACGATCGCCAGTACGCTGATCAAGACAGTCGCCATCACATAAAAGCTTGGGGCCAGTTTGCTGCCGGTGGCATCGATCATCCAGGTCACGATCAGCGGTGCAAAACCACCAAATAGGGTGACGGAAAAGTTGTAGCTGAGTGCCAGGCCGGTGCCGCGAATGCTGGTCGGGAAGATGTCGGCAAGCATCGCCGGTATCGGCCCCAGGCAGGCCGCGATCAACACGCCGACAATCGCTTGCACGATCAGCAGCGTAGAGAAGCTGGGGAAGGTGTTGAGCAGCAAGAACATCGGATAAGACGACAACCCGGTAATCAACAAGGCGATTGTCAGCACCCTGAATCGCCCGTGGCGATCAGAAAGTCCACCAAATACCGGGGCCATGATCATCAGCGTTACGCCTGTCATCAGCGCCCCGAGATACGAGGAAGTGGCAGCAATATTCAACTGTTTCAAGGCATAGATTGGCATGTACAACTTGTGTACATAGTTGAACGCTGTCGCACCGGCCACCACGCCGATAGCCAGCAAAAGGCTGACATGCCCTTTGATCAAGACATCCCGCAGCGGAGTTTTGACCGCTGTGTTGGCCACGGTTTTCTTGAAGTCCGGGGTTTCATCGATTTGTGTGCGAATGTAAAAGCCCACCGGCCCGATCAGCAGTCCGAAGCCGAACGCAACGCGCCAGCCCCAGTCGTTCAATTGCACATCCGACAGTGCATAGCTAAGGATTGCGCTGACACCTGCTGCCAAAACCGTTGCCAGGCCTTGGGTCGACAATTGCCAACTGGCAAAGAAACCACGGCGCTTGGCATCTGCGTGCTCGACCATAAACGCGGTCGCCGCACCAAACTCTCCACCTGTAGAAAAACCCTGGAGCATGCGCGCAACAATGATCAGCAGTGGCGCCGCCAAGCCGATCTGCTCATAGGTTGGAGCGAAGGTAATCATGGCGGTGCCGAGCAGCATGATCATGATTGACATTGTTAGCGACGCCTTTCTCCCGGCCCTGTCGGTGTATGAACCGAGCACAATGGCGCCCAGCGGACGCATCAGAAAGGAAATGCCGAACGAGCCTACGGCCAGCAACAGTGAGGTGGTTTCGTTATCGGACGGGAAAAACTGTTTGCCGATAACCACCGCAAAGTAGCCGTAGATCAGCAAATCGTAGAATTCCAGTGCGTTGCCAACACTGGCAGCGATGATCTCCTTCCATGGACCTCGCCGGGTTGCCGTCTGTGCCGATGGTAATGCGGAGGACTGAACTGTCATGAGTGTGCACCGGGTTTGTTTCACTGTTGGCCTTCGGATTCGCCGAGCCGCAGCGCGGCCTGACGAGATCGAAGGCATTAATTGTTATGGGTGAAAGCCCGGATGAAATTGAATCAAGTGCGGCCGAACAGCAATTGCTGTTTCGGCACAGGTTTGAGCTGTTTTGGCACAGCTGCGGTTTGGTGGTTGCGGGAGGCGATGATCGAGCGCGAAAGTGCGTGACTATGAACGCCTCGCCGCATGGGTGGTCCGCGACTGGAGCCTGTCAGTCGATGTCAAAGACATTCCCATATCTTCATCACCATTTCGCCCTGGTTGGCGCGCAAGCGATGCAGCGACACGTCGAATCCGACGTGAAACTCGGCGCCACCGGCAATCAGCAACTCACCCGACGCCAGCGCGTCTTTGACCACCATGCGCGGCAGCCATGCGAGGCCTCTGCCACGCTTGGTCATTTCCAGAATGGCATCATAGGAGTCAGCTTGGTAAACCATTCGCAACGCCAGGCGCTGAGGTAGACGCTCCAGATGTTGAGCCAGCACGCCGCGCAGCGCCAGGGTGGGTGAGAAGGCTAGCCAAGGGATGGTCAGGCCGCTGCTGCTGGCGGATATCTGCTGTCGCGGTTGGCCTTGGGCATCCGGCGCGCTGACCGGTAGCAATTCCTCATTGGCCAGCACTCGCGAGTCGAAACGCTCCGGCTCCATCAGCGTGTGGGTCAACGGGCTGGAAAAACTCAGCAGCAGATCGACCTCTCCGGTGGATAACTTGCTGATCGCTTCTTGTGCGCCACTGGTGACCAATGACACCGCAAAGCTGCCCAATTGCTGATGCAGTGATTCGTACCAGTCGGGGAAAAAGTCACAGGCCAGGGTCCGCCCGGTGGCAATGCGTACTGGCTCGTCGCGGCTCAGGATGCCGCCCTTGAATTGCGCTCTGACGGCGGTCAGCAATTCCAGTGATTGTGTGGCGGCATCAAGGAACAGTACACCGCAAGGCGTCAGTGACAGGGGTTGTTTGCGTTCGATCAATGCCGCGCCGATCCATTCTTCCAGTGATCGGATACGTCGACCGAACGCTGGATGTGTGACGCAGCGATTTTCGGCGGCGCGTGACAGGCTGCGGGTGCGAGCCAGTTCGATAAAATCCTCAAGCCATTCAAGCTGCATACGGGTGTCCTGCTCGGCGACTCATTAATAATACGCCGCCAATACAGGCGGTTCTTCTATCGTTGGAGGTGTTACTGAGCCTCTCACAACCGAGCAACTGGCTGTTCGGATAGGTCTCGGAGGGTCGGGGGGGGGGGCTAGCACCGTTAGAGGCGATGGGCTGCCCCCACAACCCCCCTGTTCCCTGTAAACTGCGCCTCTTTGGTAGCCTACAGAGGACCCGGAATGTCCGCTTCGATCTTGTATATCCACGGTTTCAACAGCGCGCCGGCTTCCAATAAGGCCTGCCAACTGATCACCGTGATGGACAGCCTCGGTCTGGCTGATCAACTGCGTGTGCCGGCCCTGCATCATCACCCGCGTCAGGCGATTGCCCAGCTGGAGCAGGCCATCAGCGAGATGGGCCGGCCACTGCTGGTCGGCAGCTCACTCGGCGGCTACTATGCAACTCATCTTGCCGAGCGCCATGGCCTCAACGCCTTGCTGGTCAACCCTGCGGTCAGCCCCCATCGGATGTTCGACGGTTACCTGGGCACCCAGAAGAACCTTTACACCGACGAAACCTGGGAACTGACCCATGATCACGTCGCGGCCCTGGCCGAGCTGGAAGTCCCGGCGCCCCAGGATGCCCAGCGTTATCAGGTGTGGTTGCAGACCGGGGATGAAACACTGGATTATCGTCTTGCCCAGCAATATTACCGGGCCTGTGCCTTGCGTATCCAGGCCGGTGGCGATCATGGTTACCAGGGGTTCGCCCGGCAGCTACCGGCGCTGTTGAGTTTTGCCGGCATAAGCTCCGATCAGTATCAATCCTTCGATTTCGCAGCGCTGTAATACACATGCTGGACATCGCAGGTTACTTTTTAATCGAATGACTCACGACGAGACCCCATGGCCACTCCCAGCGCTAGCTCTTATAACGCCGACGCCATCGAAGTCCTCTCGGGCCTCGACCCGGTGCGCAAACGCCCCGGCATGTACACCGACACCAGCCGGCCGAACCACCTTGCCCAGGAAGTCATCGACAACAGCGTCGACGAAGCCTTGGCCGGGCATGCCAAGTCGGTACAAGTCATCCTCCACGCCGACCATTCCCTGGAAGTCAGCGACGATGGTCGCGGCATGCCGGTGGACATTCACCCGGAAGAGGGTGTGTCGGGCGTCGAGCTGATCCTCACCAAGCTGCACGCCGGGGGCAAGTTCTCCAACAAGAACTACCAATTCTCCGGTGGCTTGCACGGCGTGGGCATTTCCGTGGTCAACGCCCTGTCGACGCAGGTCACGGTCAAGGTCAAGCGCGACGGCAACGAATACCAGATGACCTTTGCTGACGGCTACAAGGCTACCGATCTGGAAGTGATCGGCACCGTTGGCAAGCGCAACACCGGGACCAGCGTTTACTTCGCGCCGGACCCGAAGTACTTCGATTCTCCGAAATTCTCCATCAGTCGCCTCAAGCACGTGCTCAAGGCCAAGGCTGTGTTGTGCCCGGGGCTGCTGGTCAGCTTCGAAGACAAAGGCACCGGCGAGAAAGTCGAGTGGCACTACGAAGACGGCCTGCGCTCCTACCTGGAAGACTCTGTCGCCGAATTCGAACGCCTGCCCAACGAGCCCTTCTGCGGCAGCCTGGCCGGTAATAAAGAGGCCGTGGACTGGGCCTTGCTGTGGCTGCCCGAAGGTGGTGACAGTGTTCAGGAAAGCTACGTCAACCTGATCCCGACCGCCCAAGGCGGCACCCACGTCAACGGTTTGCGCCAGGGCTTGCTGGATGCCATGCGCGAATTCTGCGAATACCGCAGCCTGTTGCCGCGCGGCGTGAAGCTGGCGCCGGAAGACGTCTGGGAACGGATCGCTTTTGTCCTGTCGATGAAAATGCAGGAGCCGCAATTCTCTGGTCAGACCAAGGAGCGTCTGTCGTCCCGTGAGGCGGCAGCGTTTGTCTCGGGTGTGGTCAAGGACGCTTTCAGTCTGTGGCTCAACGAGCATCCGGAACTGGGCCTGGCCCTGGCGGAATTGGCAATCAACAACGCCGGTCGTCGCCTGAAAGCCAGCAAGAAGGTTGAACGCAAGCGCATCACCCAGGGCCCGGCACTGCCTGGCAAGCTGGCGGATTGCGCCGGACAGGACCCGATGCGCTCCGAACTGTTCCTAGTGGAGGGTGATTCCGCCGGTGGTTCCGCCAAGCAAGCGCGGGACAAGGAGTTCCAGGCGATCCTGCCGCTGCGGGGCAAGATCCTCAACACCTGGGAAGTCGACGGCAGCGAAGTGCTGGCCAGCCAGGAAGTGCACAACATTGCGGTGGCCATCGGTGTCGACCCTGGCTCGGCGGACATCGCCCAACTGCGCTACGGCAAGATCTGCATCCTCGCCGACGCCGACTCCGACGGTCTGCACATCGCGACCTTGCTCTGTGCGCTGTTCGTCCAGCACTTCCGCCCGTTGGTGGATGCTGGTCACGTCTATGTCGCCATGCCGCCGCTGTATCGCATCGACTTGGGCAAAGAGATTTTCTACGCCCTGGACGAAGCCGAGCGCGATGGCATTCTCGACCGCCTGGTGGCCGAGAAGAAACGCGGCAAGCCGCAAGTCACCCGATTTAAAGGCCTGGGCGAGATGAACCCGCCGCAACTGCGGGAAACCACCATGGACCCGAACACTCGGCGCCTGGTGCAGTTGACCCTGGAAGACTTCGACGCCACCTCGGAAATGATGGACATGCTGCTGGCCAAAAAGCGTGCTCCTGATCGCAAGAGCTGGCTGGAGTCCAAAGGCGACCTGGCGGTTCTGGACTGATGCGCAGCGGTTTCGCCCTGGCGATACTGTTGTTGAGCGGGTTGGCGACCACCTCGGTGGTCGCGGCGCCTGCTGCTGAGCTCAAGCTATTGTCTGAACACCCGGTAGATGGCATGCGCGGCGGCAACCTGTCGGGCTTGGCTGTTTGCGGTAAAGAACTGTGGACCGTGTCCGACCGCGATGACGGGCAGATTTACCGGCTCGATACCTCGACGGATGTCTGGCAAGCGCAAACGGTGAAGATCAACGTGCCGCCGGTGCCTGACTCGGGGCTTCCCTGGGGCTTGCGCTCACGCACCAAGGTTGCGTCCTTGGTACGCGGTGGCGACCTGGATTTTGAAGGCATCAGCTGTGATGCCGCCGGCAATCGCTACATTGTCAGCGAAGCCCATGCGGCGGTGCTGCAAGTACCGGTAACGGGGGAGCCAGAATGGCTGAAGATCGCCCCAAGCATGGTCCGCGAAGCCCGTGCCAGTGGCATGTTGCTGCACTTCAATGCCTTGTTTGAAGGCCTTGCGGTTAACCCCGAGGGCAATCAGATGTGGCTCGCGGCCGAACGTGAGCGGCGTGGGCTGATATCGATCAAGCGTGGGCAAAGCCTCTGGGACTGCGACGGGCCTTGCGTGCTGTTGAGTGAGGCTGGCCAGGAGATGCAGCCGGCCCAGTTCCCAGGAGCCAAGGCGGTGTCCAAGGACTTTGCAGACCTTGCCCTGTTCAATGGCAAGCTGTTTACCCTTGAGCGCAACGCATTCCAGATCTGTCGTCGGGATACCGTTACCGCCAAGGTCGAGTTGTGCTGGTCCTATGCCGAAGACGCGCTGGTGCCGAACCGGCGTTACCCCCAGGCTTATGGTCTGGCCGAAGCGCTGGTAATGGACGAGGAGGGTGCCTGGATCGGCATCGACAATAATTTTGGTCCCCGCGCCGATGGTGAAAAAAGGCCGATGGTCTATCGTTTCGCCGCCCCTGCCGGTGGCTGGAGCGCCAAGCCATGAGCACGCAGCTGCCTGGCAAGCGCGCCGGACGTGTGTTGATGTTCGTGGCCTGGGGCGCCGGGCTGTTTTTGGCAACACGGTTTTTTGGGCAGTGGGAAGCGCGTCAGCAAAATCCCAATGCCGTGGTCACCTCGGAGCAACACGAGGGTTACATCGAAGTGAAGCTGGCCGGTAACGGTCAGGGGCATTTCGTCGCCAGCGGCCAGATCAACGGCCAGCCGGTGGAATTCATGCTCGATACTGGCGCTACCGACGTGGCGGTGCCAAGCGAGTTAGCCGAGCGCCTGGGGCTCAAGCGGGGTTTGCCGGTGACCTTGAGCACTGCCAATGGTCGTAGCGAGGGGTATCGTACCCACCTTGACCGCCTGCAATTGGGCGATATTGTCTTGCAGGATGTCCGCGCCCTGGTGGCGCCGGGACTGGGGGGCGAGCAAGTGCTGTTGGGCATGAGCGCATTGAAACAACTTGAATTTACCCAGCGTGGCGGCACTTTGCTGCTGCGCCAGACCAAACAATGATGAGGCCCGCATGAGTGACATCCTTGCAGACAGCTTAGATGGCGTTGAACGCCGATCGCTGGCTGACTTCACCGAAAGTGCCTACCTCAACTACTCCATGTACGTGATCATGGACCGTGCCTTGCCGCATATCGGCGACGGCCTGAAACCGGTACAGCGGCGCATTATCTACGCCATGAGTGAGTTGGGGCTGGACGCCGACTCCAAGCACAAGAAGTCGGCGCGTACCGTCGGTGACGTGCTCGGCAAGTTCCACCCCCACGGCGACTCGGCGTGCTACGAAGCCATGGTGTTGATGGCCCAGCCGTTCAGCTACCGCTACACCCTGGTAGACGGCCAGGGCAACTGGGGGGCGCCGGATGATCCCAAGTCCTTCGCCGCCATGCGTTACACCGAGGCGCGGTTGTCCCGTTACTCGGAAGTGTTGCTCAGCGAGCTGGGCCAGGGCACGGCCAACTGGGGGCCGAACTTTGACGGCACCCTTGAGGAGCCGCTGGTACTGCCGGCGCGTCTGCCGAACATCCTGCTCAATGGCACCACCGGCATTGCCGTCGGCATGGCCACTGATGTGCCTCCGCATAACCTGCGGGAAGTTGCCACGGCCTGCGTGCGTTTGCTGGATGAGCCCAAGGCCACCGTCGAACAACTGTGTGAGCACATCCAGGGTCCGGACTACCCGACCGAAGCGGAAATCATCACGCCGCGCGCTGACCTTCTGAAAATGTATGAAACCGGTAAGGGCTCGGTGCGCATGCGCGCCGTGTACCACGTCGAAGACGGCGACATCATCGTCACCGCGCTGCCGCACCAGGTCTCCGGTGCCAAGGTGCTGGAACAGATCGCCGCGCTGATGCAGGCCAAGCCATCGAAGCTGCCGCAAGTGGCCGACCTGCGTGACGAGTCTGACCACGAAAACCCATGCCGCATCGTGATCATCCCGACCAACAGCCGGGTTGACCACGAAGTGCTGATGCAGCACCTGTTCGCCAGCACCGACCTGGAGTCCAGCTACCGCGTCAACGTCAACATCATTGGTCTGGACGGCAAGCCGCAGTTGAAGAATCTGCGCAACCTGCTGGTGGAATGGCTGGAATTCCGCGTGCAGACGGTGCGCCGCCGCTTGCAGTTCCGCCTGGACAAGGTCGAGCGCCGTCTGCACCTGTTGGACGGTTTGCTGATTGCCTACCTCAACCTGGATGAAGTGATCCATATCATCCGCACCGCCGAGCACCCGAAAGCCGACTTGATCGCGCGTTTCGAGTTGAGCGAGATCCAGGCTGATTACATCCTCGACACCCGTCTGCGTCAGTTGGCGCGGTTGGAAGAAATGAAGTTGCGGGACGAGCAAGACGCGTTGCTCAAGGAGCAAGCCAAGCTGCAAGCCTTGCTGGGCAGCGAAGCCAAACTCAAGAAACTGGTGCGCAGTGAACTGATCAAAGATGCTGAAACCTATGGCGACGACCGCCGTTCACCGATTGTCGAGCGCGCCGAAGCCAAGGCCCTGACAGAAACCGAATTGCTGCCTAACGAGAAAATTACCGTCGTTTTGTCGGAAAAGGGTTGGGTTCGCTCGGCCAAAGGGCATGATATCGATGCCACGGGGCTGTCCTACAAGGCGGGTGACGGTTTCAAGACCGCTGCAGCCGGACGTTCCAACCAGTTTGCGGTGTTTATCGACTCCACCGGTCGCAGTTATTCGGTGCCCGCCCATACCCTGCCATCGGCACGTGGGCAGGGCGAACCATTGACCGGTCGTCTGACACCGCCTCCGGGGGCGAATTTTGAGTGTGTGCTGCTGCCGGATGACGATGCGCTGTATGTCATTGCCTCCGATGCGGGCTACGGGTTTGTGGTCAAGGGTGAAGACCTGCAGGCCAAGAACAAGGCGGGCAAGGCATTGCTGAGCCTGCCGAACAACGCCAAGGTGATCCTGCCACGTCCGGTCAGTGATCGTGATAGCAATTGGCTGGCGTCGGTGACCACCGAAGGTCGCTTGCTGATCTTCAAGATCAGCGACTTGCCGCAGTTGGGTAAAGGCAAGGGCAACAAGATCATCGGTATTCCAGGGGAGCGCGTGGCCAGTCGCGAAGAGTTCGTGACCGACATCGCGGTGATCCCGGAGGGTTCGACCTTGGTGCTGCAAGCCGGCAAGCGCACGCTTTCGTTGCGTCCTGACGATCTTGAACACTACAAAGGCGAACGAGGCCGGCGTGGGAATAAACTGCCTCGAGGCTTCCAGCGAGTGGATGCGTTACTGGTAGACACTCCCGTTTAAGGCGATATAGAGCCCCCGATCTACGATTTAACCCGTAGATCGACGCTTTCGCGCTGGAGTCATGGCGCATATTCACGGATGATATGGCCTTTCCAGCGCCAGCGTGGCTGAGCGCGTACAGGTTATTTTTGAGTATTACATTGTGGTTCGCCTTGTGGCAGCCACCTGGATGGGATGATGACTGCTTCGCGCCTTCCTTTATTTTTGTTGCTCGCTGGCCTTTTGGGGTTGGCGGGTTGCAGCACGCACCAACCGGTGTCGCTGTATCAGTTGGACAGTGGAAGTCCAGCTCAGCCTGCACAAAGTGCCGGCATGGCAGTATTGCTTGGCCCGGTTGTGGTGGCGGACTATCTGCAACGCGAAACCCTGCTGCAACGTCAGAACGACGGCAGCCTGCAAGGTTCCGTCGACGGTCGTTGGGCGGGTAGCCTTTCGTCCGACATCAATCAGTTGATGTTGCGCCAGGTGGCTGGTCAACTGGACAGTCAGCGCGTGGTGTTGGCGCCGGCACCGACAGGGTTTGCCCCGGATGTGCAGGTGCTGCTGACCATCACGCGACTGGACTCGGGTGCTTCACAGCCGGCGATCCTTGATGCGCAATGGCGTTTGATCGACCGCCGTGGCCAGGTACGGGATAACCGCATCGTGCACTTGCAGGAAGAACACGCGGGCACCACCGCCTCCCAGGTCCAGGCCCAGGGTGTGTTGTTGCAGCATTTGGCGGAGCAGTTGTCGGTGGCACTCAAGCCATTGGCCAACCAGCCAGCGGTCGCTGAGGCTCCACGTAAGCCAGCGCCAGCCCCGGCCAAGCCGGCGGCACCGGAGAAGCCCAAGATGCCGATGGCTTCGCCGATTCGTACCGATATGGAAGTGTTCAGGTTCTGAGTTGAATGCTGACCAAAAAAGGCCCGCTTATAGCGGGCCTTTTTTGTTGGATCGGGATTTGAGTCGCGGCGCAGACCAAATGTGGGAGCGGCGGTGTTTATGAGTGCTTCGCCCGGGTCTCATGCATGCGCGCCAGTTGCCGCTCCAGCATCGACGGATAAGGCTCCATCAGTCGCTCTACGCAGCAGGCACCTTCTGGGCTGGCAATCGGCCGAATCCGCGCACGCTGGCGGATCAGCGCGTCATCACCGATCTTGCGCTCCACCAGCAGCAGGTTGCGGCTGTGTTGGGACAAGGCCAGGGCGTCCTGGGCGATTTCGGTCAGCAGCAGGTCGATTTGGCTCATGCCATACAGGTCGTCACCCACTGTTAAGCCAAGCTGCAGCTGCAAGGTGATGCCGCTGTCGGCCACTTCGATTTGCAGCGCGTGGCCCAGGGCCCGCAGCAACTCACCGCAGCAGATGGCGTTGGTCAGGTAGTCTTCGCCGCTGTCTTCGCTATGGAACAGCATCAGCGTGCTGCCATCGTTCAGGGTGTGAAGTTCGCTCTGATACAACGATGCGGCCTGGTCGAGGCAATCACGATAGCGCTCCAGCAACTCAGTCAGGCGTGCACGAGGCAGGCGACGCAGTTGGTCTTGCGCACCCAGTTGCACCGCCAGCACCGCGCTGTGCTGTGGCTCGGTGTTTTGCACCGGTGCCGGCTTGGGTGCAACGGCTGGAGGTGTCGCCACCTCCGAATGATCGCGAAGGTCAGCGAACGGGTCTTCCTCGTCCAGTTCGTCTTCTTCAGCCTTGATCACATGCCGTGTAGCAGGCTTGAGCCCGGCCACCGGTGCGCTTTCATCGAAGCTTGGGTCGCGCAGGTTGCGCACTTCAAATTCAGGCTCTTCTTCCTCTTCGTACTCGGTGTCGTCGTACTCAGGCTCAGGTTCAACCTCGGGCACCACCGGTTCCGGAGCGAAGCTTGCGTGCAATTGGCGCGCGAGGTCACCGATTTCATCCTGGCGATCGGTGGCTGGGGTGTGTTCGTCGATGTCCCGCAGCCAGATGCGCAATTGCATCAGGGGCGTGGAGATATGCCGCCCCAGGCGCAGGCTCAAAGCCAGGGACAGGGCCAGCAGGATTGCACTCAAGATGCCCATGCTTTGCAGGCTGATGGTCATCGGCTGCTGGAACTGCTGCATGTCCAGGCTGATGCGCAGTTGTCCTGCTTTCACATCCTGAAAGGTGATATTGCTCGAATACAGACCTTCGGCTTCACCCAGCAGGCCGTTTTTCGGGCGTTGCCCGGCTTCGGCCATGATCCGGTTGTCCACGCTATAGATGGCGGCGTGGGCCACCAGCGGGTTCTTGGTCAGGTTGTTGAGCAGCACGTTGAGGCTGAGGATGTCGTTGGATACCAACAGCTCCGTCGCAGACGTTGCGGTCTGGGTGGTCAAGCTCTCGCCCAGGGCGTCGGCTTGCTCGTGCATGGCCTGTTTGAACTGCAAACCCATCACACAGGCGTAGATCACCAAGGCCAGAGCGACCAGGATCACGTTATGGCTGGCGATGCGTAATGCGATCGGTACACGGCGGTGACGCAGTGCCCGGAAGATCAGCAGGAAGAAGTTATCGGTTTTTACTGGCGTGGGCCGGTTCACTTGAGCTCGGCTCTTTAGTCCGTGAAGTTGACGCGCAGTATAGCGACAGGCCTAGGACCGGCAAAGCGCTGGCTGTGCCCGATGGTCACTGAAAGTGGGTAGAATGCGGTTTTTTTCCACCTCGGGGGTGCGCTTTGCGCGAAATTGTCCTGATTAACATCACCGGTGTTGACCGTCCGGGTCTTACCGCAGCCATTACCGGTGTTCTGGCCCAGGGTGGTGTGAACATCCTCGACATCGGCCAGGCGGTGATCCACGACACCTTGTCGTTCGGCATCCTCGTCGAGATCCCAGGCACTGAACGCGCCTCGTCAGTACTCAAAGACATCCTGTTTACGGGCTATGAGCTGGATCAGCAGGTGCGTTTCACTCCGGTCTCTGAAGAGGACTATCAGAATTGGGTCGCCGGCCAAGGCAAAAAACGCCACATCGTGACGCTGCTAACTCGCCAGGTAACCGCTGAGCAATTGCAGCGTGTCAGCTCGATCACCGCTCAATATGGTTTGAATATCGACCATATCGACCGTCTGTCGGGTCGCATGCCATTGGACACGCCAGCGGACAAGGGCAAGGGCTGTATCGAGTTCTCCGTGCGCGGAGAACCGGCTGATCCGCAAGCGTTGCGCGCAGAATTTCTCAGTGTTGCCCAGGAATTGAATGTCGATATCGCCTTTCAGGAAGATTCGCTGTTCCGTCGCAACCGTCGCCTGGCGGTTTTCGACATGGACTCGACGCTGATCGAAGCCGAAGTCATCGACGAACTGGCCAAGGCCGCTGGCGTCGGCGAACAAGTCTCGGCGATCACCGAGCGTGCCATGGCCGGTGAGTTGGATTTTCGCGCCAGTTTCAAGGAGCGCCTGGCGCTGCTTAAAGGCCTGGATGTCAGCGTGCTGGACTCCATCGGTGCTTCCCTGCGCCTGACCGAAGGCGCAGAAACCCTGTTTGCCGAACTCAAGCGCCTGGGATACAAGACCGCCATTTTGTCGGGCGGCTTCACCTACTTCGCCAAGCAATTGCAGGCCAAGCTGGGCATCGACTATGTATTCGCCAACGAGTTGGAAGTGGTGGATGGCAAGGTGACGGGCGTGGCGGTCGAGCCGATTGTCGACGCGCAGCGTAAAGCTGATTTGCTGAGGGAGTTGGCGCACAAGGAAGGGTTGCGTCTGGAGCAGACCATCGCGGTGGGCGACGGTGCCAACGATTTGCCGATGCTGGCAATTGCCGGGTTGGGCGTGGCGTTCCGTGCCAAGCCATTGGTCAAGCAATCGGCCAAGCAGGCGATTTCGACCTTGGGGCTGGATGGGGTGTTGTACCTGTTGGGTTTCCGCGACCGCGATGGGCAGCTGTAACCCGTTCTGACTGTAGGGATACGGTCAATGTGGGAGCGGGCTTGCTCGCGAAGGCGGCGTGTCAGTCAAACATGCATCAACTGACCCACCGTTTTCGCGAGCAAGCCCGCTCCCACACAAGCCCCGCTCCCACATTTGATCTTCGCAGTATTCGAATCAGGCTTTTGGCAAACCGATGCTCTGACCCATCTGCACCGGCGTTCCCGCCACCAGCTCTTCAGTCCACTTCACCTGATCCGGGCCAAACAGCACGATCGCTGTCGAACCCAGCTTGAAGCGTCCCAGTTCTGCACCTTTTTCCAGATGGATCGGCGCGCGGGCGGCTTCGTCGTAGCGTACGGTTTTTAGTTCGCGTTTGGGCGGCGTGACCAAGCCGGCCCACACGGTTTCAATCGACGCCACAATCATCGCGCCCACCAGTACCACAGCCATTGGGCCGCGTTCGGTGTCGAACAGGCAAACCACGCGTTCGTTACGGGCAAACAGCTCCGGCACGTTTTCTGCGGTGGTCTGGTTCACCGAGAAAATCCGCCCCGGGACGTAGACCATTTCCCGCAGGGTACCGGCCAGTGGCATATGCACCCGGTGGTAGTCCTTCGGTGACAGGTAGATGGTGGCGAAGTCGCCGCCCATGAATGGCGCCGCGACGTCCGCGTCACCCCCGAGCAATTCCAGCACGCTGAAACTGTGGCCCTTGGCCTGGAATACCCGGCCGTGCTCAATCGGGCCAGCCTGGCTGACGGCACCATCGGCTGGGCTCAGGACGGCACCCGGAGTTGGGTCCAGCGGGCGAGCGCCATCTTTCAAGGCTCGGGTGAAGAAGGCGTTGAAGTGCTCGTAAGCCGTCACGTCTTCAACCAAGGCCTGGGACATGTCCACTTGATAACGCTTGGCGAACCAGGTGGTGAAGGCATTCTTGAACCAGCGCACGCGGCATTCGGCGATGCAGCCCGCCAGCCGCGACAGCAGGTGGTGAGGCAGCAAGTACTGGCTGAGGATAAACAACTGCTTTTTCATTAACTGTCCTTAACGCTTAAATCTCGACGGGGGTGTCGGGGTGGTTGCCCCATTCGCCCCAGGAACCGGCATAACCTTTGACTCGCGGATAACCGAGCGCCTTGGCCACCAGGTAGGTGAAGCCAGAACGGTGGTGAGTCTGGCAGTGGGTGATGATTTCTTTGTCTTTAGTCAGCCCCAGGTCTTGGAGGATCTGTGGCATATCGCGACGGATACGCAGGTTGCGCGCCTTGTCCATGCCGGCTGTCCATTCGAAGTTCACGGCGCCGGGGATGTGCCCGCCCTTGGCGGCGAGGACCTTCTCGCCGGAATACTCCAGCGGGCCACGGGCATCCCAGATGCCCAGGTCGGCAGCACCAAGGCGGCTTTGCAGGTACTCGCGGGTGGCGGTGGGTTCTTCATGCAGGGTCAGGCTGACCGGGCCGCCAGCACTGGCCGGCACCTCGGTGCTAACCGGAAGTTGCTCATCCAGCCACGCCAGCAAACCGCCGTCGAGGTAGTGATATTTCTTGTGCCCGATCACGTCGAGCATCCAGATAAAGCGCCCGGCCCAGCCACCGCCTTCGTCGTCATACACCACGTAAGTGGCGTCTGGCGTGTGGCCCAGTTCGCCAAACAGTGCCTCAAGGGATGCCTTGGATGGCAGCAGCCCCGGCGCCGGTGGCTGGCCCAGTTGGGTGCGCTTGGGGTCCACGAAGCGGGCGCCGGGAATATGCTCTTCGGCATAACGTGCCACGCTGGTGAGGTCCACCAGAATCATATGTTCCGCGTCAAGGCGACCAAGCAGGTCGCTTGGCTCGATTACCAGCGGCAAGCCAGAGAAGTCAGGCATGTGAGGTCTCCTGGGCATAAGTGTGGGGCTGTAGAGGAGGGCGATTGTAACGCAAGCATCAAGCGCTGCGGTTGGTAAAGCTGCGCAGAGCCTTCTCGATGCATTGGGCCGTTTTACCGAAGGCTTGCACGGTGGTTTCCGAGAACGGCCCACCGCCTTGGTCGGCCACCATCAGCATCACTACCCGGCCGTTGCTGCTCAGGGAGCGTAACAGCAGGTGTTGGCCGACAAACAGGCGCCGCAACTGCGTGGGTAACAGTGCCGAAAACTGGGCGTGATTATCCGGCGTGAGGCGTACCTGGGCGGACTTTTCCAGCAGACGCTGCAACAGCGTGCTTTGCGCGACGTCCAGACTCAGGTGGGCGGCATCCTTGGGCAGGCCGTCGATCTGATGCACACGCAAGGTGCTCAAGGCCCGGTCAGCCATCAGCAACATGACCCGTTGCATGCCGCTGGCCACCAGGGCCTCTTTGGCGCAGGTGGTCAAATGCATGGCGTTGGCGAAGCGGCTCGGTTCTATCAGCAGTTCGGTGCAGCGGCTGCGCCAGACTGCCAGCGCTTCGGCAGTTGGCGGCGGCGCAGGGAGCAGGCCGCGATGAACCCGTTGCACATTCCACGGCCAGATCAGCGACAACGCCGGGTGCCAGAGATCGCTCATCAGGTCGTTACGGGCACTGGTGACCGCTTGTTGATGCACCTGTTGCTGCACTTCACCCAAGGGTTGTTGCAAGTACAGCGCAGTCAGGTATTGCCAGCGCTGAGTGTGTGGGCAGGTCCAGGACTCCTGGGCCGCCAGGGCCAGTCCGTTGGCCAGCAGCACGGTGTTGGCCGGCTGGTTCAACCAGCGCCGCAGCGTCGGGTCGGCATCCAGCAATTGCTGTTGGCGCAACGGCTCTTCTTCCCGGGCAATGTGCAGCACTTTGACCAGCAGGCGTTGCTCGTTCAGCAGCAGGGTGTAGCCCTGTGAGACCCAGATTGGCAGGCGCCAGGCTTCGGTCAGGCCCAGGCACAACTCCAGCAGACGCACGCCGAACAATTCCCGTTCGACCTTGTAGGCCGACTGGCCTTTGTGGATCACCCGCAGTTCCCATTCCTCCAGCAGCTTGGGATAGGCAATCGCCATCGGCCACAGTGGCGATAGAAACAGCAAGCTGCCCCAATGAATGTCTTGCCACAACCGCGCCAGGCGACTGGCGAACAGGCCATTGGCTTGTTGCGAGGCGTGCTGGCTGATCATTTGCAATTGGCGCAGGGCCACAGGGATTTCATTGAGGGGTATGGACGGCAGGCGGGCGAGCAACTCTGCGGTGCGTTCAAGACCTAGGCGGTTGATTGCCACCTCAAGGTTTTCCGCCGGTTCTGACAGGCTGCCATGGGTGTGATGGTTCGCTTCGCGCATCACACTGAGTACCAGTGCCGGGCTGTTTTGCATCAGCTCAGCAATCTCTCTCAATGATCGGCGGCTGTCGCCGATGGCTTTGCACACTCGCTCGTGGCTCGCCTGGGGAACAGGCAGCGCAACCTCGTCCAGCCGCTTTATCCAGCCGGCAATCGTGTTGGGTTTGGGAGTTGGAGCTGTCGTTTCATTAGCCATGATTAGCGCGCGATCATCACTTGCGGTCAACACGCCCGGAGCGGGCCGAACTGGCTTTTCGCCTTAACGGGCTATAGTCTGGCGCAGATTTGCCGATAAGTAGAAGAAGAGTTTTCAGATCTTCCGAATATGTCCATGAACCCGACGGCACAAGTACTCATCCCCTATGGCTAAAATTATCGGCATCATCGTCGTCATCGCGAGCGTGCTCGGCGGATACGTCCTTTCCCACGGTAAAATTGCAGCGCTGATCCAGCCCTTCGAAGTGCTGATTATTGGCGGTGCGGCATTCGGTGCATTTCTGCAAGCCAACCCTGGCTACATGACCATGCACGTGATCAAGAAGTCGCTGGGCATGTTCAGCTCGCGCTTCTCCCACACGTTCTATCTGGAAGTGTTGGGGCTGATCTACGAGATTCTCAACAAGAGCCGCCGCGAAGGCATGATGGCCATCGAAGGTGACATCGAGGACGCTGCGGCGAGCCCGATTTTCGCCAAGTACCCGGCCGTGCTCAAAGACGAACGCATGACCGCCTATATCTGCGATTACCTGCGCATCATGTCCTCCGGCAACATGGCTCCCCATGAGCTGGAAGGCCTGTTCGACATGGAATTGTTCAGCTTGAAAGAAGAGCTTGAACACCCTTCCCACGCCGTGACCGGCATCGCCGACGGCATGCCTGGTTTCGGTATTGTGGCGGCGGTTCTCGGGATCGTGGTGACCATGGCATCCCTCGGCGAAGGCGACCAGAAAGCTATCGGCATGCACGTGGGTGCGGCACTGGTGGGGACCTTCTTCGGTATTCTTGCCGCCTATGGTTTCTTCGGCCCTCTGGCGACTTCGCTGGCCCATGATGCCAAGGAAGAGCTGAATGTTTACGAGGCGATCAAGGCCTCTCTGGTGGCCTCGGCTTCCGGTATGCCGCCGTCCCTGGCGGTGGAGTTCGGGCGCAAGGTTCTGTATCCAAAGCACCGTCCGAGCTTTGCCGAGCTGGAACAAGCAGTTCGCGGTCGCTAAGTCATGGAAAACAACCAGCCAATCATTATCAAGCGCGTCAAGCGCTTCGCTGCGGGGCATCACGGCGGCGCTTGGAAAATCGCTTTCGCCGACTTTGCGACGGCGATGATGGCGTTCTTCCTGGTGCTGTGGCTGATGTCCACCGCCACGCCGGAACAGAAGATCGCCATCGCTGGGTACTTCAAGGATCCCATCGGCTTCTCCGAGAGCGGCACCCCCTTTGTGATCGACCTGGGCGGTTCGCCGCAACTGGCGCCCGAACGCACGATCAACCCGGAAGTGAAGACCGAGTCGCCCCAGGAAAATATTCCCATCGAGCGTGACACCGTCGAAAGCATGGCCGAACAGGTCGAGCACGAACGGCTGGAGTTGCTCCTGCAAGAATTGCAGAAAAAGGTCGACGAGAATCCGCAGTTGGAGAAGTTCAAGGATCAGATCCTGTACCAGATCACTCCTGATGGTTTGCGCATCCAGATCATGGACGCCGCCAACCGGCCAATGTTTGACTCCGGCAGCGCGCGCTTGAAACCGTACTTCGAGGACATCCTGCTGGCCATGGCTGACACCATCAAGGCGGTGCCGAACAAGATCAGTATCAGCGGCCACACGGATGCCAAGCCGTATTCAGGCTTGGGTGATTTCGGTAACTGGGAGCTGTCCGCCAACCGTGCCAACGCTGCGCGCCGGGCCTTGGTGGCTGGGAGTTATCCGGATGAGCAAGTAGCGCGGGTGGTGGGTTTTGCTTCTTCGCAGCTGTTTGATATCAAGGACCCGTTCAACCCGGTGAACCGCCGTATTGATATCGTGGTGCTGACCAAAAAGGCCCAGCGCGCGATTGAAGGTGAGCAGGGTGCTCCGCAACCGCCGGTGCCCACTCAGGGCGCTGGCGCACCGGGAGAAGTGCCGGCGGATCCAAATGCGCTGCCGCCTGAGCAGGAGCCGCTACCGGCTCACGAACTGCGCCAGAAGCTGAACCTGTTTGATGATGGTGGGATGAAAGATCCGACTCAGCCAGCGGCTGGCTCATAATCCAATAGGGCGTTTGTGGCGAGCGGGCTTGCCCGCGTTGGGCTGCGTAGCAGCCCCAATAAGGCCGTCGTATTTCTTCAGATAGATCTAGGCTGGCTGTTTTTAGGGCTGCTTCGCAGCCCAACGGGGGCAAGCCCCCTCGCCACGGTGTTGTTTGCGCTACCTAGTAACTGGTTTCCGGCAAGCTGGCGATGATCGAGCGATAGCTGTTCATCCGCTGCTGTTGCACGCGACCATCTTCCAGCGCCTTGAGCAGGGCGCAACCCGGCTCGCGATCATGCTTGCAGTCGCGGAAACGGCACGTGCCGATCAAGTCGTTGAACTCGATAAAGCCCGCTTCCACATCCGCCCGGCTGACATGGCCCAGGCCAAATTCACGGATCCCTGGTGAGTCGATCAGTTCGCCGCCGCCCGGGAAGTGGAACAACCGCGCCGTGGTGGTCGTATGCGTACCTTGGCCGGAAAGCTCCGACAGCGGACCGACACGGGTCTCGACTTCCGGCAGCAGGCTGTTGACCAGCGACGACTTGCCCACGCCCGATTGGCCAACGAACACACTGATGCGCCCATCCAACTGCTCTTGCAGTTGTTCCATACCGTTACCGTGATGGGCCGAGACTTCCAGCACCGGGTAGCCCAAGGTGCGGTAGACCGCCAGCAACGCATTCAGCGCCGGTGCGTTCTGCTCGTCGATCAGGTCGAACTTGTTCAGCAGCAACAGCGGACGAATGCCCGCGTGCTCGGCAGCCACCAGGTAGCGGTCGATCAGGTTGGCATGCGGCTCGGGCAGCGGCGCAAACACGATGACGATCATGTCGACGTTGGCCGCCACCGGCTTGAGCTGGCCACGGCTGTCCGGGCGGCGCAGCTCGGTGGTACGCGGCAGTTGCGCCACGATCACACCGATACCCTGGTTGCCGGCACGCCAGACCACTTGGTCGCCGGTTACCAGCGCGGGCAGGTTGGCGCGCAAGTGGCAACGGAACACCGAGCCTGCGTGTTCGCCTTCCTTGGCCTCGACCTCGACCTGCACACCGAAGTGCGCGATCACCAGCCCCGTTTGTTCGGGGCCCAGGTCGCCGCCTTCCAGCGCTTCCACGGCGGAGGATTCACGTTTGGCGGCGCGGGCAGCGCGTTCACCCTGAATCTTTTCGATGCGCCAGTTTTGGCGACGGTTGAGCTGGCGTTTGGCCATGGGTGTTCCGTGTCGATAATGCAAAGGTTAGGTAAAACGGTCGCGAGTCTAGCACGCCCTGCCTGCTAAACTGCGCAGCTACGCCAAGGTGCCAAGGAACCAAGACATGCAAAACCCACAGAACCTGATTTGGATCGATCTGGAAATGACCGGTCTGAACCCTGACACCGACGTCATCATCGAAATGGCGACCATCGTCACCGACAGCAACCTCAACACCTTGGCCGAAGGCCCGGTGATCGCCATCCACCACAGCGACGCCGTCCTGGCCACCATGGATGAGTGGAACACCCGCACCCACGGCGGCTCGGGCCTGACCCAGCGCGTGCGTGAAAGCCGCGTCAGCATGGCCGAGGCCGAGGCTGAAACCATCGCGTTCCTGGAAAAGTGGGTGCCGAAGGGCAAGTCGCCGATCTGCGGCAACAGCATTTGCCAGGACCGTCGCTTTCTTTATACCCACATGAAAGCGCTGGAAAGCTACTTCCACTACCGCAATCTGGATGTGTCCACCTTAAAAGAGCTGGCCGCACGCTGGGCGCCGGAAGTGAAAGACAGCTTCCACAAGGGCAGCACCCACCTGGCACTGGATGACATTCGCGAGTCGATCGCCGAGTTGCAGCATTACCGCAAGCATTTCATCAAGTTCTGATTCCGCAGGTGAGCTGTTGTGGCGAGGGGGCTTGCCCCCGTTGGGCGGCGAAGCGGCCCTGAAACCTGACAGCACTACCTATCTGAAAAAAACTCCGCTGCCTTTATAAGGGGGCTGCTTCGCACCCCAACGGGGGCAAGCCCCCTCGCCACAACTTGCAAGGATCGCCCTCATGCTGCTGATGCTCTACCTCATCGCCATCACCGCCGAAGCCATGACCGGTGCCTTGTCCGCCGGTCGGCGCGGCATGGACTGGTTTGGTGTGGTGTTGATTGCCTGCGTGACGGCGCTGGGGGGCGGGTCGGTGCGTGATGTATTGCTCGGCCATTACCCGCTGACCTGGGTCAAACATCCGGAATACCTGGTGCTGACTTCCGTCGCCGCGCTGGTGACGATCTTCATCGCGCCGCTGATGCGCCACCTGCGCTCGCTGTTTCTGGCGCTGGATGCCGTGGGTTTGGTGGCCTTCACCCTGATCGGCTGCATGACCGCCCTCGAAATGGGCCACGGCATGTTGGTGGCTTCGGTCAGCGGGGTCATTACCGGGGTATTTGGTGGCATCCTGCGGGATATCTTCTGCAACGACATCCCGTTGATCTTCCGACGTGAGCTGTATGCCAGCGTGTCGTTCCTTGCCGCCTGGTTCTATATGCTTTGCATCTATCTGCAGTTGCCCAGCGAGCAAGCCATTCTGCTTACGCTGTTCAGTGGCTTTTTATTGCGCCTGCTGGCGATCCGCTTTCATTGGGAAATGCCCAAGTTCGTCTACAACGACGAACACTGACGCTCGGCGTGCTGGTTCAGCGCCCATTCCACATGTTCGCGTACCAGCTCAGACGGGTAATCCCGTCGCGCTTTCAGGGCTTCCAGCACCGGAATACTCGACGGCGCATTGCCCAACCCTACCGCCAGATTACGCAGCCAGCGCTCATAACCGGCGCGGCGAAGGGGCGAACCTTCGGTACTGCTGAGGAATTTATCCTCGTCCCACATAAACAACTCGGCCAGTTCTGCGTTATCCAGATTGTGCCGAGGCTTAAAATCGCTTTCGGCTGAGGTTCGTGCGAAACGATTCCACGGACAAACGATCTGACAGTCATCGCAGCCGAACACGCGGTTGCCGATCAGTGGGCGCAGGTCTTCGGGGATGGCGCTCTTGAGCTCGATGGTCAGGTAGGAAATGCAGCGCCGGGCGTCGAGTACGTAAGGCCCGACGAAAGCATTGGTCGGGCAGATGTCCAGGCAGGCGGTGCAGCGGCCGCAGTGTTCGGTGGAGTGGGGTGGGTCGACCGGCAACGGAAGGTCGACAAACAGTTCGCTGAGGAAAAAGTAGCTGCCAGCCTTGCGATTGAGCACCAGGGTGTTTTTGCCGATCCAGCCTAGGCCTGCCTGTTCGGCGATGGCTTTTTCCAGCACCGGGGCGCTGTCGACAAAAGCACGAAAGCCAAACGGGCCGATTTGTGCCTGAATCCGGTCCGCCAGTTGCTGCACGCGCTTGCGGATCAGCTTGTGGTAGTCGCGGCCCAGGGCGTAACGGGAGATATAGGCTTTTTCGGGGTGGGCCAGCAATTGCGCCATGTGCGTGTCGCCGGGCAGGTAATCCATGCGCAGGGACACCACGCGCAAGGTGCCGGGCACCAACTCTTCGGGGTGGGAGCGTTTGCTGCCATGGGCGCCCATGTAGTCCATCTCGCCATGGTAGCCGGCGTCGAGCCAGCGTTGCAGGTGTTGCTCATGCTCGGCCAGGTCCAGGCCGCTGATGCCCACTTGTTGAAAGCCCAGCTCACGGCCCCAGTCTTTGATCGATTGGGCGAGGGCGGGCAGGTCGGAGGTGATAGCAGGCATGAGACAAGAGAAACCGCAGGTTAGATGCGTATAATTCTGCCAGACATCGGAGCTTGAAGACGCATGCCGCAGACAAAACACGAAATAACCGACGTTCAGCACCTGTTGCCCGGCCAATTGCCGCAACTGCCTGCCCGTTTCCCGGACGCCCATAAAGGTCAGTTTGGCCATGTCCTGCTGATTGGCGGCGACCGTGGATTCGGTGGCGCGGCCTTGCTGAGCGCGCAAAGCGCGCTGCGCAGCGGTGCCGGCCTGGTTTCCCTGGCGACCCGCAGTGAACATGTGCCGGCCGCCCTGGCGCGCCTGCCGGAAGTCATGACCCTGGGCGTGCATTCGGCCAACCAGTTGATGGCCTTGCTGGAAAAAGTCTCGGTGATCGTTATCGGTCCTGGCCTTGGCGAAGCGTCCTGGGGCAAGAGCCTTCTGTCGGTGGCAGCGAATGCCCAGCAGCCGCAGGTCTGGGATGCCGACGCGCTGAATCTGCTGGCGACGGGCGCTGTCAGCCTGCCGGCCAACTGCGTGATCACCCCGCATCCCGGTGAAGCGGCCCGGTTGATGGGGATGTCGACAGCCGAGGTTCAGGCGGACCGCCTTAATGTAGCGCGCGCGATGAGTCAGAAATTCAATGCGGTGGCGATCCTGAAAGGCGCTGGCAGTTTGATTGCCAGCCCTGACGGTCGGGTTGCCCGCTGTGATCAGGGCCACCCGGCGATGGCTACAGCCGGTTTGGGCGATGTATTGGCTGGTCTGGTGGGGGCCTTGCTGGCCCAGGGGATGTCGGCATTTGACGCCGCCTGTCTGGCGGTCTGGTTGCACGCTACCGCCGGGGATCGCCAAGGTACGTTGGGTCGCGGGCTGGCGGCCAGCGATCTGATTCCCGCCATTCGTCAGTTGTTGGAGGAACAGTCACCGTGTCTGAAGTAACCCTTTTTCTGGCTGATGAAGAGGCCATGGTCGCGTTCGGCAAGCGTATTGCCGAGGTCACCAAAGGCTCGGGGCTGATCTTTCTGGAAGGGAATTTGGGTGCCGGTAAAACCACCTTGTCCCGAGGCATTATTCGCGGGCTGGGTCATGACGGCGCAGTGAAGAGTCCTACGTTTACCTTGGTCGAACCCTACGAGATCGGCGAAGTACGGGCCTTCCATTTCGATCTATACCGATTGGTGGATCCCGAGGAATTGGAGTACATGGGCATCCGCGATTACTTCGATGAAGACGCCTTGTGTCTGATCGAGTGGCCGGATAAAGGCACAGGCTTTTTGCCAAAGCCCGACCTGACCATTACCATTAGCCCGCATAACAGTGGACGTCAGCTGAAGTTGTTGCCCCAAGGTGCGCGCGGTGAGTCGTGGTGTGTCACTTTGGCATTGGAATTCAAATAATTGATGGGGTTAGGTATGCGCTTTCGCGCGTTGGTTACTGTCGTAGGGGTGTTGCTTGCGGCAATGACTGTCAATGCTCTGGCCGCTTCACAGGTGAAAAGTGTTCGCCTGTGGCGGGCACCGGATAACACGCGACTGGTATTCGACCTGTCTGGCCCGGTCCAGCACAGCGTCTTCACCCTGACGGCGCCTGATCGCCTGGTGATCGACATCAACGGTGCGACCCTGGCTGCGCCGTTGAAAGTCTCCACGGCCAATACGCCGATTACCTCCATGCGCTCGGCCCAACGTACGCCGACGGATTTGCGGGTGGTCATCGACCTGAAAAAGGCCGTCACTCCGAAAAGTTTCTCGCTGGCGCCTAACGCCCAGTACGGCAACCGGCTGGTGGTCGACCTGTTCGACAACGCCGCCGATGCCGCGCCACCACCTGCGCCAACGCCAAGCGTGGCGACGGTTCCTGCGGTGCCGGTCAATCAGTCGCAACCCCAGGTCAAACTGCCGCCGTTACCACCAGCTCCGGCGGGCAAGCGCGACATCATCGTGGTCATCGATGCCGGTCACGGCGGGGAAGACCCGGGTGCCTCTGGGTCGCGCGGCCAGCATGAAAAAGACGTGGTACTGGCCATCGCCCGTGAGCTGCAGCGCCAGATCAACGGCATGAAAGGCTACCGCGCCGAGCTGACCCGCACCGGCGACTACTTCATTCCATTGCGTGGTCGTACCGAAATCGCCCGCAAGAAGGGCGCCGACCTGTTCGTCTCGATCCACGCCGATGCCGCGCCTTCGGCTGCCGCCTTTGGTGCTTCGGTGTTTGCCCTGTCTGATCGCGGCGCCACCTCCGAGACGGCCCGTTGGCTGGCGGACAGTGAAAACCGGTCCGACTTGATCGGCGGGGCCGGCAACGTGTCCCTCGATGACAAGGACAAGATGCTCGCCGGCGTATTGCTCGACCTGTCGATGACCGCCTCGCTGACTTCCAGCCTGAACGTCGGGCAGAAAGTCCTGAGCAATATCGGTCGCGTCACCTCGCTGCACAAACAGCGCGTGGAGCAGGCCGGGTTCATGGTGCTTAAATCGCCGGACATTCCATCGATCCTGGTGGAAACCGGGTTTATCTCCAACTCCAATGAGGCGTCGAAACTGGCCTCCTCCAACCACCAGCAGGCGCTGGCGCGCTCCATCAGCGCCGGTGTTCGCCAGTTCTTCCAGCAGAATCCTCCACCAGGTACGTATATCGCCTGGTTGCGTGATTCCGGGAAAATTGCCCAGGGCCCGCGTGACCATCGAGTCCAGCCGGGCGACACCCTGGCGATGCTGGCGGTGCGATTCCAGGTTTCTGCGGCGACCTTGCGCAGTGCCAACAACCTGACGACCGACGAGCTGAAGGTCGGTCAAGTGTTGACCATTCCAGGCACTGAATTGGCGGCCCAGTAATGAGCGAATCGGTATTGAGCAACACCTCGCGCATTGAGTTGCTGAGCCCGCGTCTGGCTAACCAGATCGCGGCGGGCGAGGTGGTCGAACGGCCGGCTTCGGTGATCAAGGAGTTGCTGGAAAACAGCATCGACTCCGGTGCCAAGCGCATCGACGTCGACGTTGAACAAGGCGGCGTCAAGCTGCTGCGGGTGCGCGACGATGGCAGCGGCATCTCCTCCGATGACCTGCCGCTGGCCCTGGCCCGTCACGCCACCAGCAAGATTCGCGACCTGGAAGACCTTGAACGGGTGATGAGCCTGGGCTTTCGCGGTGAGGCGCTGGCCTCTATCAGTTCCGTGGCGCGCCTGACCCTGACCTCCCGCACCCGTGACGCCGAGCAGGCCTGGCAGGTAGAAACCGAAGGCCGCGACATGGCGCCCCGGGTTCAGCCGGCTGCGCATCCGGTGGGCACCTCGGTGGAAGTGCGCGACCTGTTCTTCAATACCCCGGCGCGACGCAAATTCCTCAAGGCCGAGAAAACCGAATTCGATCACCTGCAGGAAGTCATCAAACGCCTGGCCTTGGCCCGTTTCGATGTGGCTTTTCACCTGCGCCATAACGGTAAGACCATCCTTAGCCTGCATGAAGCCAATGACGATGCGGCCCGCGCCCGGCGTGTAGCGGCCGTCTGTGGTTCGGGGTTCCTGGAGCAGGCTCTGCCCATTGAAATAGAGCGCAATGGCTTGCGCTTGTGGGGTTGGGTCGGTTTGCCGACCTTCTCCCGTAGCCAGGCAGACTTGCAGTACTTCTTTGTGAATGGTCGGGCGGTGCGCGACAAACTGGTGGCCCACGCGGTGCGCCAGGCGTATCGCGATGTGTTGTTCAACGGGCGGCACCCGACGTTTGTGCTGTTTTTTGAGGTCGACCCGTCGGTGGTGGACGTCAACGTGCACCCTACCAAACACGAAGTGCGCTTCCGTGACGGGCGCATGGTTCATGACTTCCTTTACGGCACCTTGCACCGTGCTCTTGGCGATGTGCGGCCGGATGATCACTTGGCGGCACCGATTGCGACGGCCATTGTCCGTCCTTCGGGGCCGGAAGCCGGTGAGTTCGGGCCCCAGGGTGAAATGAGCCTGGCGGCCAACTTGCTGCAATCGCCACAAGCCCAGCCGAGTTATGCCGCGCCGGGTTCAGGGGCGGGCGCTGGCTATCAGTATCAATACACCCCGCGTCCGCAATCGGCGGTGCCGGTGGCTGAGGCCCAGGCGGCCTACCGCGAATTTTTCGCGCCGCTTCCCGGTGCTGAGCCGGGCGCTGTCGCCTTGCCAGAAGGCCAGGGCGATGTACCTCCGTTGGGTTACGCTCTGGCGCAGCTTAAAGGTATCTATATTCTTGCGGAAAACGCCCAGGGTCTGGTGCTTGTGGACATGCACGCCGCCCACGAGCGGATCATGTACGAACGCCTGAAAATCGCCATGGCCAGCGAAGGTCTGAGTGGCCAGCCGTTGCTGGTGCCGGAATCCCTGGCAGTCAGTCAGCGCGAAGCCGATTGCGCTGAAGAGCACGTCAGCGTGTTCCAGAAGCTCGGCTTTGAACTGCAGCGCCTAGGTCCGGAAACCCTGGCTATCCGCCAGATTCCTGCATTGCTCAAGCAAGCCGAAGCCAACCGGCTGGTAGCCGACGTGCTGGCAGACTTGATGGAGTACGGCACCAGTGACCGGATCCAGGCGCACATCAACGAACTGCTCGGCACCATGGCCTGCCACGGGGCGATTCGCGCCAATCGGCGTCTGGCCCTGGCGGAAATGAACGGCTTGCTGCGGGACATGGAAAACACCGAGCGCAGTGGCCAATGCAACCATGGCCGACCGACCTGGACCCAAATGGGCCTGGACGATCTGGACAAACTATTCTTGCGCGGTCGTTGATGAGCGCTCTACCTCCGGCCATCTTCCTGATGGGCCCGACTGCCGCCGGCAAGACGGACCTGGCCATCGAACTGACCAAGGTCTTGCCGTGCGAGCTGATCAGTGTCGATTCCGCCCTGGTTTACCGGGACATGGACATCGGCACCGCCAAGCCTTCAAAGGAACTGCTGGCCCAGTATCCGCACCGATTGATCGACATCATCGACCCGTCCCAAAGCTATTCGGCGGCGGATTTTCGCACCGACGCGTTGGCGGCCATGGCTGAAATCACCGCGCGGGGCAATATTCCGCTGCTGGTGGGCGGTACGATGCTCTACTACAAGGCTTTGCAGGAAGGTCTGGCGGATATGCCGCCAGCCGATCCCCAAGTGCGCGCCGAGTTGGAAGAAGAGGCTGCGCGCCTTGGCTGGCAAGTCCTGCATGACCAGTTGGCGGCGGTGGACCCAGTGTCCGCTGCGCGGATTCATCCCAACGACCCCCAGCGCCTGTCACGGGCACTGGAAGTCTGGCGAGTCAGTGGTCAGACCATGACTGCGCACCGACTGAGACAATCTGCGCAAAGTACTGATGCAGGCGCGTCTAGGCAGCCACAATTGCCCTATACTGTGGCGAATCTGGCCATCGCTCCGGCGAATCGTCAGGTGCTGCATGAGCGAATTGCACAAAGATTCACAATTATGTTGGAACAGGGGTTCGTGGACGAGGTCGTAGCACTGCGTTCCAGAGGTGACCTGCATCCGGGGTTACCTTCGATACGTGCTGTAGGCTACCGCCAAGTCTGGGATCATCTGGATGGCAAGTTGACGTCAGCCGAAATGCAGGAGCGCGGCATCATTGCCACGCGCCAATTGGCGAAACGCCAGTTCACCTGGCTACGCAGCTGGACTGACTTGCATTGGCTGGACAGTCTGGATTGCGACAATCTGTCACGCACCTTGAAATACTTGGGAACGGTCTCCATATTGAGCTGAGTCCTTGCAATTGCCGTCTATCCTTGGGGGTGTGACGGCTACGAGCTATCTATTTTCCGATTTTTTATTATTGATCCTTAAAGGAGTGCGGCACATGTCAAAAGGGCATTCGCTACAAGACCCTTACTTGAATACTTTACGTAAAGAGAAAGTTGGGGTTTCCATCTATCTGGTCAACGGTATCAAACTGCAAGGTACGATCGAGTCTTTCGACCAGTTCGTTATCCTGCTGAAAAACACCGTCAGCCAGATGGTCTACAAACACGCTATCTCGACAGTAGTGCCGGTTCGTCCAATTCGTCTGCCTAGTGCAACCGATGCCGAACAGGGTGACGCTGAGCCAGGTAACGCCTGATAGGAGTCTCCTTTGTTCTTTGAGCGCCACGGTGGTGGTGAGCGGGTAATCCTCGTTCACTTGGATGGTCAGGACCCTGAGGCGCGCGAAGATCCGCAGGAGTTTCAGGAGCTGGCAAATTCGGCTGGCGCCGAGACCGTCGCGTTTTTTAACGTGCCGCGTCATCGGCCAACCGCCAAATTCCTGATTGGCAGCGGCAAGGTCGAAGAGTTACGCGACCTGGTCCATGCCGAACAGGTCGATCTGGTTATTTTCAATCACGTCCTCACGCCCAGTCAGGAACGTAACCTCGAACGTGTTTTCGAGTGTCGCGTGATCGACCGCACAGGTCTGATTCTCGATATTTTCGCCCAACGCGCCCGCACCCATGAAGGCAAGCTCCAGGTAGAACTGGCTCAGCTAGATCACATGAGCACCCGGTTGGTTCGTGGCTGGACTCACCTTGAGCGTCAAGGTGGTGGTATCGGCATGCGTGGCCCGGGTGAAACCCAGTTGGAGACTGACCGTCGTTTGCTGCGGGTTCGCCTGAAGCAGATCAAGGCGCGGCTTGAAAAGGTCCGCAGTCAGCGTGAGCAATCGCGGCGAGGGCGCAAGCGCGCCGATATCCCGACCGTTTCCCTGGTGGGCTACACCAACGCCGGCAAATCCACACTGTTCAATGCGGTGACGGAGTCCGACGTTTTTGCGGCTGACCAGCTCTTCGCGACCCTCGACCCGACCTTGCGCCGTCTGGATCTGGACGACCTTGGGCCAATTGTCCTGGCCGATACCGTGGGGTTCATTCGTCACTTGCCCCACAAGCTGGTCGAGGCATTTCGGTCTACGCTCGAAGAGTCGAGTAACTCCGACCTGCTGTTGCATGTGATCGATGCGGCTGAACCTGACCGTATGTTGCAGATTGAGCAGGTAATGGTGGTGTTGGGCGAGATTGGCGCCCAGGACTTGCCGATCCTCGAGGTCTATAACAAACTCGATTTGCTTGAGGGCGTGGAGCCGCAAATCCAGCGTGACGAAGACGGCAGGCCACAACGGGTCTGGCTTTCAGCGCGCGACGGTTCCGGGCTGGACTTGCTCAAACAGGCGGTTGCCGAGTTGTTGGGCAACGATTTGTTTGTTGGCACCTTGCGCTTGCCGCAGCGTTTTGCTCGACTGCGTGCACAGTTTTTCGAGTTGGGCGCGGTCCAGAAAGAAGAACACGACGAAGAAGGTGTCAGTTTGCTGGCTGTTCGACTGCCGCGGGCAGAGCTGAACCGGCTGGTCAGCCGGGAAGGCATGCAGCCGATGGACTTCATCGAACAACACACTTTGCAATAAAAGCCTGAGAAAGCGGTTGTGCCGCTGTAGCAGGCATTCTGTAGCATTGGTCGGCGCGCCGTGGGTGCGTCTTTGCTTTATCAGATGGAGAGCGCTATGGCTTGGAATGAGCCGGGTGGCAACTCGAATAATCAGGATCCTTGGGGTGGTAAGCGCCGCAATAATGGCGACCGCAAGGGGCCACCGGATCTCGACGAGGCCTTCCGAAAGCTGCAGGAAAGCCTGAATGGGTTGTTCGGTGGTGGAAAGAAACGTGGTAGTGGTGACGAAGGCGGTGGTTCGGGCAAGGGCGGTGGTTACGGCCTGCTCGGCATCGGCCTCGTCGTGCTGGCGGCTGTCTGGCTGTACAGCGCGGTCTACGTGGTGGACGAGCAGGAGCAAGCCGTAGTGCTGCGCTTCGGCAAATACTACGAGACTGTCGGCCCGGGCCTGAATATCTACTTCCCGCCGATCGACAAGAAGTACATGGAAAACGTCACGCGTGAGCGTGCCTACACCAAGCAGGGCCAGATGCTCACTGAAGACGAGAACATCGTCGAAGTGCCGCTGACCGTGCAGTACAAGATCAGCAACCTGCAGGACTTCGTGCTGAACGTCGATCAGCCGGAAATCAGCCTGCAACAAGCGACCGAAAGTGCTCTGCGCCACGTGGTGGGTTCCACTGCAATGGATCAGGTACTGACTGAAGGTCGTGAATTGATGGCCAGCGAGATCAAGGAGCGCCTGCAACGGTTCCTCGATACTTATCGCACCGGTATCACTGTCACTCAGGTCAACATACAGAGCGCAGCTGCACCGCGTGAAGTACAGGAAGCCTTCGATGACGTGATCCGTGCCCGTGAAGACGAGCAGCGTTCGCGCAACCAGGCTGAAACCTACGCCAACGGCGTCGTGCCGGAAGCCCGTGGTCAGGCCCAGCGCATCCTTGAAGATGCCAACGGCTACCGCGACGAAGTGGTCTCCCGCGCCAAGGGTGAGGCTGATCGCTTCACCAAGCTGGTGGCCGAGTACCGTAAGGCACCGGAAGTCACCCGTGAGCGTCTGTACCTGGACACCATGCAGGAAGTCTTCACCAACACCAGCAAGGTTCTCGTGACCGGCAACAAGGGCGGGCAGAACAATCTGCTTTACCTGCCGCTGGACAAGATGATCGAAGGTGGCCGTAGTGGCAGCAGTGCGCCGTCCAACGCTTCGACTGCCGCTGCCAATGAGGCGAGCGCCCGTGCGGCCGCGGACTTGCAGCAACAGCAATCACGTACCAGGGAGAGTCGTTGATGAGCAATAAATCGCTGACCGCCCTGATTGTGGGCGTCGTCGTGGTCATCGCTGCCTGGAACTGCTTCTACATCGTGTCTCAGACCGAGCGCGCGGTGTTGCTGCAATTCGGTCGTGTGGTCCAGGCGGATGTCCAGCCGGGCCTGCATGTGAAAGTCCCCTACGTTAACCAGGTGCGCAAGTTCGACGCCCGCCTGATGACGCTGGATGCACCGACACAGCGCTTCCTGACCCTTGAAAAGAAAGCTGTAATGGTTGATGCCTACGCCAAGTGGCGCGTCAAGGATGCCGAGCGCTTCTACACCGCGACCTCCGGCCTCAAGCAGATTGCTGACGAGCGTTTGTCGCGCCGTCTGGAATCGGGCCTGCGTGACCAGTTTGGTAAGCGCACCCTGCACGAGGTGGTATCGGGTGAACGTGATGCGCTGATGGCTGACATCACGCGTTCGTTGAACACAATGGCGGAAAAAGAGCTGGGCATCGAAGTGATCGATGTTCGGGTCAAGGCCATTGATCTGCCGAAGGAAGTGAACCGCAGCGTGTTCGAGCGTATGAGCACCGAGCGTGAGCGTGAAGCGCGTGAGCACCGCGCCAAGGGTAACGAACTGGCTGAAGGTATCCGTGCGGATGCCGACCGTCAGCGTCGCGTACTGTTGGCAGAAGCCTATCGTGAGTCTGAAGAGGCCCGTGGTGATGGTGATGCTCAAGCCGCGTCGATCTACTCCAAGGCGTATGGCCAGGACCAGGAGTTCTACGCGTTCTACCGTAGCCTGCGTGCCTACCGTGAAAGCTTCGCGAACAAAACCGACGTCATGGTGCTGGACCCAAGTAGCGATTTCTTCCGCTACCTGGAAAAGTCCAAGTAACCCGCACTTGACCTGAGAATCGCTCCGTCTGGCGGCTAAAATGCCGGGCGGGGTGATCCTTTGAGAAAACGGGTGTATGATGCGGCAGCCGGGAAATTCCCGGCTTTTTTGCGTCTGCATGTTTGATTGTTATTTTGTGTCCGCAGACGCGACAGGTTTTTCGAGGAAAGTGCCCGACGAGGCCAATTAGTGGTCGTTCGTCACGTCGCTCTTGCGCGTGGTTTATGCAAGAGCCGGGCATTTTCTGCTTCACTCAAGGCTCGCCCAAGGGCTGGCCGCCCGGATCATAGGGGAATGGCGTAATGGCAACGGTAGACCGCTGGCTGCTGCCAGATGGCATCGAAGAAGTACTGCCACCGGAAGCTGCGCGCATTGAAGTTGCGCGTCGCCAGGTGTTGGATCTGTTCCAGAGCTGGGGTTACGAGTTTGTCGTGACCCCCCATATCGAGTACCTGGAATCCCTGCTGACCGGCGCGGGCCAGGACTTGGATCTGCGCACCTTCAAGGTCATCGACCCGCAATCGGGCCGGCAAATGGGTTTTCGTGCCGACATCACTCCGCAAGTGGCGCGCATCGACGCGCACACCTTGCGCCGTGAAGGTCCGAGCCGCCTGTGCTATGCCGGCAGTGTCCTGCATGCTCAGCCGCGGGCCTTGTCGTCTTCGCGCAGCCCGATTCAACTGGGCGCTGAGTTGTATGGCGATGCGAGCCCGAGCAGCGATGTGGAAGTCATCAGCCTGATGCTGGCTATGCTGCAACTGGCCGATGTGCCGGATGTGCACATGGACTTGGGGCATGTTGGTATCTACCGTGGCCTGGCCCGTGCCGCTGGTTTGTCCGGTGAAGTGGAGCAGCAGTTGTTCGATGCCCTGCAACGCAAGGCTATCGATGAAGTGATTGCTCTGACCGAGGGCGTGCCTGCTGATCTGGCTGGCATGCTGCGTTCGCTGGTGGATCTGTGTGGTGGTCGCGAAGTGCTGTCCGCTGCCCGTGATCGCCTGGCCAATGCGCCGGCCCCGGTGTTGGCTGCCCTGGACGACGTGCTGGCGATTGCCGAGCGCCTGTCGGCGCGGTTCCCGCAGTTGCCACTGTACTTCGACCTGGGTGAGTTGCGCGGTTATCACTACCACACCGGTGTGGTGTTCGCCGTGTTTGTCCCGGGTGTTGGCCAAGCCATCGCCCAGGGTGGTCGTTATGACGATATCGGCGCCGATTTTGGCCGCGCCCGTCCGGCGACCGGCTTTTCCACCGATTTGAAAACCCTGGTGACCCTGGGGCGTGCTGAGGTCGAGTTACCGTCTGGCGGTATCTGGATGCCCGACAGTACGGACGCGGCACTCTGGCAGCAGGTTTGCCAGTTGCGCAGTGAGGGTCAACGTGTTGTCCAGGCCTTGCCTGGGCAGCCATTGGCCGCCGCCCGTGAAGCGGACTGCGACCGGCAATTGATTCAGCAGAACGGGCTTTGGCAAGTATCGCCACTGGCCTCTTGAGTTTTCCTGCCGGCCGTAGCCGGCACCAAGTTTGCGCGAATGAGGACAAGTGTTATGGGTAAGAATGTCGTAGTCCTGGGCACCCAATGGGGTGATGAGGGCAAAGGCAAGATCGTTGATCTGCTGACCGAACATGCTGCCGCCGTAGTGCGCTACCAAGGTGGCCACAACGCTGGCCACACCCTGGTCATCGATGGCGAAAAAACCGTCTTGCACCTGATCCCGTCGGGTGTGCTGCGCGAAGGCGTGCAGTGCCTGATCGGTAACGGCGTGGTGGTTGCACCTGACGCCCTGCTGCGCGAGATCACCAAGCTGGAAGAGAAAGGCGTACCGGTGCGTGAGCGCCTGCGTATCAGCCCGTCCTGCCCGCTGATCCTGTCCTTCCACGTAGCGCTGGACCAGGCCCGTGAAAAGGCCCGTGGCGAGCTGAAGATCGGTACTACCGGTCGCGGCATCGGCCCGGCATACGAAGACAAGGTTGCTCGTCGTGGCCTGCGTGTTGGCGACCTGCTCAACATGCCGCGCTTTGAAGACAAGCTGCGTGAGTTGGTGGAATACCACAACTTCATGCTGGTGGGTTACTACAAAGAGCCAGCCATCGACTTCGAGACGACCCTGGCCGAGTGCAAGGAATACGCTGAGCTGCTCAAGCCGCTGATGCTGGACGTGACTGCCGAGCTGCACGATCTGCGTCGCGCTGGCAAAGACATCATGTTCGAAGGCGCCCAAGGTTCGTTGCTGGACATCGACCACGGCACCTACCCGTACGTGACCAGTTCCAACACCACCGCTGGCGGCGTTGCTACCGGTTCGGGCGTTGGCCCTATGTTCCTGGACTACATCCTGGGCATCACCAAGGCTTACACCACGCGGGTCGGTTCGGGTCCATTCCCGACAGAACTGTTTGACGAAGTGGGTGCGCACCTGGCTAAACAAGGTCACGAGTTCGGCGCCACTACCGGCCGTGCTCGTCGTTGTGGCTGGTTCGACGCTGTTATCTTGCGTCGCGCTATCGATGTGAACAGCATCTCGGGCATCTGCCTGACCAAGCTGGACGTACTCGACGGTCTGGAAACCATCAATATCTGCGTCGGCTACAAAGATGCAGAAGGCAAGGACGTTGCCCCGACTGACGCTGACAGCTACGTGGGTCTGCAGCCTGTGTACGAAGAAGTGCCGGGCTGGACCGAGTCGACCGTGGGTGCCAAAACCCTGGAAGAACTGCCAGCTAACGCCCGTGCTTACATCAAGCGCGTTGAAGAGCTGATCGGTGCGCCGATCGACATCATTTCGACGGGCCCGGACCGCAACGAGACCATCGTTCTGCGTCATCCGTTCGCTTAATAAGCTGTTGATGTAAAAAGCAAAGGGTCCCTTCGGGGGCCCTTTGTTGTTTCTACCTTGTGTGCGGCACGACCCTTGCTATGTTTCTGTCTTTCGCGGTGCCATCAAATTAATGGCACTCTAGGTGGAGGGATTTCCAGTGTCTGCCGTTCTCTCACTGTTACAAAGCCGTCTGTTGCGGCCGGTGTTCGTTACCCTAGGTATCGCTCTTCTGGTGCAAGTGCTGGTGGCCGTCGCCCTGACGCGGAGCACAGTCACCGCCTTGGAAGCCGATTTGGGTAATCGCCTGGGTGTGGATAGCCAAAAGTTGTCGGGTGAATTGACGCAAGCTGGAAAGGAGGTCACCTCCAGCCTGGACAGCCTGTCCTCCAGTACGCGTCAGCGTCTGACGGCGGGGCTTTCCACTCGATTGCAGGAAGAGCAGAAGCAACTGCGTGCGACTCTGGAAAAAGACTTGAAGGACTCGGCCAATGACATGGCCCAGTTGCTGGCTTCAGTGGCGCCGCGTGCGATGTGGGACAGCGATGTACCGACACTCTCCGAATTTGCCCGGCGTGCCCAGCGCAATCCCAATGTGCTGTTTGTAGTGTATGACGATGCCACCGGTCAGCACCTGACCCGCTATTTGAATCGGGATAACCCGATCAATCAGGCGCTACTGGATAAGGGCAAAGGCGAGCGAGCGCTGGATAAGCTGCTGGATGCGGCTAAGAACGATCCATCGGTTTACTACCTTGAGTCCTCCATCAGCCCCAATGGTGTGGAGATCGGCAAGGTCGTTATGGGGGTTTCGACTGCCTCGGTGGACGCTGATCTGGCCGCCCTTGATAAGCGCTTTGCGGCGCTGATCGCCAGCAGCGATCAATTGGTGGGCGATAGCCTGAAAGGCGCGGCTGCAGACAGCGCAGCGGCTATGGGCGCGCGCTTGCAGTCGGCTCAAACCACCGCCACCCAGATGACCGCCAATACCAGCAGTGCCGTACAGGAAGCCGCCGGCACTTTGCGTTGGCGCATCGGTATGGGCCTGGCAGTCGTCGGTTTTGGCGTGTTGCTGCTGATTGCCGTGGTCCTTGGGCGCCGGGTGGTCAATCGCTTGAAGCTGCTGATCGCCGCCATGGATGACCTGGCGGCCGGTGAGGGTGACCTGACCAAGCGCGTGCAGATCAGCAGTCGGGATGAAATCGGTGAGATGGCTTCGGCGGTCAATCGCTTTGTGGATAAGTTGCAGCCGATCGTGCGTGAAGCGGGTGATGTGGCCCAGCGTACAGGTGTGGAAATCGGTGCCATGACCCTGCGCAACGCGGGTGCCGATGCGGCTGCCGGCTTGCAGCGCGATGAGGTCGCCGAAAGCCTGCGGGCGTTGTCGCAGATGGCCGATGAAGCTCAGGCGGAAAGCCATGCCATGCAGGCAGCGTTGCAGCAGGTGGTGGATATCCGCCAGGCCACTGATGAGAACTCGCGTACCTCCGCAGAGGTTGGCAGCCTGATCGAGGCGCTGGCCGGCCAAGTGGAGAATGGCGCCAAGGTGATCGAGCGCTTGGCCCAGCAAAGCGAGCAGATCGAAGTGGTGTTGACGGTGATCCACGGGATTGCCGAGCAGACCAACCTGTTGGCGCTCAATGCGGCCATCGAAGCGGCCCGTGCCGGTGAGACTGGGCGCGGTTTTGCGGTGGTGGCCGATGAGGTGCGGGCCCTGGCCAGCAAGACCCAAAGCTCGACGGGCGATATTCAGGCTCATATCGTTGCCTTGCAGCAGGGTGCTCGTGAGGCGGTGGCGACGATTGGCAAGGCGGGGCGTCAAGCCAGTGAAGGTTTGCTAGTGCTGCGCGACAGCGTGCGCTTGCAGCAATCGGTGCAGGCGTCGGTGGAGCAGGTGCATGCGGCGATTGGCTTGGCAACTCGGGCAGCAGAGCATCAGGCCAAAGGCGCCCATGCCGTGCGTGGGCGGGTGGAGATCATCCATGCCCAGGCTGAGCGCGCGGCCCAGGCGGTGGTGGAGACCACGGCGAGCAGCAAGGTGTTGGATGGTTTGGCGGCGCAGTTGAAGGCGAGTTTGGGGCAGTTCAGGGCTTAGTGTCGTCTGGTAGGGCCCTTTTGCGAGCAAGTCGAAGGCTATCTCAGCGGCTCAGATACATCCGCGTCGTCAGCAGATAAACCGGCAACCCCGACACCAGAATCAACAACGCCGCATAAGGCGCCGCCGCCGCAAATTCCACATTCGAGGTATGCGCCCAGACGGCCGTGGCTAGGGTATTGAGCCCGGTCGGGCTAAGCAGCAACGTCGCCGTCAGCTCCTTCATCGCATCCAGAAACACCAGTGCAAACGCCGCCCCCAACGCCGGGAATATAATCGGCAGCGTCACTCGGCAAAACGCACTGAATGAAGATGCCCCCAGCGTTCTCGCAGCCTCTTCCAGCTGCGGCGCCGCCTTGTTCAGTGCCGTACGAATCGGCGCCTGGGCCAGCGGCAAAAACAATAGCGCATAGGCGATCAGCAGCAATGCCGAGGTCTGATACAGCACCGGCACGTAATGCAGGGCGAAATACACCAGCGTCAACGCGATCACCAGGCCGGGCAGTGCATGCAACAGATACGGCAATCGCTCAGCCCACAGTGCCAACTGGCCCTTGTAGCGCACCACCAATAGGCCCACCGGCACTGCCAGTACCAAGCACAGCGCTGCACCGCCCAGGGACAGCGCCAATGATGAAAGCAGCGCCTCGCTGATCTCGGCCACCGGAAACGCCGCCGACGAGCCAACCGCCAGCCAATAACCGAGCATCCCCAATGGAATGCCGCTGCCAATGACCGCCAGCATCAAGCAATACATCTGCCCCAGTGGCGCCCATTTGCCGAGTCGAACTTGCTCGGCATGCCGCGCCGCGCCCTGGCCGGTACGCACGTGTCGGCCCTTGCCGCGTACGCGCAACTCCAGCCACAGCAAGGTCAGGCACATCACCAGCAACACCGCCGAGAGCATCGCCGCATTGGCGTTGCTGAATTCCAGTTCGAACTGCTGATAGATCGCGGTGGTAAAGGTCTGCAGGCCTATGATCGACAAGGCGCCGAACTCCACCAGCATATGCAGGGCGATCAGCAATGAGCCGGCCAACAGCGACGGCCACAACAGCGGCAAGGTAATGCGAAAGAATACGCCCCAGCGGTTCAGCCCCAGGGTGCGGGCCGATTCTTCCAGGGAAGGATCAAGGTTGCGCAGGGTGGCTGCCACCGGCAGAAACACCAGCGGATATTTGGAGAGCGTCATCACCAGAATCGCCCCGCCCAGCCCTTCAAAATTCGCGCTCAGGGAAACCCAAGTAAAGCTGCTGACAAATGCCGGGACCGCAAAGGGCAAGCACAGAATCACTCCCCAGATGCGTCGCCCCGCCAGATTGCTGCGTTCCAGCAACCAAGCCAGTGACAGCCCAATCACGCCGCAAGCTACGGTGACGCCGATCATCAGCGCCAAGGTGTTGCGCAGCAGGCCGAACACATAAGGCCGCCATAGCAAATGCACCGCTTCGTTCCAGCCGGCCTGCCAGGCCTTGAGGCCGACGTACGCCAGCGGTAGCAGGCTCAGGCCCACCAGCAGCAATACCGGTAACAGTAGCCAGATCGAAGGGCGTTTGCGTCTTGGAATAAAACCCCCGTGCGAGGCGGGGGCGGGTAGCGATGGGTTCATCAGTTCAAGCCAACGTCACGTTCCAGTTCCAGAGCTTCTTCGGCGTTACCCAAGTCGGCGGGAGTGACCTTCGGCGGCTGCAGCTCGCTGAAAGGCTTGAGGCCTCGGTTGGATTCCATGCCTTTGCGTAGCGGGTATTCAGCCGAGGTGTTGGTGATCACCCGCTGGCCTTCTTCGCTGGCCATGAAGGCCAGCAGTTGCTGGGCTTCTTTCGGATGTTTGCTGGACTTCAATGCTGCAGCGGCGGATACGGTAATCAAGCCGCCTGCATCACCGTCGGTGAAGTAGTGCAGTTGCGAATCCAGATTGGTTTTTTCTTTCTTCAGGGCGAACCAGTAGTAGTTGTTCACCAGAACGGTGGCGACTTCGCCGTTTTCCACGGCTTTCAGGGCGACCATGTTGTTGCTGTAGACCTTGCCGAATGCGCGCAGGCCGGTCAGCCATTCTTCGGCGGCTTCGCGGCCGTGCAGCTTGATGATCGCCACGGCCTGTTCCTGGAACGCGCCGCTGGTGGGTACGAAGCCCACCTTGCCTTGCCACTCGGGCCCGGCAAAATCCAGCACCGACTTGGGCAGGTCTTTCTCGGCAATCAGTTTGGGGTTGAAGGCGACGACCCGGGTGCGTGCGGTCACGCCCATCCAGGCGCCGTTGCCGGCCACGTATTCCTTGGGCAGTACGTCGAGGGTGCTGGCGTCGATGGTTGCCAGCAGGCCTTGTTCGCCGAGTTTGTTCAGTGGCGGCGACTCTTCGGTGTAGATCACGTCGGCGGGGGAGCGGTCGCCTTCTTCGACGACTTGGCTGGCCAGTTGGTTGCTGCTGCCCTTGCGTACATTGACGTGGATGCCGGTCTTGGCTTCGAAGGCCTTGGCGAGTTCATCGCCGACCTCCTTGTGTTGGCCGTTATACAAGGTCAGTGCAACCTTGTCGGCAGAATAAGCAGCGGGCGAGAGCAGGGTCAGGCCGAGCAGAGTGATGGTCAAGCCACGCAGAAGGGATGTCTTGAGACGGGTATCGCGGATCATCATTCGCAGGGTTCCTCACTTAAGTGCAACAAATCGTGAGCAGGATAAACGATAAAGTTTCTCAGGTGCGCCTTCGCAGCAGAATTGCGAGTGAGATTTTCAGCGGCCAGAAACGCAAAAACCCGCTTTCGCGGGTTTTTGTGAGACTCAAGACTTAACCTTGAGTTTGGAATTGGTGCCCAGAAGAAGACTCGAACTTCCACGACCTTGCGGTCACCAGCACCTGAAGCTGGCGTGTCTACCAATTTCACCATCTGGGCAGTATCAGCAACGTTGCCGCTGTTGATGGAGCGAACTATACGGAGCGGCTTTTGATCTGTAAACCCCTGATTTGAAATTATAAATCAAGTTTTTCGTTAAAAATCAAAGGCCTGTAATGCAAAAACCCGCTTTCGCGGGTTTTTGTGAAACTCAAGATTGAAACCTTGAGTTTGGAATTGGTGCCCAGAAGAAGACTCGAACTTCCACGACCTTGCGGTCACCAGCACCTGAAGCTGGCGTGTCTACCAATTTCACCATCTGGGCAGTATCGGCAACGTTGCCGTCGTCGATGGCGCGCACTATACGCAGCGCACTTTTGACTGTAAACCCCCGTCATCAAAAAAGCCTGGAAAATTTCGCAGGCGGTCGCGCAAGGTGCGTTCCGAGGGCTGCAAAGTGCTTTTACGGGCTTGTTGATACCTGAAATTTCCCGTTTCAATACGCGTATGCCAAACTAACCCGCATATAGACAAGGTGAAAACTCTCTAATGGCCGATTGGCAGTCCCTCGATCCCGAGGCCGCTCGTGAAGCGGAAAAATATGAAAACCCTATTCCTAGCCGCGAACTGATCCTGGCGCATCTCGCCGATCGGGGTTCGCCTGCTAGCCGCGAGCAGCTGGTCGAAGAGTTTGGTCTGACCACAGAGGACCAACTCGAAGCCCTGCGTCGCCGCCTGCGCGCCATGGAGCGCGACGCTCAATTGATCTACACCCGCCGCGGCACTTATGCTCCGGTGGACAAGCTTGACCTGATCCTGGGCCGCATCAGTGGCCACCGTGATGGTTTTGGCTTCCTGATCCCGGATGACGGCAGTGACGATCTGTTCATGAGCCCGGCGCAAATGCGCCTGGTGTTCGATGGCGACCGTGCGCTGGCCCGTGTGTCCGGCCTGGACCGTCGCGGTCGTCGCGAAGGCGTGATCGTCGAAGTGGTGTCCCGTGCCCACGAGTCCATCGTTGGCCGTTACTTCGAAGAAGGCGGCATCGGCTTTGTCGTGCCGGATAACCCGAAGGTCCAGCAGGAAGTGCTGATCACCCCAGGCCGCAATGGCGCCGCCAAGGTGGGCCAGTTCGTCGAGGTGAAAATCACCCACTGGCCAACTGCGCGCTTCCAGCCACAGGGCGATATCGTCGAAGTGGTCGGCAACTACATGGCGCCGGGCATGGAAATCGATGTTGCGCTGCGCACCTACGATATCCCTCACGTCTGGCCTGAGGCTGTGCTCAAAGAAGCCGCCAAGCTCAAGCCGGAAGTTGAAGAAAAAGACAAAGAGAAGCGCATCGACCTGCGCCATCTGCCGTTCGTCACCATTGACGGCGAAGATGCCCGCGACTTCGACGATGCGGTCTATTGCGAAGCCAAGCCCGGCAAGCTGCGCCTGTTCTCCGGCGGCTGGAAGTTGTTCGTCGCGATTGCCGACGTTTCCAGCTACGTGAAGATCGGTTCGGCTCTGGACAACGAAGCCCAGGTGCGCGGTAACTCGGTGTACTTCCCTGAGCGCGTGATCCCGATGCTGCCTGAGCAGCTATCCAACGGACTGTGCTCCTTGAACCCGAAAGTCGACCGTTTGGCCATGGTGTGCGAGATGACTATCTCGAAAACCGGCGAAATGACCGACTACCAGTTCTACGAAGCGGTGATCCACTCCCAGGCGCGTCTGACCTACAACAAGGTCAGCACCATCCTGGAGCAGCCGAAAACCAGCGAAGCCAAAGCGCTGCGTGGTGAGTACGGCCATGTCGTACCGCATCTGAAGCAGTTGTATGCGTTGTACAAGGTATTGCTGGGTGCGCGCCATGTTCGTGGCGCGATCGATTTTGAAACTCAGGAAACCCGAATTGTCTTCGGCTCCGAGCGCAAGATCGCCGCAATCACCCCGACCACGCGTAACGATGCACACAAGCTGATCGAGGAATGTATGCTGGCGGCCAACGTGGCCACTGCGGAATTCCTGAAAAAGCACGAGATTCCTGCGTTGTACCGGGTGCACGACGGCCCACCACCGGAGCGTCTGGAGAAGCTGCGCGCGTTCCTCGGTGAACTCGGCCTGTCCCTGCATAAAGGCAAGGACGGCCCGACGCCGAAGGACTACCAGGCGCTGCTGGCCAGTATCAAGGACCGTCCGGATTACCACGTGATTCAGACCGTGATGCTGCGTTCCCTGAGTCAGGCGGTGTACAGCGCTGATAACCAGGGCCACTTTGGTCTGAATTACGAGGCGTACACCCACTTCACCTCGCCGATTCGCCGTTACCCGGACTTGCTCACGCACCGCGCGATCCGCAGCGTGATCCACTCCAAGCAGAACACCCCGCACGTCCAGCGCGCCGGTGCCATGACCATTCCGAAGGCGCGGATCTATCCGTACGACGAAGCGGCCCTGGAGCAGTTGGGCGAGCAGTGCTCCATGAGCGAACGTCGTGCCGACGAAGCCACTCGTGACGTGGTGAACTGGCTCAAATGCGAGTTCATGAAAGATCGTGTGGGCGAGTCGTTCCCGGGCGTGATCACGGCCGTGACCGGTTTTGGTCTGTTTGTGGAACTGACCGACATCTACGTCGAGGGCTTGGTGCACGTCACCGCCTTGCCGGGTGACTACTACCACTTCGACCCTGTGCATCACCGCCTGGCAGGCGAGCGCACTGGTCGCAGCTTCCGTTTGGGCGATACCGTGGAAGTCCAGGTCATGCGTGTCGACCTCGACGAGCGCAAGATCGACTTCGGTATGCCTGACAAGCCTGCCGAACCGACTGGCCGTAAAAAACGTGGCAGCGAAACAGCAGCGCCGGCTGCCAAAGGCAAAGGGGCCCCTGCGAAAGCAGCGGTCGCCGAGCCTGTGCCAGCCAAGTCTGGTCGTCGTTCGTCTGCCAAGGACAAGGCCCCCGAAGCCTATCGTCCAAGCGACGCAGCAGCGAAAAACGCCGAGTTGCGCAAGAGCCGCGAGTTGAAGCAACAATTGCTCAGCGAAGCGAAAAGCGGTGGTAAAGCGGCGTCTGGGGGAAAGTCCCACGGGGCGGAAAAGCCGTCGAGCAAGCCAAGTAAACACCGTAAAGGCCCGCCCAAAGCGGGTTCGACCCCCGCGAAAAGTGGTGGGTCGCGCAAACCTAAGGCCAAACCATGAGTCTGGAAAAAATCTACGGCGTGCACGCCGTAGAAGCATTGCTGCGTCACCACCCCAAACGCGTCAAGCAGGTGTGGTTGGCGGAGGGTCGTAGTGAGCCGCGCGTACAGGCGCTGGTCGAGCTGGCCAACGAAAACCGCGTGGCGATAGGTCAAGCCGAGCGCCGGGAAATGGACGCTTGGGTTGAAGGCGTTCACCAGGGTGTAGTGGCGGATGTGAGTCCGAGCCAGGTCTGGGGCGAAGCGATGCTCGACGAGCTGCTCGACCGTACCGAGGGTGCTCCGCTGTTGCTGGTGCTGGATGGGGTGACCGATCCGCATAACCTGGGTGCCTGTCTGCGTTCGGCGGATGCTGCTGGTGCGCTGGCGGTGATTGTGCCTAAAGACAAATCGGCGACCTTGACGCCTGTGGTGCGTAAAGTCGCCTGCGGTGCTGCGGAAGTGATTCCGCTGGTGGCCGTGACCAACCTGGCGCGCACCCTGGAGAAACTCCAGCAGCGCGGCCTGTGGGTTGTGGGTACGGCGGGGGAGGCTGAGGTCAGCATTTATGACCAGGACCTCACCGGCCCGACCATCCTGATCATGGGTGCTGAGGGCAAGGGCATGCGTCGTCTGACGCGCGAGCATTGTGATTACCTGGTGAAACTGCCAATGGCCGGTAGCGTCAGCAGTCTCAATGTGTCCGTGGCGACCGGCGTTTGCCTGTTTGAAGCCCTGCGTCAGCGTGGCGCCAAGGCTAAAGCCAAGAAGTAAGGCTTAAGGGCGACGCAATATCCTGTGGGAGCTGGCTTGCCTGCGATAGCAGCACCTCGGTTTGACTGAAAAACCGAGTTGCTTGCATCGCGGGCAAGCCCGGCTCCCACACAAGCCCGCTCACACATTGGTTTTTGGTGTAGTTGAGGTTGTTCAAATAATCACCAATTGCCTTGCGCCTATCCTCCCCCTTCTCTACAATTGCGCCCCTTGCCTTCCTGGCGGGCACGCATGTGCCTCCCTTCGGCAAGATCCATAAGTGTCATTCACTCCTTGTCTGACCGTTTTTGAGCGGCAGGCTACAACCCGTAAGGAGCATTCATGCGTCATTACGAAATCATCTTTTTGGTCCACCCGGATCAAAGCGAGCAAGTCGGCGGCATGGTTGAGCGTTACACCAAGCTGATCGAAGAAGACGGCGGCAAAATCCACCGTCTGGAAGATTGGGGCCGTCGTCAACTGGCCTACGCAATCAACAATGTTCACAAGGCTCACTACGTGATGCTGAACGTTGAGTGCACTGGCAAGGCCCTGGCCGAGCTGGAAGACAACTTCCGCTACAACGATGCAGTGATCCGTAACCTGGTCATCCGTCGCGAAGAAGCCGTTACCGGCCAATCCGAGATGCTCAAGGCTGAAGAAAACCGCAGTGAGCGCCGTGAGCGTCGCGACCGTCCTGAGCACGAAGGCGCTGAAAGCGCTGATAGTGATGACAGCGACAACAGCGATAACGCTGACGAGTAATCCACGGACCTTTTAAGGAGCCTATCAAATGGCACGTTTCTTCCGTCGTCGTAAATTCTGCCGCTTCACCGCTGAAGACGTGAAGGAGATCGATTACAAAGATCTCAACACTCTGAAAGCCTACGTATCCGAGACCGGCAAAATCGTTCCAAGCCGCATCACCGGTACCAAAGCTCGTTATCAGCGTCAGCTGGCCACCGCTATCAAGCGCGCCCGCTTCCTGGCCCTGCTGGCCTACACCGACAGCCACGGCCGCTGAGACCGGGCAGTCGACAAGTAGTAAGGGATTGAATGCATGCGCGCCTTAGCTGAGTTCATCATGCGCGGTCGTGTGCAGGCCACTCTGGTAGTGGCTGGATGTGCAGCATTGCCGTTGTTGTATTGGTTGGGTGCTGCCGCAGGTTGCCTTGTGCTGCTGCGGCGCGGTTTGAAGGACGCCCTTGGTGTCCTTGCCCTGGGGTTGTTGCCGGCCTTGATCTGGTGGCTGCAATTCGACGATCCACGGGTACTTCTGGTACTGCTGGGGTCTTCGAGCCTTGCGTTGGTTTTACGCGCAAGTGAGTCCTGGAACCGTACGCTGCTGGTCAGCGTGGCATTGGGAGTGGTGTACGCAGTGGTGTTAGGCGCGGCTTTCCGCCCGCAAATCGAGGCGCTGGCGCAGGAGTTGGTAAAAATCCTGCCGCTGGCCCTCGGGGATCTCTACCAGAAGTTGTCGGTAGAGGAGCGAGCGCGCCTTGTAGCACTGATTGCACCGGTACTTACCGGCCTGATAGCGGCACTGTTGCAGATCGTCAGTGTGCTGAGCCTGATTCTTGGGCGCTACTGGCAGGCGTTGTTGTATAACCCGGGTGGTTTTGGTCGCGAGTTTCGCAGTATCAGAATCCCCGCAGGACCAGCGATGTTGCTGCTGGCGCTCATGCTTGTAGGGCCGAATTTCGGTCCACAAATGGCCATGTTGACGCCGTTGTGCAGTGTACCGCTGGTGTTTGCCGGACTAGCCCTGATGCACGGGCTGGTGGCGCGTAAGCGCCTGGCCAAGTTTTGGCTAGTGGGGATGTACGTGACGCTGTTGCTGTTTATGCAACTGATCTATCCGTTACTCGTGGTTTTGGCCATTGTCGACGGCCTGATTGATTTTCGCGGACGTTTGGCGTCGAAAGACGCTGACAATGCGAACGGTGAAGGTTAAAAGTTAGAGGATTTTCACATGCAACTGATCCTTCTGGAAAAAGTCGCCAACCTGGGCAACCTGGGCGACAAAGTGAACGTTAAGGCCGGTTACGGTCGTAACTACCTGCTGCCATACGGCAAAGCCACCGCTGCAACCGCTGCCAACCTGGCTGCGTTTGAAGAGCGTCGTGCTGAGCTGGAAAAAGCAGCAGCAGACAAAAAAGCTTCGGCCGAAACTCGCGCTGCCCAACTGGCTGAGCTGGAAGTGACTATCACTGCCACCGCCGGTGACGAAGGCAAGCTGTTCGGTTCGATCGGCACCCACGACATCGCTGATGCACTGACCGCCTCCGGCGTTGAAGTGCAGAAGAGCGAAGTTCGTCTGCCGAACGGCACCATCCGCAACGTTGGCGAATTCGATGTAGCTGTGCACCTGCACGCTGAAGTCGAAGCAACCGTACGCGTTGTTGTGGTAGCTGCTTAAGCTGCATTAACTGACTGGCACCTCGCGTGTCAGGCGGTTAACATCGGGCACGATCCTGTTTACAGGTCGTGCCTTTTGTTTTTCTGTAATCCCAGATTTTCCAACTATTCCAAGTGGCCATGAACGATATCTCCGCTCCTGAGCAATACGATCTGCAAACCGCTGCCCTGAAGGTGCCGCCGCATTCCATCGAGGCCGAACAGGCCGTGCTCGGTGGTCTGATGCTGGACAACAACGCCTGGGAACGTGTGCTGGATCAAGTCTCGGACGGTGACTTCTATCGCCATGACCACCGCCTGATCTTCCGTGCCATCGCCAAACTGGCCGATCTGAACTCCCCCATCGACGTCGTGACCCTTGCCGAGCAATTGGACAAGGAAGGTCAGACTTCGCAAGTGGGTGGTCTCGGTTACCTGGGCGAACTGGCGAAAAACACCCCATCGGTAGCCAACATCAAGGCCTATGCGCAGATCGTCCGCGCACGGGCGACCTTGCGGCAACTGATCGGTATCGCCACGGAAATCGCCGACAGTGCCTTCAACCCGGAAGGGCGCACGGCTGAAGAGATCCTCGACGAAGCTGAACGGCAGATCTTCCAGATCGCCGAAGCGCGGCCAAAAACCGGTGGCCCGGTGAGTGTCAATGACCTGTTGACCAAGGCCATCGACCGGATCGATACCTTGTTCAACACCGACAACGCCATCACTGGCCTGTCCACCGGTTACACCGACCTCGATGGCATGACCAGCGGCTTGCAGCCGTCCGACTTGATCATCGTCGCCGGCCGTCCGTCCATGGGTAAGACCACCTTTGCCATGAACCTGGTGGAGAATGCGGTGCTACGCAGCGAGAAGGCCGTACTGGTTTACTCCCTGGAGATGCCAGGTGAATCGTTGATCATGCGTATGCTCTCGTCGCTGGGCCGCATCGACCAGACCAAGGTCCGGGCGGGCCGCCTGGAAGACGACGACTGGCCGCGCCTGACCTCTGCCGTCAACCTGCTCAACGACCGCAAGCTGTTCATTGATGACACCGCCGGTATCAGCCCCTCGGAAATGCGCGCGCGCACCCGTCGTCTGGTGCGCGAGCACGGTGAAATTGGCCTGATCATGATCGACTACTTGCAACTGATGCAGATCCCCGGTTCCAGTGGTGACAGTCGGACCAACGAGATTTCCGAGATCTCCCGCTCGTTGAAAGCCCTGGCCAAGGAATTCAACTGTCCGGTGGTTGCGCTGTCGCAGCTCAACCGTTCCCTGGAGCAACGTCCGAACAAACGCCCTATCAACTCCGACTTGCGGGAATCCGGAGCGATCGAGCAGGATGCTGACGTGATCATGTTCGTTTACCGGGACGAGGTGTATCACCCGGAGACCGAGCATAAGGGCATCGCGGAAATCATTATTGGTAAACAGCGTAACGGTCCAATCGGCACCACGCGCTTGGCGTTTATCGGTAAATACACTCGTTTCGAGAACCTTGCTCCGGGCAGCTATAACTTCGACGACGAGTAAGCCGTATTACGTGTGCCTGATCATGGCGCTCCGGCGGCATTGAACAGATGCCTGATCGCCGCGGTGTCATAGCCGTAGTTCCAGCGCAGTTCGGTCCCCGCTGGAATGTCTTCACTGGCAACCAAGGTAGTCAGCCGCAGCCGCTCAGCCGGCTCATTGTCTTTGCGCGTATCAACGTCAAATTGCACCGCCTCCACGTTATACCCAGTGCGGGCTTGCCGAACCGGCTGCTGGCCCTCGTATTCGAAAACGGTGTTGATTCGCGAGAGTACGTTGTCACCTGACAGCAGCACGTCCCGTTTGATCAAGGTTGATGGGTCGTGTCCTGAGGTACTGGAGCTGGGCTGGTTCGGCGTAAAAATGCCCGCCAGATAAGGATCCTGCCGATAGGCGGCCGTGCTGGCAGGCACCAATTCTCCGCCATAGACACCCAGTACTTCATCCTTTTTCAGCCGACGCCTGGCCACCACCATGGCTTGCCCGATCAGGCTTACTTCCTGCGGGTACTTTTGATGGGCGCTGGTAAAGGGCTGCACCTCCAGCTTTTCGTCGTAGAGTCGTGCGGCCTTTTCATAGCCTTCCCACTGAATGTAAGGCAGGACCCGATTTTTGCTGAGCGTTCTGTCGGATGTCATGGACTTGCCGACGCTCTGTATGAATCTGATGCGCATGGGTTGCCCGTCCACGTCGCGCAGCGGGTATCGGCCATTGTTGGCTCGATCATAGATCCCTAGGTAGTTTCGGCTGTGCTGATAGCTGCCGTCGGATCGCATATGCCTCAGTTCCTGCGCCGTGTAAGGCACTGCCAGGTTGTCGTCATCTGCTGATAGGTAATCGTCGGAAGAGCGTGTGGACTCGGCTGATTCAAATGTCTCGGAGCTGGACTCAGTGCTCATGCGCGGTGTTATCGGAGGCGGCGGCATTCCGCCGAGCAGGGCGCCTCTGAGTTCGTCGATCTCCCAACCGCCGCCGGTTTTTTTGCGAATGTAGGGCCGGTATGCCCTGAAGCGGCTGCGGGCGTCGATCAGTTGCCATCCCAGGGCGTCGGATTTGACGTGGTAGTACAAGCCGTTGTCCATCACGTAATACGGGTAGCTCCCATCAGGAAGAGGCTCTGCGAGGTAGATGCCGTCCGCCCGTTGCGTCAGGCCCTGGATAGGTGCCGGTTCGGCGAAGAGAGGGTCTAGCGTGAGCCCGGGACCGCTCGGTAATGCCTCGCCGGAAGCGGTGGCCCGTAACGGCCAGCACGTTATTGGCCAGCAGTCGCAGGCTGGTTTTGCTTATTGCCAGCTTCAGTGTCGGGGCTGCCAAGGGGGTGAGCAGCGCATGGAGTTCGGTCGTGGAGAGCGCGTGTTCGACTGCCGTGGGCAGGTCGGTGGGCTCAAACACCGTATTGCCTTCGGCATCGCAGGCACTGAAGCGTGTGCCTTGCCGGATCAGCAGGCGACGCGTGCCGCTGTCGGCTCCGCAGCTGAGCAGCAAAGGCCCGTCGACGCTCTTGTCGTGCACCTCAAGGCGCAGGTTGGAAGGCCAGCCCGGGAGGCGTTCAAGGGTTTGGAATATCAAGGCTGCGCTTTCGGCGTTACCGGCTGCGTCCATATGAATGCCTGCACCCGCACGGCTGGCTTGGGCCTGGCTGGTGTAGCGGTTCGCTTCCCATTGTTGTAGCTCTGTCAGGCTTTTTTCCAGTAGAAGACGTTGTTCTGCCAATGGGCTGAGTACTGCGGTCATTTCTTCCAGGTGGCTTTTTGACAATTCGGGGGCGAGCCGTCGCAGCTCCTGCTCCAGGGGAGTGGTGGCCTGTTCACTGAGTCCGGTCAGCCAGGAAAAAACGCGCTCCTTGTGTTGCTGTGCTTCCTGGCTCAAGCGCATGGCCAGGTTTTCAATTTTCGAGAAGTGAAAGGTGGGTCTGGCCGGTAAAAGTGCGCCGAACTCCTTAGCAGTCATGGCGTCCTCCAGGCAGTGCAGCAGGTCCCCTTTACGCAAGCGCCATTCGGGCACCTTGATGACCTTGCTTGTGCTGCTTTCAGGCGGATGGCTGATCAGTCTACGCCCTTGGCCGTCGACAACCATGAGTGCCCGATTTTTTGGCCATTGGGGCAGCGAGCTGACCAAGTGAAACTGAATGAGGGGTGAAAGCGCCGTGATGCGCTTGCCTTCGGCGTAGTTCGCGTCGAAGTTATTGATTTCCTGCGCCAGGTTGAAGCGCTTGACCGTGTCACGCAGCAAAGGTGCGGGCCGTACGACGCTCTGATGCCCCTGGCGCAGGCTTGCAGCGTCCACACCGCTCAGGAGCAGGATGGGCTCGATGTGTTCCTGGGAAATGTTCGAGGCGTCGGGCCCCAGGCGCTTGATCAGCTTGAGGTCGTCCCAGTCCTTCGGTGACTCATGCTCCTGGCGCCAACCGCCGACACCGTTGCTTAACAGTGTTGGCGTGTAGGCCTGAGGGTCGCTGGGATGTTGCAGCTGCCACTGGCCATTCAAGGCGTCGCGCTGCACGGCGTAAACGTGATCGTCGAGCTTCACATAGTGTTGCTCTTCGTGAAGATGCAGGCCTTGGGCATCGGCTGGCAAACCGCCGGGTAACTCCGTGAGGCGACGGTAGGGCAGCAGGTCGGCTTTCCATAGGCGCCAGCCCTGGTTGCGTACATTGACTTTCAAAAGTTTGGCGGTGAAGTGGGTGCTCTTCATGACGCCGGCGCTGACGGCAGCCTCGGCGGCGCTGTCCACCGCATCCATTAGCTCGTTCAGGGCGAGATCGGTATCGCCCCGACTCCACGCGGCAAAGCCGTTATAGATTGAGTGGATGATCTCGCCGGCACTGACCACCAGCAGCACCTCGCCGACAATGGGAATGAATGAGGCGGCAAAGAACAGGAATGATTTGCCAAGGTCGGCATAACGTTGCAGGCGTTTCTGTCGGCTGATCGCGTCAGTGTCGGCGGTAGGCACAGCCAGGACCTTGGCATCACTTTTGATCTGCTCGATCCTTCTTTGAGTGATGGCCTGGAACAGATCGCCCTGGATCGGGGTCCGGGTGACGGGCTCTTCCAGGCTGGTCGGGATAATCCTGGGCGGTGAGCCGAGGGGGCGGGAGTCAACCCAGGCAGGCTTCACCGTAAACAGGCTGCCCTGATGCTGCAGAGGGGTCAGGCGGTTGAAGAACTTCAGGTATTGCGCGTCTTCCAGGCGCTCGGCAAGGCGGCCAGCAAGGTCGTCCATGGATGAGTGGCGACGAAACGGTGCGATGGGATCGTCAGGGGTGTAAAGGATCTGGTTCCTGTCGAAATTTCGATCCCGGATCACCAGGACGCTGGGTAACACCACGCCGTTGATGGTCAGGTGGTTGCACAGCATGTCGGGGTGATTGCCGTCGCGCTGCAGCGTGAGCAGTTGTTGATACAACCTGTTTTCAAAATCGCCCCTGAGGTGCGCGACGTGCAGCGCCACGTCAAACCTGTTCTGTTCGTGTTCGGCGAACAGCCTGCGTACCTGACCTGCGCTGCGGGTGGTGTCGGACGTGGTGACGGGATCCAAAATACTGTTGATGTGCCGAAGATAGTGGCTGCCAAGGTCAAGGCTGCGGCAAAAGGCGGCAAACATGAGTGGTGTGATCGGGCTCGATATACGGCCAGCCTTGGTGTTCGTGTACAGGCCTGAGCCGGTTTCCATCCCGTCTTCCTCGGTTTCAGACGCCTCGAAGTTCAGTAGGGCGGCCTCCAGCAACGAGTGTTCGGTGGTTTTGGCGTGAATTCTGACTTGCCCCAGCAGATGGTGTTTTTTCCATTCGCGCACCAGCACGGACTGCTCGGCATCCAGCAGTCCGTGAAACTTGATGCTGAGCACCTGTTGCAGCAACGGCCGGGCAAACACGTCGGGGCTTTTCAATTGGTCAAGAATCCCCTTGAGGTGGTGCCTGGATTGATTGTTGTTGATCAGGCTTTTGCGCAGGGCTTCGCGCATTCCCGGTGACGCTTGGGTCATCCAGGTAGGCAGGCGCGACTTGATGAAGGCTTCGTGGGGGTGGGGCGATGAGGTAGGGCGCGTTGGCTCGTTCACTGTTGGTTTCCATGAAGGAGGGTTGTCGATCCACGACAGGCTATCCTCGCAATGGTTGGCCAAAAGCTAACTACATAACCCCTTGCCGGCAGCCAAACAGCTTATGCATGGGGGGCAGGGAAGGGTTTGGGTAAAACCCGACCGCCGCCGTCGGAATTGGTCAAATTTTGTGCTATATTCCGCGCCCGCGATTTTTCATCTCAACACCGGTCATCGTCATGCAAACAGCCAAGCCGTTATTTGACTATCCCAAGTACTGGGCCGAATGCTTCGGTCCTGCGCCATTCCTGCCGATGAGCAGGGAGGAGATGGATCAGCTTGGCTGGGATTCATGCGACATCATCATCGTTACCGGTGATGCCTACGTCGACCATCCCTCGTTTGGCATGGCAATCATTGGCCGGCTGCTGGAGTCCCAGGGCTTTCGCGTCGGGATCATTGCCCAGCCCAACTGGCAGTCCAAAGACGACTTCATGAAGCTCGGCGAGCCGAACCTGTTTTTCGGCGTCGCGGCCGGCAACATGGACTCAATGATCAACCGCTACACCGCCGACAAGAAAATCCGTTCCGACGACGCCTACACTCCCGGTGGCATGGCGGGCAAACGCCCGGACCGTGCGAGCCTGGTCTATAGCCAGCGTCTCAAGGAAGCCTACAAGCACGTACCGATCGTGCTCGGCGGCATTGAAGCTTCCCTGCGCCGCATCGCGCACTACGACTACTGGCAGGACCGGGTGCGCAACTCGATCCTGATCGACGCCGCCGCCGATATCCTGCTGTACGGCAACGCCGAGCGGGCCATCGTCGAAGTCGCCCAGCGCCTGTCGTGGGGCCACAAGATCGAAGACATCACCGACGTGCGCGGCACCGCGTTCATTCGCCGCGACACGCCGGCAGGCTGGTACGAAGTGGACTCCACGCGTATCGACCGTCCGGGCAAGATCGACAAGATCATCAACCCGTACGTGAATACCCAGGACACCCAGGCCTGCGCCATTGAGCAGGAAAAAGGCCCGGTTGAAGATCCTGAAGAAGCCAAGGTCGTACAGATCCTCGCCAGCCCGCGCATGACCCGCGACAAGACAGTGATCCGCCTGCCGTCCGTGGAAAAAGTCCGTGGCGACTCGGTCCTGTACGCCCACGCCAACCGCGTGTTGCACCTGGAAACCAACCCAGGTAACGCCCGCGCCCTGGTGCAGAAGCACGGTGAAGTGGACGTGTGGTTCAACCCACCGCCCATTCCGATGACTACCGAAGAAATGGACTACGTGTTCGGCATGCCATACGCACGTGTCCCGCACCCGGCGTACGGCAAGGAAAAGATCCCGGCCTACGACATGATTCGCTTCTCGGTGAACATCATGCGTGGCTGCTTCGGCGGCTGCACCTTCTGCTCGATCACCGAGCACGAAGGCCGGATCATCCAGAACCGTTCCGAAGAGTCGATCATTCGCGAGATCGAAGAGATCCGCGACAAGGTTCCAGGCTTTACCGGTGTCATCTCCGACCTCGGCGGCCCGACTGCGAACATGTACCGCATCGCCTGCAAGAGCCCGGAAATCGAATCCGCGTGCCGCAAGCCATCCTGCGTGTTCCCTGGCATCTGCCCGAACCTGAACACCGACCACTCCGCCTTGATCCAGCTGTACCGCAGCGCCCGTGCGTTGCCGGGTGTGAAGAAGATCCTGATCGCTTCCGGTCTGCGCTACGACCTGGCCGTCGAGTCGCCGGAATACGTGAAAGAGTTGGTGACCCACCACGTGGGTGGCTACCTGAAGATCGCCCCGGAGCACACCGAGGAAGGTCCGCTCAACCAGATGATGAAACCGGGCATCGGCAGCTATGACAAGTTCAAGCGCATGTTCGAGAAGTACACCAAGGAAGCGGGCAAGGAGCAGTACCTGATTCCTTACTTCATCGCCGCCCACCCGGGCACCACCGACGAAGACATGATGAACCTGGCCCTGTGGCTCAAGGGCAACGGCTTCCGCGCCGACCAGGTGCAGGCGTTCTACCCGTCGCCGATGGCCACCGCCACCGCGATGTACCACTCGGGCAAGAACCCGCTGCGCAAGGTCACCTACAAGAGCGACTCGGTGACCATCGTCAAGAGCGAAGAGCAGCGCCGTCTGCACAAGGCGTTCCTGCGCTACCACGATCCGAAAGGCTGGCCGATGCTGCGTGAAGCACTGACCCGCATGGGGCGCGCTGACCTGATCGGGCCGGGCAAGGAGCAACTGATTCCGTTGTACCAGCCTGCCACCGACAGCTACCAGAGCGCCCGTCGCAAGAACTCGACGCCGGCCGGCAGCCACAAGGTCGCCAAGGAAACCACCACCAAGATCCTCACCCAGCACACCGGCTTGCCGCCGCGTGGCAGTGATGGCAGCAACCCTTGGGACAAACGCGAACAGGCCAAGGCCGCCGCCATGGTCCGTAATAAGCAGGCCGCCAAGGAGCGCACTGACGCGGCCAAGGGCAAAGGCAAGAAACCAGCCCGTAAGCCGGTTGTGCCGCGTTGATCGCAGCCTGAACCACAAAACGCCAGCCTCGTGCTGGCGTTTTGCTTTCTAGCGGGTGGGTAGCCTGTTTGTTAAGGTGGCGCCCATTCAATCGCCATCGCAGGCAAGCCAGCTCCCACACTAGACAGCGTTGATTCAAACGACACCGGTCAAATGTGGGAGCTGGGCTTGCCCGCGATAAGGCCAGCGCTATTACTCAGACTAAATACTCCATAGGTGCAACGGCCTGGCTTGTGGGGAGCGCTTATGCGGGCAACGTAAAAACCATTGCAGTGGGTTTGTATGAGGAAATAGGCAAATGAGTGATCGTTTGACGCTTCGTGGTTTTTTCAGGAATTACTTTCTTACTTTTATCGCGGGTATATTTGCTGCCTATTTTTCATTAGCCCTCGCCACAGCGCTTTCCTTTGCGACGTATTTTCGTGACGTTCCTCTTGCTGGAGGTTTGGGTTTTTCGATTGTGCTCGCAGGGGCGTTTCTGATCCTGTTAACGGTCCATAGCAACTTCATGATTTTGCGGGGCCGGCCGTCTTGGGTGTGGGTAATGGTCAGTATTTACCTCGTCTGCTTTCTGTTTGTGCTTCCAATGATTCAGTGCAGCCCTCATATGATTCTTTATGGATTGGCGTTGGTTTTTCCGCTACTCGGATTATTCATACTCAACAGCATCGTTCAGCGAAAGATGCGTATAAAGCTCGTTGAGATCCGGCACTTTCGACAGGCATTCAAAACCAAGCACAAAAAGCGGTAGGTAGCACTCCTGTCTGAGGTTTTGCTTTCTAGCGGCTGCAGGGGCTGTTTGTTAAGGTGGCGCCCACTCGATTGTTATGTAGTTTCAAGGAAGAGCATCTGTGACCAACCCGCTTCTCGGCATCGGTATGGACTCCAACCGTTCCCAGTTCATGGCTCGCCAGCGTATTGAGAGCCAAATCAACCTGCCGCGCTTATTTGCCTCCATTGATGCCGATCCCGCCATCGTTGGTGCGGGCGTGGTGTATATCGATGCGGACTTCAATGTAGTGACGCTGCGTGAGTTCAAGCCGATTTGCAGCATCAAGCCCAAGCGCATTATTTTGCGCGAGGCGCAGAAGTACATCACACCCGCGCAGTTTGCCGATCAAGTGACCAACAACCCACGCGAGTCCCGTTTGGTGGGGGAGGCGGTCAATACGACATTGTCCTGTGCCGGTGCGATTCTGGGTTGGATCGTGGTATTTAGTGGCACAGTCGCAGTGCCTTTTACCGCTGGGGCGAGCCTAGTGGTGACTGGGATCGGTGCGACGGCGGCAGCGGCGAGTACAGCGCAGTGTGTGGTTGGGGGGGTGAGGACGTTCAACGAACTGAATGACCCGACGGCCAACGACGACATGGACAGCGAGGACTGGTATCGCTACGCAATGCCGGTGCTGGATGCGGCCTCACTGTTGGGGGCCGGAGCGTCTGCTCTGACCACCCTGCGATTGTTGCAGGCCAGAAAGATTGCCACGGGCCGAAGTTGGTACGAGCTTTCCAAGGGGCTGACCCGTCAGCAGCGAAAGGCGCTCACCAAGGAGTTGTTAAGCCTGAAGGATCCAAGCCTGAGTAATAAGTTGCTGAAGCTACGCCAGCGTTCCGGCGGGCTGGTCAAACGTTACTCGGCGACTGAGATCAATCACGCCACGGTGACGCAGATCCGGGACTCTTTGGGGGCGGCTATCGGCCTTACTGGGAGTTCCTTATCGGGAAACATACGCACACTTGCCGTTGGCTTGTATGAGGAGCTGGAGTGATGGCGCGCCAAGACTCGTTGAAAGCTTTTCTAGCTCAGTACTTTCCGACGTTCATCTGTGCTTTCTTTCTCGCCTGCTTTGCCCTTTCCGCCGCTATTTCATTGGCCGCCAGCACTTATTTTCGTGGTGATCCCGACCGCGCGCGTTATTCATTCCTGGCGGCTGTGATTTTAGGACTGCTCCTTGCTCTGAGCCATTTCGTCATGATCCGAGGGCGTGCGTGGGGTGTGTGGGCTATCGCCGTTTTTTACTTGGTGTGTTTTCTGATGGTCCTCCCTACTTATGGCTACCGGCCGCATATGGCAGCGTATGTGATGGGGCTGCTATTTCCTTTACTGGGGTTGTTGTTGCTCAATAGCCAGCGTCACCGTGAAATGCGTGGTCAGCTATTGGTGCTGCGTCAAATGCGTCAAGCCGCCAAAGCCTGCCGCAGGCCTCCCCGGTAATTGGGCATGAAAGACTTTCCTCTGACGAACAGCTTCCTCGCCCGCTATTTCCTCGTTTTTATAGGCGCAATATTCGCGTCGGTATTTTCTCTGGTCTTTGCTGTCCCATTGTTTTTCGACAGCTATTTTCGAGACCTTTCTCTGGCCGACAACGCCAAGTACTCCTTCCTAGGTGGCATCGCACTGACTCTTGTCATCGTGCACTGCAATTTCATGATCGCTCGCGGGCGTCCGCAATGGGTGTGGCCTCTGGTCGCACTATTAGGGCTTTGTTTTCTCGGGGTGTTGCCCACGATTGAGTATCGACCGCACACATTCATTTATGGCATGAGCGTGCTTTTGCCCTTGCTGGCGCTGCTATTGCTCAACAGCAAACGCCACCGTGAAATGCGCCAGAAATTGCTTGAGGTCCGCCTGCTGCGCCAAGCTGTAATAGCCAAACACAAAAAGCGCTAGTCCGTCGACATTGGGTAGATTCACCACCCACCCTCGCACTCTCGCCACAAATATGTGCAACCCTCGCACCACGAGGGCCGCCGTCGCGCTGTTTTGGTGCTGTACTGCACCGGGTCCATTGATAAAGCGTAATAGCTCCCGCACTGGCATAAGTCTTGCGCGCTTTGTTTCATGCTCTGGCTTGCAGGAGGCCGCCGTGTCGATTCATGTCGCGTTGCACCATGTCACGCACTACCGCTACGACCGCTCGGTCGAGCTCGGCCCGCAGATTGTGCGCCTACGTCCGGCAGCCCATAGCCGCACGCGGATTTTGTCATATGCGTTGAAGGTTCTGCCCGAGCAGCACTTCATCAACTGGCAGCAAGACCCTCAGGGCAATTACCTGGCGAGGTTGGTGTTTCCGGAAAAGACCGATGAGTTGCGCATCGAAGTCGACCTGGTCGCCGAGATGGCGGTGTTCAACCCCTTCGACTTTTTCCTTGAGCCCTACGCCGAGAAAATCCCTTTCAGCTACGCCGCGGATGAACAGCGGGAGCTGGCGCCGTACCTGGAAACCCTGCCGCTGACACCGAAATTTGCAGCCTACCTGGCCGGTATCGACCGCACACCGTTGCCGGCCGTGGACTTCCTTGTAGGGCTCAACCAACGCTTGGCTGCCGACATTGGCTACCTGATCCGCATGGAGCCCGGTGTGCAAACGCCGGAGTTCACCCTGGAAAACGCTTCCGGCTCCTGCCGCGACTCGGCTTGGTTGCTGGTGCAATTGCTGCGCAACCTGGGCCTTGCTGCACGGTTTGTGTCCGGTTACCTGATTCAGTTGACCGCCGACGTCAAAGCCCTCGATGGTCCGTCCGGTACGGAAGTGGACTTCACCGACTTGCACGCCTGGTGCGAGGTGTATTTGCCCGGTGCCGGTTGGATCGGTCTTGATGCCACCTCCGGCTTGTTCGCCGGCGAAGGGCATATCCCGTTGGCTTGTAGTCCTGATCCTTCTTCAGCAGCACCCATCAGTGGTCTGGTGGAACCTTGCGAGTGCGAATTTACCCACGAGATGTCGGTGGAGCGGATCTGGGAAGCCCCACGGGTTACCAAGCCCTACACCGAAGAACAATGGCTGGCGATCCAGGCTTTGGGGCGGCAGATTGACGGTGATCTGCTCAAGGACGATGTGCGCCTGACCATGGGCGGTGAGCCGACCTTCGTTTCCATCGACGATCCCGACGGCGCCGAGTGGAACACCGCAGCCCTGGGGCCGGACAAGCGCCGGTTGTCCGCCGAGCTGTTCCAGCGCATGCGCAAGCATTACGCGCCCAAAGGCCTGGTGCATTTCGGTCAGGGCAAGTGGTACCCCGGTGAGCAACTGCCGCGCTGGTCCCTCAACTGCTATTGGCGCCGGGACGGCATACCGATCTGGCACAACAGCGCGCTGATTGCCGATGAGCAGCAAAGCTACGGCGCCGACGGCGTGATGGCCGGGCGTTTTCTGGCGAGTATCGCCGAGCGCCTGAAACTGCCTACGCATTTTGTGTTCCCGGCTTACGAAGACAATTTCTATTACCTGTGGCGCGAAGGAGCCTTGCCGCAAAATGTCACCGCTGAAGACCCACGCCTGGACGATAACCTTGAGCGCGAACGCCTGCGCAAAGTCTTCAGCCAGGGCCTGGATAAAGTCATCGGGCAGGTGCTGCCGCTGGCGCGTACGGCGGCCAATGACCGCTGGCAGAGCGGGCGCTGGTACCTGCGGGACAACCATTGCCGCCTGGTGCCGGGTGATTCGCCACTGGGTTATCGCCTGCCACTGGCTTCGCAGCCGTGGGTGACGGCGGCGGACTATCCGTTCGTGCATCCCGTCGATCCCAACCAGGATTTGGCTGAGCTGCCGACCACCTCACAGTTGCAAAGCCACGGTGAGGCGGCCACGAGCAAAGACCGTGTCCCGAAGATCGACGAATCCGCCGACTGGCTGACCCGTACCGCCCTGTGCGCCGAAGCGCGGGAAGGCCGGCTCTACCTGTTCATGCCGCCGCTGGAGCGGGTCGAGGATTACCTGGAGTTGGTGGTGGCGATCGAGGCCACCGCCGAAGAGCTGCATTGCCCTGTGCTACTGGAAGGTTACGAACCGCCAAGCGATCCGCGCTTGAGCAATTTTCGGGTAACCCCGGATCCGGGAGTGATCGAGGTTAATGTGCAGCCGTCCGCCACCTGGGACGAGTTGGTAGAACGCACTGAATTCCTCTACGAAGAAGCCCGGCAAACCCGTTTGACCACCGAGAAGTTCATGATCGACGGCCGCCACACCGGCACCGGCGGTGGTAACCACTTCGTTCTTGGCGGCGCCACACCGAAGGACTCGCCGTTCCTGCGTCGTCCCGACCTGCTGCGCAGCCTGATCAGCTACTGGCATAACCACCCGTCATTGTCCTACCTGTTTTCCGGACTGTTTATCGGCCCGACGTCCCAGGCGCCACGGGTCGATGAGGCCCGTAACGATGCGCTGTATGAGCTGGAAATCGCCTTCGCACAAATGCCTGCACCCGGTGAAGAGTGCCCGCCATGGTTGGTGGACCGTTTGTTGCGCAACCTGCTGATCGACGTCACCGGCAACACCCACCGCGCCGAATTCTGCATCGACAAGCTCTACTCGCCGGACGGCGCTACCGGCCGGCTGGGCCTGCTGGAATTGCGCGCGTTTGAAATGCCGCCCCACGCGCGGATGAGCCTGACTCAACAATTGTTGCTACGGGCGCTGGTTGCGCGGTTCTGGCGTGAACCCTATGCGCCGCCGAAGCTGGCGCGCTGGGGGACTGAACTGCACGACCGTTTCCTGCTGCCGCACTTTATCGAACAGGATTTTGCCGACGTCATCGTCGAGTTGAACGCCGCCGGTTATCCGCTACGGGCCGAATGGTTTGCAGCGCACCTGGAGTTCCGTTTTCCCAAGGTTGGCGATTACGCCGTCAGCGGTATTGAGCTGGAACTGCGCCAGGCCCTCGAACCCTGGCATGTATTGGGGGAAGAGGGCGCTGTGGGCGGTACGGTGCGCTATGTCGATTCGTCCCTGGAGCGATTGCAGGTCAAGTTGAGCGGCTTGCCGCCGCAACGCTACCTGCTGACTTGCAACGGCATTCCGGTACCACTGCAACCCACCGGGCGGGTCGGTGAGTTTGTTGCCGGCGTGCGTTACCGCGCCTGGCAACCGGCCAACTGTCTGCAGCCGACAATCCCGGTGCATGCGCCGTTGGTGTTCGATTTGCTGGATACCTGGATGCAACGCTCGCTGGGGGGCTGCCAGTACCATGTCGCCCATCCGGGTGGGCGCAATTACGACAGCTTGCCGGTGAATGCCAACGAAGCGGAGAGCCGGCGAATGGCGCGGTTTTTCCGTCTGGGGCATAGTCCCGGTAAATTGCCGGTGCCGGCGGTGGTGATCAATGATGAATTGCCGATGACGTTGGATTTACGCCGCTTCCCAACAAAAATAGAGGATTGAATGTACATAATCCCCAAAACGACAAATTTCTAATGTGGGAGCTGGCTTGTGTGGGAGCTGGCTTGCCTGCGATAGAATCACCTCGGTGTAACAGATACACCGAAGTGCCTGCATCGCGGGCAAGCCCGGCTCCCATATAAGCTAGGCGCCCCCATACTGACTTCCCTTGCCTCTGCCGAGCGTTCCATGTCCGACTTGCTCGACCGTTACCCGCTGACCGCGGGCACCTATCACGAACTGCTGGACGACAGCGGCGCGGTCCGTGCCCATTGGCAGCGCTTGCTCGACCACCTGCAACGCAGCACACCGGCTCAATTGGCCCAGCGCCAGGCTTTGCTGACCCGTCAGATCCAGGAAAACGGCGTGACCTACAATGTCTACGCCGACCCCAAGGGCGCCGATCGGCCGTGGGAACTGGACCTGTTGCCCCATGTGCTGGCGGCGGATGAGTGGAAGCACTTGTCGGCCGGCATCGCCCAACGGGCGCGGCTGCTCAATGCGGTGCTGGCGGATCTCTACGGCCCGCAACGGTTGATCGCCGAAGGTTTGCTGCCGGCAGAGCTGGTGTTTGGCCATAACAATTTCTTGTGGCCATGCCAGGGCATCCAACCGCCCGACGGGGCGTATTTGCACCTGTACGCAGTGGACTTGGCGCGCACGCCCGATGGTCGTTGGTGGGTCACGGCTGACCGCACCCAAGCGCCGTCCGGCGCCGGTTATGCCCTGGAAAACCGCACCATCGTGTCCCGTGCGTTCCCGGACCTGTACCGCGACTTGCAGGTCCAGCACCTCACCGGCTTCTTCCGCACCTTGCAGGAAACCCTGGCCCGCCAGGCGCCCGGCGACGACCAGCCACCGCTGATCGTGCTGCTGACCCCGGGCCGTTTCAATGAAAGTTATTTTGAGCATCTGTACCTGGCCCGCCAGCTCGGCTACCCGTTGGTGGAAGGCGGCGACCTCACCGTGCGCGACGCCACGGTTTACCTGAAAACCCTCAGCGGCCTGCGCCGGGTTAACGCCATCATGCGCCGGCTGGACGATGACTTCTGCGACCCGCTGGAGCTGCGCACCGACTCGGCCCTTGGCGTGCCCGGCCTGCTCGATGCGGTGCGTCAGGGCAACGTGCTGGTGGCCAATGCCCTGGGCAGCGGTGTGCTGGAGTCTCCCGGCTTGCTGGGTTTTCTGCCGAAGATCAATCAATACCTGTTTGGCGAAGAACTGATCCTGCCGTCCATCGCCACCTGGTGGTGCGGCGAAGCGCCGGTACTGGCCGAAGCCCTGGAAAAACTACCGGAGCTGCTGATCAAACCCGCATTCCCGTCGCAGAGCTTCGCCCCGGTATTCGGCCGCGACTTGAACCACGAACAACGCCAGGCCCTGGCCGAACGTATGCAGGCGCGGCCTTACGCTTACGTCGCCCAGGAACTGGCGCAATTGTCCCAGGCGCCGGTCTGGCACACCGTCGATGATCATCTGCAACACCGTGCCATTGGCATGCGTGTTTACGCAGTGGCCAGCGATGACGGTTACCGGGTATTACCCGGTGGCCTGACCCGTGTAGCCGCTGAAGCCGATGCCGAAGTGGTGTCAATGCAGCGCGGCGGCGCGAGCAAGGACACCTGGGTGTTGGGGGAACGAGCGCCCGGCGGCGAACAATGGCGGGCGCAACGGTCGATTGGCGCCCATGACCTGGTGCGGCGTGATCCGTATTTGCCGTCGCGGGTGGTGGAAAACCTATTCTGGTTCGGCCGCTATTGCGAGCGTTGCGACGACAGCGCGCGCTGGCTGCGTGTCGTCCTGGCGCGTTATGTCGACGGAGACGACCCGCTGGCGCTGCAGGCGGCGGTAGAGCTTGGCGAAAGCCTGCGACTGTTGCCGGAAGAGGGCACGTTGCCTGAGCGGCTGCAGGCGGCGTTGCTCGGTGATGACTGGCCGTCGAGCCTGCGGGCCAATCTGCAGCGCTTGCAGTGGGCGGCGTCCCAGGTGCGCGGCAAGTTGTCCCGGGAGAACTGGCAGGCATTGGTGGAGTTGCAGCGCGAAGCCATGGAGCTGGAAAGTGAAGCGCCGGACTTTGGCGAGCTACTGGATTTCCTCAACCGTCTGGTGATGTCGCTGGCGGCGCTGTCCGGTTTTGCCCTCGATGACATGACCCGCGACGAAGGCTGGCGCTTTTTGATGATGGGCCGGCGTATCGAGCGTCTGCAGTTCCTCAGCAGCAGCCTGGCGGCGTTTTTGCGCGGTGTGGCGGTGTTCGATCAGGCGGGGCTGGAGTGGTTGCTGGAGCTGGGCAACAGCAGCATCACCTACCGTTCTCGCTACCTGGCGGTGCCGCAACTGATCCCGGTGCTGGACCTGTTGCTGCTGGATGAACAGAACCCTCATGCCGTGTTGTTCCAACTTAAGCTGGTGAGCCGCACCCTGCGTCGCCTGAATGATGACTTCGGCGTGCCTCGGGAGACCGGGCTGACGCCATTGGTGGAGCGCCTGGCCCGGTTTGACCTGGGCTGCCTGGAGAACCCGTTGTTCGGCGAAGCCAGTGTGCGCGCTGCCCTTGATGGCCTGGCTGACCTGCTGCAAGCGGTCGCCGATGAAAGTGGGCAAGTCTCTGATCGCCTGGCCTTGCGCCATTTTGCCCATGTGGATGATGTCAGCCAGCAAACGGTGTCTGTGTGATGAGTGCCCGCTACCAGATCTTCCACGATACCCATTACCACTACGACAGCCCGGTGTCGCTGGCCCAGCAGCTTGCTCACTTATGGCCACGGCCGTGTGCCTGGCAACGCTGCACATGGCAACAATTGGACATCAGCCCCGAGCCGACGTCGCGTCGGGATGAGCTGGACGTGTTTGGCAACCCGATCACCCGCCTGGCGTTTGAGCGGCCCCATGATGAATTGCTGGTCAACGCCGGGCTGACGGTGGAGGTCCAGGCGCGACCGCGGCTGGATTTCAGCCTGTCACTGCCCTGGGATCAGGCTCGTGAGGGCTTGACCTACAGCAGTCAGCCGCTGTCGGCCGAAGTGATCGAGGCGTGCCGGTACCGCTTTGAATCGCCCTACGTGCATTTGAAGAAAAGCTTCGTCGAGTTTTCCGAAAGCTGCTTTCCGCTGGGCCGCCCGCTGCTGCTGGGGACTCAGGCGCTGATGGAAAAGATTTTCAGCGAATTCACCTTCGATGCCGAAGCCACTCAAGTGGCTACGCCGCTGGTGGAAGTGCTGGAACGCCGGCGCGGCGTGTGCCAGGACTTTGCCCATCTGATGCTCGCCTGCTTGCGTTCCCGAGGCCTGGCAGCGCGTTATATCAGCGGCTACCTGCTGACTCAGCCACCGCCCGGCCAGCCACGGCTGATCGGTGCTGATGCGTCCCATGCATGGGTCTCGGTGTTTTGTCCGGTATTGGGGTGGGTGGATTTTGATCCGACCAACAATGTGCAGCCGGCACTGGAGCACATCACCCTGGCCTGGGGCCGGGATTTTTCCGATGTTTCGCCGTTGCGGGGAGTGATTCTGGGGGGCGGGAGCCATGACCCGGAAGTACGGGTGACGGTGATGCCGCTGGAATAACGCGGTTGTTGTGGCGAGCGGGCTTGCCCGCGTTGGGCTGCGAAGCAGCCCCAGTAAGCTCACCGCGATCTCTCAGACAGATCTCGGCGGCAGATTTTGGGGCCGCTGCGCAGCCCGACACGGACAAGCCCGCTCGCCACAGGGGATTTGTTACACCGTATGCCTCAGGCGTCAGGCGCCTGATCTTTCGGTGCTTCGGTCTCGTCAGTTACAACTTCACCTTCTGCATCCGGGTTCAGTGCACCGGCTTCTTCATCGGCTGCAATTTTCTTGCGTTGCAGCTTTTCCTCTTTCTTCTGTTCCTTGGCCAAGTCTCTCTGACGTTTGGCGAAGGAGTAATTAGGTTTTGCCATGGGCGATCCTCTGGGGTCGAAGGTGAGGTTGAGCGGCGCGTATTCTGCCTTTAATCGCGTCCCAAGGGTTAATCGGGTTTTTTGTCCACCCATTTGGGCAGCGCCAGCGGTTTCCAGGCATCGAGCGCGTCAAGCAACTGCACGGGCGATTCGTCGACTTGCAGCATGGCACGATGCGGCGCTCGGACGAAGCCTTCGCCGACGATATGATCGAGAAATGCTGTGAGTTTGCTGTAGAAACCGTTCACTTCCAGTAAACCCAGTGGTTTGCCGTGGTAGCCGAGTTGGCCCCAGGTCCAGACTTCAAACAGTTCTTCCAGGGTGCCCAGACCGCCCGGCAGCGCGATAAACGCGTCGCTCAGCTCGGCCATGCGTGCCTTGCGGGCATGCATGCCGTCGACCACTTCCAAGCGGGTCAAGCCCTTGTGGCCGATTTCCAGGTTTTGCAGGCTTTCGGGAATAATTCCGACCACCTCGCCGCCCGCTGCCAGAGCCGCGTCGGCCACGATACCCATCAGGCCGACCGCACCGCCGCCGTACACCAGGGTCAGCTTGCGCGCAGCCAACGCTTGCCCGAGGGCAATGGCCGCTTCGCGGTAGGCTGGGTTAGTACCACTGCTGGCACCGCAAAATACACATACAGACTTCAAGGACATACCTGACTCCGCGCTCAGTAAGGGCTAAAGAGTAAAGGTTGGCCGGCGTCTCTTAAAGGATTAAACCTCGCGCTGAGGCGTTTCGCAGGTGCCGCTGGCACCGCAGGCGTAAGCGGCAAGCAGGCTGCGCAGCAGGCTATTGAGATTCATGGCTCGGACTCCGTAAGGGATGACGAGCCGATCATAGGCGGGCAATCAACGCTACGCTGTTTGATTGTCTCGATCAGTCTGATAGCCTAAAGTTGTATACAATTTGTTGATACAGATCATGAGAAGTTTGGTCTGTATCAGGCAACCTTCCTGTTATTCGGATTTTGTTTAACCCTGCCTTGGAGATTCACATGTTTGCCAAACTCGTTGCGGTATCCCTGCTGACATTGGCCAGCAGCCAATTGATGGCTGCCGAAAAATGCTCGATCGACGTCGACTCCACCGACCAGATGTCGTTCCAGGTCGACAAGAAGCCAGTAACGGAAATCGCCATCGACAAGAGCTGCAAGACCTTCACCGTGAACTTGGGTCACTCTGGCAGCCTGCCAAAGAACGTCATGGGCCACAACTGGGTGCTGAGCACTAAAGCCGATATGGCCGGCATCGCTGGCGACGGTATGGCCGCAGGCATCGACAAGAACTACCTGAAAGACGGCGACACTCGCATCATTGCCCACACCAAAATCATTGGGTCGGGCGAAAAAGACTCGGTGACCTTTGATGTGTCGAAGCTGGCGGCGGGTACTGAATACGAGTTCTTCTGCTCGTTCCCAGGCCACAACTCGATGATGAAAGGCGCTGTTGTCCTGAAGTAATCAGGCTCCCAGCCATAAAAAAAGCGCCTTTTCAGGCGCTTTTTTGTGGCTGGTGAGGACCTGTGGCGAGCGGGCAAGCCCGCGTTGGGTTGCGCAGCAGCCCCAAAGCCAGCCACCCCGATCTTTCTGAAAAAACACAGTGATCTTATTGGGGCTGCTTCGCAACCCAACGCGGGCAAGCCCGCTCGCCACAAAAGTCGTCGCCAGGTCATGCTTCACGGCGCAAACGGCATCACTCGCTTGTGATGTGTCTTGCGATAGGTCTCGCAAATGATCCGGAACGCTTCATCGCGCACCGGTTCACCGTGCAGGAACGCATCGATCTCGGTGTAGGTCACACCGTGGGAGGCTTCATCCGGCTTGCCTGGAGAGAGGTCTTCCAGGTCAGCAGTCGGGATTTTTTCCACCAGCGACTCCGGCGCACCAAAGTGCCGCGCAATCGCCCGCACCTGGTTTTTCACCAACCCGCTCAACGGCGCCAGGTCGCAGGCGCCATCACCGAACTTGGTGAAAAAGCCCATCACCGCTTCCGCCGCATGGTCGGTACCGATCACCAAACCACTGGCCGCACCGGCGATGGTGTACTGCGCCACCATGCGTATCCGCGCCTTGGTGTTGCCGAGCACAAAATCCCGGGCAACGGCGTGTTTGCCTTCAAATGCCGCCACTTCATTAGCCAGGGATTTGACCGCCGGGCCGATGTTCACCGTGTGGCGCTCGTCGGGGGCGATAAAGTCCACCGAGGCCTGGGCGTCGTGTTCGTCGAACTGGGTTTCGTAGGGCAGGCGCACCGCGATAAAACGGTAGGCGTCGTCGCCCTTGCTTGCGCGCAGCTCTTTCATCGCGCGCTGGGCCAGGAGGCCGGCAGTCAGGGAGTCGACGCCGCCGCTGATGCCCAGCACTAACGTCTTGAGCCCAGAATTGAGCAGGCATTCCTGGATAAAGGTAATCCGTCGCGCAACCTCCGCCTCCAGGGCGGCCTGGTCTTTGAACGGCGGTTGGACCTTGAGCTGTTCAGCAATCTCGCGCTGTACGGCTTGCATGATTCACTCCTTGCTGGGTAGGGCAGGTACTTTGAAAACGTGGCGCAAATAGGCGACGAAATTTGGGTCGGTGCAATGGGTCTTGCCCGCTTCATCGGAGATCTTCGCGACGGGCTGGCCATTGCAGGCGGTCATTTTAAGCACGATGCTCATCGGTTCCACACCTGGAATATCACAGGTCAGGTTGGTACCGATGCCGAAGCTGACATTGATCCGACCGCGCAGCGCCCGGAAAATCTCCAGGGCCTTGGGCAGTGTCAGGCTGTCGGAGAACACCAGGGTCTTGCTCATCGGCTCAATCCCTAGCTTGTGGTAATGGGCGATGGCTTTTTCCGCCCACAGCACCGGGTCACCGGAGTCGTGGCGCAGGCCATCGAACAGCTTGGCGAAGTACAGATCGAAGTCGCCGAGGAAGGCATCGGTAGTGATGCAGTCGGTCAGGGCGATCCCCAACAGGCCACGGTATTCGCGTACCCAGCAATCGAGGGCGGCAGCCTGGCTGTCGATCAGCCTTGGGCCCAGTTGCTGGTGGGCCATGATCCACTCGTGGGCCATGGTGCCCAAGGGTTTCATGTCCAGTTCACGGGCCAGGTGCACGTTACTGGTGCCGACAAAGCGTCCGGGGAAATCGTGCTTGAGCACGTTGACCACTTCTTCCTGGACCCGATAGGAAAAGCGTCGGCGGGTGCCGAAGTCAGCCACCTGCAACTCCGACAATTCGTCGCTGCTGGCGTTGGCGGTCAGCCAGTCGAACTTGCGGTACAGCTGTTCGCGGGCCTGTTCGAGGATCACAGTCTGGTAGCGATAGCGGTTACGCACTTCGCTGACGATCGCGAGCATCGGCACTTCAAACAGAATCACATGCAGCCACGGCCCGCGCAGGCGGATAAACAACTCGCCGTTTTCGATGCCGGTCTGTACGTAGCGCAGGTTGAAGCGAAACAGGCCGAGGAAGCGCAAAAAGTCCGGCTTCATAAAGCTGATGCGTTCCAGGAAGCCCAGTTGATCAGGGCTCAGGCTCAGCTCAGCCAGGCGCTCGATCTGATAGCGAATCTCCGCCAGGTACGGGCGCAGGTCTTCACTGTTGCGGCAACGAAACTCCCATTCAACTTCCACATTGGGATAGTTGTGCAGCACCGCCTGCATCATGGTCAGCTTGTAGAAGTCGGTGTCGAGCAAGTTCTGCACGATGCGATCGGCAAACACACTCTCGCTCATAACGGGAATCTCCAGACGGGTCGGCGATGGGCACCGACCTTTACGCACAATTAAGGAATAGTGCTAGTGGCGCATAGACGTGGGTTGGTTTGCCAGTGATTTTTAACTTGGTATTTTTGTCGGGCTGACACCGCCCTCGCGAGCAAGCCCGCTCCCACACGTGAAATGCATTCCAAATGTGGGAGCGGCGGTGCGACGATTCGACTTGCTCGCGAAGGCGGATTTGCAGGCGAAGACCATCATGAAGACTCAACCTGCGCCATCATCCACTTCACAAAATCCCGCACCTTGGGCACTTCCGCCGAATGTTCGGGATACGCCAGGTAATACGCATCCTGGCTCGGCATTGCGTACTGCCAGGGAATGACCAGCTTGCCCTCGGCCAATTCCTCTTCCACCAGGAACCGTGGCAACAGCGCCACGCCGCAGCCCACTTGCGCGGCGCGAATGCACATATAGAAAGTTTCGAAGCGCGGGCCGTGGTAGCTGTGTTCAGTGTGATAACCCTGGGCGGCGAACCAGTCGTGCCAGCCCTGGGGGCGGGACGCGTTTTGCAGCAGTACCAGGTCGCTCAGTTGCGTGGGGTCGGTAAACGGCTGCGCCGGCAGCGTGTCCGGTGCACACACCGGTACCAGCTCTTCGCTGAACAGCTTCAGGCTTTCAGTACCGGGGCGCGAGCCCTGGCCGAAGTAGAACGCCAGGTCAGCCTTGCCTTGCAGCAGCTCGTCGGGGTCCTGTTCGTTGCACAGGTCCAGGTGGATCTGCGGATGACGCAGGCGCCAACCCTTGAGGCGCGGCACCAGCCAGCGGGCGCCGAAGGTGTAGGGCGTGGACACCCGCAACACTTCGGTTTCGCCGCCGTAGGAGCGCAGGTAATGGGTCGACATCTCCACCTGGGTGAGGATCTTGCGCACTTCCACCAGGTACAGATCGCCCGCCGGGGTCATCTGCAAGCGGCGGCGCACCCGGCGGAACAGCAGGTGTTGCAACAGTTCTTCCAACTGCGCCACCTGTTTGCTGACGGCACTCTGGGTGAGGTTCAGCTCTTCGGCGGCGCGGGTGAAGCTCAGGTGACGGGTGACGGCCTCGAAGCACTGCAAGGCGGTGATCGAGGGCAAATGTCTTTTATTCAGCATGGCCTGTCTCTTTTTCTTTTTTTGCATGAATAAACGGAATGATATCTCGCCTAATCGTCGTTTGTTGGCAAGTCTTGGGCCAGCTACAAATAAGGTCTGGATCGTCCCCTGACGGGCGGCGCATATTTTCGTTTGTAGATGGAAGGAGAAACCCATGGTTGCCGCATTGCTTGATCGTCTCGGGGTAAACCCGGCGCTGTACCAATCGGGTCAACACCCGGTGCATTCGCCCATTGATGGCAGCCAGATCGCCAGTGTGCACTGGGAAGGGGCTGCTGAGGTCGAGCAGCAGGTCAGTCGCGCCGAGCATGCATTCGAGGCCTGGCGCAAGGTACCGGCGCCACGTCGCGGAGAGCTGGTGCGTCAGCTAGGTGACGTGTTGCGTGAATATAAAGCTGATCTGGGCGAGTTGGTGTCCTGGGAAGCCGGCAAGATCACCCAGGAAGGCTTGGGTGAGGTGCAGGAAATGATCGATATCTGCGACTTCGCCGTTGGTTTGTCGCGTCAGCTGTACGGCTTGACCATCGCCTCCGAGCGCCCAGGCCACCACATGCGTGAAACCTGGCACCCGCTGGGCGTGGTGGGCGTGATCAGCGCCTTCAACTTCCCGGTGGCCGTGTGGGCGTGGAACACCACCCTGGCGCTGGTGTGCGGCAACGCCGTGATCTGGAAACCGTCGGAAAAGACCCCGCTCACAGCACTGGCCTGCCAGGCGCTGTTCGAGCGCGTATTGAAGAAGTTCAGCGATGCGCCCGAGTACCTGAGCCAAGTGATCATCGGCGGTCGCGATGCTGGTGCTGCACTGGTGGACGACCCGCGTGTCGCGCTGATCAGCGCCACCGGCAGCACCCGCATGGGCCGCGAAGTCGCGCCGAAAGTCGCCGCACGTTTTGCCCGCAGCATTCTGGAATTGGGCGGCAACAACGCGATGATCCTCGGCCCAAGCGCCGACCTGGACATGGCCGTGCGCGCCATTCTGTTCAGCGCCGTGGGTACTGCTGGCCAGCGCTGTACCAGCCTGCGCCGACTGATCGCCCATGAATCGGTAAAAGCAGAAATCGTCACCCGACTGAAGGCAGCTTATTCCAAAGTGCGCATTGGTCATCCACTGGAAGGCAATCTGGTGGGCCCGCTGATCGACAAGCACAGCTTTGAAAACATGCAGGATGCCCTGGAGCAGGCGCTGAGCGAAGGTGGCCGGGTGTTTGGTGGCAAGCGGCAGTTGGAAGACAAATTCCCCAATGCCTACTACGTGTCGCCGGCGATTGTGGAAATGCCGGAGCAGAGCGATGTGGTGTGTACCGAGACCTTTGCGCCGATTCTTTACGTGGTCGGCTACACCGATTTCGCTGAAGCCCTGCGCCTGAACAACGCCGTGCCTCAGGGCCTGTCCTCGTGCATTTTCACCACTGACGTGCGCGAAGCCGAGCAGTTCATGTCGGCGGTGGGCAGTGACTGCGGTATCGCCAACGTCAACATCGGGCCAAGCGGCGCGGAAATTGGCGGGGCGTTTGGTGGTGAGAAAGAGACCGGTGGTGGCCGTGAGTCAGGCTCGGATGCGTGGCGCGGGTATATGCGTCGCCAGACCAATACCGTGAACTACTCGCTGGAGTTGCCACTGGCGCAGGGCATCACCTTCGACTGATATCTAGAGTCGGAGTGAGCTCAATGTGGGAGCAGGCAAGCCAGCTCCCACATTTGACCGCATTTACAGTTCGGAAAAGCTGTTTGTCAGGTCTCATCGGAGTCAGGCAATGCCTTTACGCGAAGCATGTTTGTGGGAACAACTCACGCCTGACCGGCCGGACCGCGTCGCGCTCAAGGGTGAGGTAAAGGTGGATGTGTGCGTGATCGGCGCCGGTATCACCGGTTTGTCAGCCGCCATTCACTTGCTGGAACAAGGTAAAAGCGTCGCCGTACTGGAAGCCCATCGCACCGGTCATGGCGGTTCGGGGCGTAACGTGGGGTTGGTCAATGCCGGGATGTGGATTCCCCCGGACGAGATCGAAGCCGGTTTTGGCGAGGCCGTGGGCAGCCAGCTCAACCGTATGCTCGGTGCGGCACCGTCCCTGGTGTTCAGCCTGATCGACAAATACAACATCGACTGCCAACTGCGCCGCGAAGGCACTCTGCACATGGCGCACAACGCCCGTGGCGAAGCGGATTTGCGCAGCCGTGAAGAACAATGGAAACGTCGTGGTGCTCCGGTTGAGCTGTTGACCGGCGCCGCATGCGAACAGGCCACCGGTACCCAAAAAATCGCTGCCGCCTTGCTGGATCGGCGTGCCGGTACTTTGAACCCGATGGCCTACACCAGTGGTTTGGCCAATGCCGCCACAGGTCTTGGCGGGCAACTGTTTGACCACTCTCCTGTCACTCAACTGGAACGCCAGGGCCAGCACTGGTCCGTGCAAACCGCCCAGGGTGCCGTGCACGCCGAACAAGTGGTGATTGCCTCCAACGCCTACACCGAAGGCGAGTGGACCGAGTTGCGGCGCAATTTTTTCCCTGGCTACTACTACCAGGTGGCCTCGGCGCCATTGACCGAAGCCGCCGCGCAACAAATCCTGCCGGGCGGCCAGGGTTCCTGGGATACGCGACAAGTCCTCAGCAGCATTCGCCGTGATGCCGATGGCCGGCTGTTGCTGGGAAGCCTGGGTAATGGCAATCAGAAGCCCGCCTGGTTCCTCAAAGCGTGGGCTGATCGCGTGCAGCAACACTACTTTCCGTACCTCAAGTCAGTGCAGTGGGAATGTACCTGGACGGGCTGTATCGCTTTCACGCCGGACCACCTGATGCGCCTGTTCGAACCGGCGCCGGGCCTAGTGGCCGTCACCGGTTACAACGGCCGGGGCGTGACCACCGGCAGTGTGGTGGGCAAGGCCTTTGCCGATTACCTGTGTCACCAGAATCCACAGGCATTGCCGATTCCATTCGCGCCAATGCAGCCGCTGGCCGGAGTGGGCCTGCGTAGCTGTTTATATGAGGCAGGATTCTCGCTGTATCACGCGGGGCAATGCCTGCGAATTGTCATCTGATCAGCGAAATAGCTGTAAGAAGGCTGCATCTTCTTAGCAGGCTACTAATCTGTATTGGTGCGAGTCGTAGCAGTAACGCACTGTAAATGTGCAGTTCCGTTACGCACGTTGTTACAGGTTCGGAGGCTGTCGTTTAAGGGACGGGTTGCAGTGGTTGCAATGACGGGTTGCACTTTTTGAGTCCAATGGTGACACCTGCGCGAGCTAAAGGGTTGCACGTCCAATTGAAAGGAGTCGAAACGCCTGTAATAACAATGACACGGTGTCTTTTTGAATAATAAAAACGTAATGGCACGAGGCTTGCTCTGAGCTTTCTGGTGAAAGTTTGAAGTGAAGTTGCAGTGCCAATTCAACAAAAACCTCGGAGCACCACCTCATGTCCCAGACGTTTTACAAGAAAGGTTTTCTCGCCCTCGCAGTGGCTACTGCGTTGGGTGTTTCTGCGTTTGCTCAAGCTGATGTGAAGATTGGCGTAGCGGGACCGATGACCGGCGCCAACGCGGCGTTCGGTGAGCAGTACATGGTGGGCGCCAAGGCCGCCGCAGAGGTGATCAACAAAGCGGGCGGGATCAACGGCGAGAAGATCGTGCTGGTGGCGGGTGACGATGCCTGCGAGCCCAAGCAAGCCGTGGCCGTGGCCAACCGTCTGGTTGACCAGGACAAGGTGATCGGCGTGGTCGGGCACTTCTGCTCGTCGAACACCATTCCCGCCTCCGAGGTTTATAGCGACGCGGGCGTGATCGCGATCACCCCAGGTTCCACCAACCCGCAGGTGACCGAGCGTGGCCTGACGGCAATGTTCCGTATGTGTGGCCGTGACGACCAGCAAGGCATCGTAGCCGGTGACTACATCGTCGATGTGCTCAAGGGCAAGAAAGTCGCCGTTATCAACGACAAAGACACCTACGGCAAAGGCCTGGCCGACGCCACTGCAGCGCAGTTGACCAAGCGTGGCGTGAAACCGGTGATCGAAGAAGGCCTGACGCGCGGCGAGAAAGATTTCAGCGCCCTGGTGACCAAGATCCGTGCAGCCGGTGCCGACGTAGTGTACTTCGGTGGCTTGCACCCGGAAGCCGGTCCTCTGGTGCGTCAGCTGCGTGAAGCGGGCCTGAAAGACGTCAAGTTCATGTCCGATGACGGCGTGGTGACCGACGAACTGGTGGCTACCGCCGGTGGTGCCCAGTACGTGAATGGCGTCTACATGACCTTTGGCGCCGACCCGCGCCTGCTGCCGGAAAGCAAGGCGGTGGTGGAAGAGTTCCGCAAGGCCGGTAAAGAGCCTGAAGGCTACACCCTGTATGCCTACGCCTCGATCCAGGCCCTGGCCGCCGGTTTCAATGGCGCCAAATCCAACAAAGGCGAAGACGCCGCCAAATGGCTGAAAGCCAACACGGTGAAGACGGTGATGGGCGACAAGGCCTGGGACGCCAAGGGCGACCTGAAAGTCTCCGACTACGTGGTTTACCAGTGGGACAAGGACGGCAAGTATCACCAGTTGGAAAAGCAGAAATAAAGCTAAACACCACCGTTCCAATGTGGGAGGGGGCTTGCTCCCGATAGCGCAGTGTCAGCCAACACATGTATGACTGACCCACCGCAATCGGGAGCAAGCCCCCTCCTACACGGGGACTGGGTTGTTATCGAGATCTGTCTTTTCCTCCTAGAAGGGCCGCACACCCACAGGTGTGCAGGCTCTCACTGCGTGAGATTGCGTTATGGATGGTATTTTCCTGCAGCAACTGGTCAACGGCCTGACCCTCGGGTCGGTCTATGGCCTGATCGCCATCGGCTACACAATGGTCTATGGCATCATTGGCATGATCAACTTCGCCCACGGCGAGGTTTACATGATTTCCGCTTACCTGGCGGCAATCAGTCTGGCTCTGCTGGCCTATTTTGGTATCGAATCCTTCCCGCTGCTCATTCTTGGCACCTTGATCTTCACCGTGGTCGTCACTGGCGTTTACGGTTGGGTCATCGAACGTGTCGCCTATAAACCGCTGCGTAACTCCACCCGACTGGCACCGCTGATCAGCGCCATCGGTATCTCGCTGATCCTGCAGAACTACGCACAGATCGCCCAAGGCGCCAAACAACAAGGCATTCCAACGCTGCTGGCCGGTGCCTGGCGAGTCGACATCGGCACCGGGTTCGTGCAGTTAACCTATACCAAGGTGTTCATCCTGGTGGCCGCGTTTGTCGGCATGGGGTTGCTGACCTACATCATCAAGTACACCAAGCTCGGCCGCATGTGCCGCGCCACCCAGCAAGACCGCAAGATGGCCTCGATCCTCGGCATCAATACGGACCGGGTGATCTCCTACGTATTTGTTATTGGTGCAGCCATGGCGGCCCTGGCCGGTGTGCTGATCACCTTGAACTACGGCACGTTCGACTTCTATGCCGGCTTCATCATCGGCATCAAGGCGTTTACCGCAGCGGTACTCGGCGGCATCGGTTCCCTGCCTGGGGCGATGCTGGGCGGGATCATCCTCGGTATCTCCGAGTCGCTGTTCTCGGGGTTGATCAACTCTGACTACAAAGACGTGTTCAGTTTCTCCCTGTTGGTGGTGATCCTGATTTTCCGTCCCCAGGGCCTGCTCGGTCGCCCACTCGTGGCGAAGGTATAAATATGTCTGCTGCCAATTCAATCGATATCAAGAAAAGTCTGGTCGATACGGTCCTCGCCGGGCTGATTTCGCTGATCGTGTTCGGCCCGATTGTCGGCGTGGTCCTCGACGGCTACAGTTTCAATCTGCAACCGGCCCGCGTCGGCATCCTGGTGGCCATTGTGATGGTCGGCCGGTTTGCCATGAGCCTGTTCCTGCAAACCCCCAAGGGCTTGAGGATTCTCCAGGGTTTCGAGAGCACCGGCTCCGGCGTGCATGTGCTGAAACCGGACTACAAATCGCAGTTGCGTTGGGTGATTCCGGCGCTGATCGTGATTGCTATCGTGTTCCCGTTCTTCGCCAATAAGTACCTGCTGACGGTGGTGATTCTCGGGCTGATCTACGTGTTGCTGGGCCTGGGCCTGAACATCGTGGTGGGCCTGGCCGGGCTGCTCGACTTGGGTTACGTGGCGTTCTACGCTATCGGCGCCTACGGTCTGGCGTTGGGGTATCAATACCTCGGCCTGGGCTTCTGGACGGTGCTGCCATTGGCGGCCATTTGTGCAGCGTTGGCGGGGTGCATACTCGGTTTCCCGGTGTTGCGAATGCATGGAGATTACTTGGCCATCGTGACCCTGGGCTTCGGTGAAATCATCCGTCTGGTGTTGAACAACTGGCTGTCGTTTACCGGCGGCCCGAACGGTATGCCGGTGCCATCGCCGACGTTTTTCGGGCTTGAGTTTGTGCGCAAGGCGAAGGATGGCGGGGTGCCGTTTCACGAGTTCTTTGGTATCGACTACAACCCCAACGTCAAATTCCTGTTTATCTATATCGTGCTGTTCCTGGTGGTGTTGCTGGTGCTGTACATCAAGCACCGCCTGACCCGGATGCCGGTGGGCCGCGCCTGGGAAGCCTTACGCGAAGATGAAATCGCCTGCCGCTCCATGGGCCTGAACCACGTGCTGGTGAAGCTTTCTGCGTTCACCATCGGTGCATCCACCGCCGGTTTGGCTGGGGTGTTTTTCGCCAGCTACCAAGGCTTCGTCAACCCATCGTCGTTCACCTTCTTCGAGTCGGCGCTGATTCTCGCCATTGTGGTATTGGGCGGCATGGGCTCGACCGTCGGTGTGGTGATTGCCGCATTCGTATTGACGGTGGCACCGGAACTGCTGCGCAGCTTCTCTGAATACCGCGTGCTGCTGTTTGGCGTGTTGATGGTGGTGATGATGATCTGGAAGCCGCGCGGCCTGATTCGCATCAGCCGTACCGGTGTAGTCCCACGTAAAGGAGTGGCGCCATGAGCAAGGAAGTCGTCCTTTCAGTGGAAAAACTGATGATGCACTTCGGTGGCATCAAGGCCTTGAGCGACGTGAGCCTCAAGGTCAAGCGCAACTCGATCTTCGCCCTGATCGGCCCTAACGGTGCAGGCAAGACCACGGTGTTCAACTGTCTGACCGGTTTCTACAAGGCTACCGGTGGCAAGATCGAACTCAATGTGCGCGGCAAGCAGACCAACGTTATCCAGTTGCTCGGCGAGTCGTTCAAGGCCAAGGATTTTGTATCGCCCAAAAGCTTCGTCACCCGGGTGTTCTACAAGATGTTCGGCGGCACCCACCTAGTGAACCGTGCAGGTCTTGCGCGCACCTTCCAGAACATTCGCCTGTTCAAGGAAATGTCGGTGGTGGAGAACCTGCTGGTGGCCCAGCATATGTGGGTCAACCGCAACATGATCGCGGGCATCCTCAACACCAAGGGCTACCGCAAGGCCGAAAGCGACGCCCTCGACCATGCCTTTTACTGGCTGGAAGTGGTGGACCTGGTGGACTGCGCCAACCGCCTGGCCGGTGAGTTGTCCTACGGCCAACAACGCCGCCTGGAAATCGCCCGCGCCATGTGCACCCGGCCGCAGATTATCTGCCTGGATGAACCGGCCGCGGGCCTCAACCCCCAGGAAACCGAAGCGCTGAGCACGATGATTCGTCTGCTGCGCGACGAACATGACCTGACGGTGGTGCTGATCGAACACGACATGGGCATGGTGATGAGTATTTCCGACCACATCGTGGTACTTGACCACGGCAATGTCATCGCTGAAGGCGGCCCGGAGGCGATCCGCAACGATCCAAAAGTAATCGCGGCATACCTGGGCGCTGATGAAGAGGAGCTGGTATGAGCGAGCCAATCCTCGAACTGAAAGACCTGGACGTGTTCTACGGGCCGATCCAGGCGCTGAAGAAAGTCTCGATGCACATCAACGAAGGGGAAACCGTCAGCCTGATCGGCTCCAACGGCGCGGGCAAGTCCACGCTGTTGATGTCGATCTTCGGCCAGCCACGGGCCGAGTCCGGGCAGATTCTCTATCGCGGCGTGGACATTACGCACAAGTCGACCCACTACATTGCCTCCAACGGCATTGCGCAATCGCCGGAAGGGCGACGGGTGTTCCCCGACATGACCGTCGAGGAAAACCTGTTGATGGGCACCATCCCGATTGGCGATAAGTTCGCCGCTGAGGACATGCAGCGCATGTTCGACTTGTTTCCCCGACTCAAGGAACGACGCAATCAGCGAGCGATGACCATGTCCGGCGGCGAGCAACAAATGCTCGCCATCGCCCGGGCGTTGATGAGCCGGCCCAAGCTGTTGCTGCTGGACGAGCCGAGCCTGGGGCTGGCGCCGATTGTGGTGAAGCAGATTTTCGCCACCCTGCGCGAGCTGGCCTCCACCGGGATGACCATCTTCCTGGTGGAGCAGAATGCTAACCACGCGTTGCGCCTGTCTGATCGGGCGTACGTGATGGTTAACGGCGAGATTCGCCTCACAGGGACTGGCAAGGAGCTGCTGGTCAATGAGGAGGTGCGTAACGCCTACCTCGGCGGGCATTGATTTAAAGCCTGCTGCAAGACCCCTGTGGGAGCCCGCTTTCTGTGGGAGACGGGCTTGCCCGCGATTGCATCACCTCGGTTTGACTGAAATACCGAGGTGCTTGTATCACAGGCAAGCCCGCTCCCACAGAAAGCAGCTCCCACCTATTTTTGTGCAGTCCACAAGCCCCGAACCAAATTGTGGAAAACAAATCTGAGCACCTCCCAAAGCGCGACATATAGCCGCCGCAAATCCCTGTTTTGTCACAGTTTTGACTTGTCCCCACGGACTGTGGAACCGGCTGTGGGTAACGTGGGAGTAGCTGGCTGGAGGCCTTTGATTACGTGGCTTTCAGGATGGTGGTTGTTTTTTGATCAGGGACTTTTTCAGGACCTGTCCAAGGTTTTGTCAACCTGTTTAAAGACACAGGTATATGACAAAAACATGTCACTCCAGCCTGTGGATAAGTCTGTGGTTAAACTCTGGAAAGACTCCCGCAGGGGCCGGAATTACTGGCCTGGCGCCATCCCCTTGATTGCTTCGATTGCATTGGGCCTACATAGGCCTGCCCGAAGGTCAAGCAAAAAACTTATCAAATCGCGCTGAAAGCCTTGTGCACAGCGGCTTGGCGGGCTTTGTACTTGCCCCCAAAGACTGTGGACGGGGCTGTGGATAACGTGCGCGCATATGGCTGCATGCCACGGTTTATATAGCTTTGCGATAATTGATTAAATTTCGTACAGAATCACCGTTGCGACGGGTGTATCGGTTGCCGCGAGGGCGGCGTGCGGGCATTCTGCTCGCTGGTTTTTTTATCTCACCGGCTGCGCGAAGCCTTGCAAGGAGAACATCATGTCCAACACGCTATTTATTACCGGTGCGACGTCCGGTTTTGGCGAAGCCTGTGCTCGACGTTTTGCCGAGGCGGGCTGGTCGCTGGTGCTCACCGGTCGCCGCGAGGAGCGCTTGAACGCCCTGTGCGCCGAGCTTTCCAAGCAGACCGAAGTCCATGGCCTGGTGGTGGACGTGCGTGACCGCAAGGCCATGGAAGAGGCGATCGCCAATCTGCCGCCGTCCTTCAGCAAGCTGCGCGGGCTGATCAACAACGCAGGTCTTGCCGTGGGCACGGATCCGGCGCCCAAGTGCAGTCTCGACGATTGGGAAACCATGGTCGACACCAACATCAAGGGCCTGTTGACTACCACCAACCTGCTGTTGCCGCGCCTGATCGCCCACGGTCGTGGTGCCGGGATCATCAACCTGGGCTCCATCGCCGGCAACTACCCGTATCCGGGCAGCCATGTGTATGGCGGCACCAAGGCCTTCGTCAAACAGTTCTCCCTGAACCTGCGTTGCGACCTGCAGGGCACTGGCGTTCGCGTGACCAACATCGAGCCGGGCCTGTGTGAAAGCGAGTTCTCGTTGGTGCGCTTTGCCGGTGACCAAGCGCGTTATGACGCAACCTACGCGGGCGCTGAGCCGATCCAGCCACAAGACATCGCCGATACGATCTTCTGGGTGATGAATACCCCGGCACACGTGAACATCAACCGTCTGGAACTGATGCCGGTGAGCCAGACTTGGGCCGGGTTTGCCATTGAGCGTGGTGCCAAGGGCTAAATAGCCAGCTTATTGTGGCGAGCGGGCTTGCCCGCGTTGGGCTGCGAAGCGGCCCCGTATGACTCGGTTTTAGGGCTGCTTCGCAGCCCAACGGGGGCAAGCCCCCTCGCTACAGGTACACTCCACCCCTGAAAACCCCGCCGCACTCTGCGGTTTCAAGGTTTTGACAGGAGGATATGTGAGTAACCGAGGTGAGCAGTCGCTGCTCAAACAATCGACCATCCTGATGTTCGCCGTGGCGATCGCCGGGATTGTCACGGGTGTGGTCTCAGGATCCCAATCCATTTTATTCGACGGCTTTTTCTCGCTGATTGCCACCTTTATCAAGGTGCTGATGCTGATCACGGCCAAGCTGATCGCGAAGAAAAGCAACGATCGCTTCCAGTTCGGCTACTGGCACCTGGAACCGATGGTGCTGCTGATCGAAGGCAGTTTCCTGTTTCTGATTGCCATCTATGCGTTTCTTAACGGCGTGTTCGGCGTTATCAATGGCGGGCGCGAGATCGAGTTGGGTCTGGTGATCATCTATGCGGCGGTGTTTACCGTCGTCGAGTTCGGCTATTTCTTCTACGTGCGCTACCGCAATCGCACGCTCAAGTCGTCGCTGATCCAGTTCGACAACATCAGTTGGCTGGTGGACGCGATGCTCTCGGTGGGCCTGTTGATAAGCTTCCTGACGGCGTTGCTTCTCAAGTCCCAGGGCTATGGCGAATGGGCGGTATATGTCGACCCGTTGATCCTGATCCTGCTGGCCCTGAGCATGCTGGCGCCGGCGTTCAAGATCCTGCGCCCGGCTTTGCGTGATGTGCTGGGGATTGCACCGGATCAACTGGATGACAAGGTGCGCGAAGTGATGGACGCGGCCCAGGCCAAGCATGGTTTCGACGATTATGTGTCTTACGTGCAGAAGCACGGGCGGGCGCGGTTTATCGAGATTCATGTAGTGTTGCCGGCGGATTACCCGATGGATAGCGTCGCGACCCTCGACGGGCTGCGCGAAGAGATATCCACAGGGTTGGGCAAACCGGACGCGGCCCGTTGGCTGACCATCAGCTTTACCGGGGATCGTAAGTGGGTCGCATAAGGGGTTGATCTGTAGCCGCTGACGAGGAACGAGGCTGCGATGCGTGTCCGCAGGACCGCCCTCGGGGGTCGCTTCGCAACCCATCGCAGCCTCGTTCCTCGACAGCGGCTACAGGGCTACAGAGGTATAGGATTACAGGGCCACCGTCAGCCGAGAGCGTCGGTCAAACCCCGATAGCAGGTGGCCAAATGGTAGGGCGTGGTCGATGGCATATCCCATCGACTCACGGCCCCACTGGCATCCAGGCATTCATTCCAGCCTTTGTGATGCAGAAACCGTTGCTGCAACGCCTGTAATTGGCGTTGCAACACGGTTTCGCTACCCGGCCGCAAGGTCAGTGCCCGCAGGTATTCGGCCTGGGCCCAGATGCGCTGGGTGCCGTCACGTACGGTGCCATCCAGCGCGAGCATGCCGCTGACAGCCCCGGTCAACTTATCCACACCCTTTTGCTCGGCATAGGCAAACGCCCGGGCCAGTGAGGCGTGCAGGGGCGTATTTTTCAGCACGTCCGAAGACGCCAGCAAAAAGAACCATTCGAACTGGTGCCCTGGCTCAAACCAGTTATCCACAGCGCCCAACGGTTTTTCCATCATCACCCCGTGCTGGCGGTCGATGAAACGCTGTTGCATGGCTGCCGCGAGCGCCAGCAAGGCACTTTGTACGGCGGCGTCTTCACGCACCGCGAGGGTGGCGAGGAAGCCTTCGGCGAGGTGCATCAGTGGGTTTTGCAGCGGGCCGGACTTGAGGGGCGACCAATTGCGCTCCAGCACCGCCTCATACAAGCCGTCGCCGGTGGCGAACCGTTCGGCGACCACTTCCAGGGCGGCATTGAGCACCGACTCCACCAACGGCTCACGCACTTTGGCCCAGTAGTGGGCGCAGGCGAAGATGATGAAGGCGTGGGTGTAGAGGTCTTTGCGCTTGTCCAGCGGTTTGCCGTGGGGGTCGATGCTGTAGAACCAGCCGCCGTGTTCGGCGTCATGGAAGTGCCGCTGCAGCGAACGAAACAATGCCGCCGCGCGCTCTTCGGCATAGTCTGCACCGGGCTCACCGATCAGGCTGGCAAACAGGTACAACTGCCGGGCACAGGCCATGGCGCGGTAGCGTTGCGGGGGCAGGGGACGGTGATTGGCGTCCAGAGCCTCATAAGGCAGCGCCAGGTCGGCATTCCAGCCCGGGCCCTGCCAGAGCGGCACGATCAGGTCGTGGAAGTGCGTGAGCACAGCGTTCAATTGAGGCTTGAGGGCGGAGCTTGGAGCGATGGGCATCGGCTGGCGTCGTCACGGCAGGGGTGTTTGCGCGACATGGTAGCAGGCTTGGGATCGGTGTTGTCTTTGCTGCCGCCTTCGCGAGCAAGCCCGCACACATTCGCCTGCATTCCAACTGTGGAAACGCGGTCGAATGTGGGAGCTGGCTTGCCTGCGATGAGGCCTTTACCAACAACGCAAAACTCAGCCCGCGAGCAACCAAACCCCAGTCGCCGCCGACGCTGCTCCAGCAATCCGCACCAACGGCGCCGCCGCAGCCGGCAGGAAACGCACCACGGCATAACCTGCGGCATGCAGCGCCGCCGTTGCACCTACAAACCCTGCGGCATAGGCCCAAGGGCTGGACATATCCGGCAGTTCCAGGCCGTGGGCCACGCCATGGAACAGGGCAAACAGCGCCGTTACCGCCACCGCAACGGCTACGGGTGGACGAATCGCGAGGGCCACCGCCAAGCCAAGCGCCAGCACCGAAGCGGCAATCCCGCTTTCCAGGCCCGGCAGTTCCAGGCCTTCAAAACCCAGCAGGCCACCGATCAGCATGGTGCCCACAAACGTGCAGGGCAGCGCCCAGCGAGCCGCGCCTTTTTGCTGCGCGGCCCACAAACCGACCGCCACCATCGCCAGCAGATGGTCGATACCGCTTAACGGGTGACTGATACCAGCCACCAGGCCGTTGTCGCCATGGCCCGGGTGAGCAAAAGCGAGGGCAGGGGTGAGCAGCAGGGCGACGGCGCCAAACAGTTTCTTGAGGCTCATGGACAGGTTCCTTGGTGGTTGATCAGGCTGCGGTCAGCAAGCCTTGGCGTTCGATAAAGGCGACGATTTCTTCCAGGCCGACGCCGGTTTTCTGATTGCTGAAGACAAAGGGTTTGCCGCCGCGCATGCGCTGGGTATCGCTGTTCATCAGTTCCAGGGACGCGCCTACCAGCGGCGCCAGGTCGATCTTGTTGATCACCAGCAAGTCGGACTTGCAGATCCCGGGGCCGCCTTTGCGCGGCAGCTTGTCGCCGGCCGAAACATCGATCACGTAGATGGTCAGGTCCGACAGTTCGGGGCTGAAGGTCGCCGAGAGGTTGTCGCCCCCGGATTCCACCAGGATCAGGTCCAGGCCCGGAAAGCGCCGGTTCAGTTGATCCACCGCTTCCAGGTTGATGGACGCGTCTTCACGAATCGCCGTGTGGGGGCAGCCGCCGGTTTCCACGCCGATGATCCGCTCTGGCGCGAGGGCTTGGTTGCGCACCAGGAAATCGGCGTCTTCGCGGGTATAGATGTCGTTGGTGACCACGGCCAGGTTGTAGCGATCGCGCAGGGCCAGGCACAGGGCCAGGGTCAGGGCGGTCTTGCCGGAGCCGACCGGGCCACCGATGCCAACGCGCAGGGGTTGTGTGTTCATGTGCTTCTCCAAAATAAAAGGCGCCTAGGAACGGAACAGGCGGCTGTACTGGCGCTCGTGGGCCATGCACGCCAGGGACAGGCCAAAGGCGGCGCTGCCGTAATGATCGGGATCGCGTTGGCTGGCGTCCTGCTGGGCCTGTTGCAGCAGTGGCAGCAACTCACTGGTCAGGCGTTGCGCGGCTTGCTGGCCCAGGGGCAGGGTTTTCATCAGCACGGCGAGCTGGTTTTCCAGCCAGCTCCAGAGCCAGGCGGCCAGGGCATCTTGTGCACTGATTTGCCAGGCACGGGCGGCCAGGGCCCAACCCAGGGCCAGGTGCGGTTCGGGGCGTTGTTCGAGGAACTGTCGGGCGGGCTCGTCCAGTTCCGGCAAGCCATTCAAGAGTTGTTGCAGGGAGTAGCCCATTTGCCGGCTTTCCTGGTACAGCTCGCGGGTTTCGCGGCTGGCGCGGTGTTCTTCACACAACTGGGCCAGGCCCGGCCAGTCCTGCGCGGCGGCGGTTTGGCAGTGGGCGAGTAGCAGCGGCGCTTCAAAGCGTGCCAGGTTGAGCAGCAATTGGTCACTGATCCAGCGGCGGGCGCTGATGGAGTCGTTCACCCGGCCGTTTTCCACGGCCATTTCCAGGCCCTGGGAATAGCTGTAGCCACCAATCGGCAGCTGCGGACTGGCCAGACGCAGCAGCGCCCAGGCTGGGTTCATAGACGCACGCCGAACTGATGCAGCTTGGGTGGGTAGTTGAAGTCTTCGTCACCGTGACGCGAATGATGATGACCACCGCCATAGGCGCCGTGTTCCGGTTGGAACGGCGCCTCGATGGTTTCAGTGCGCGCGCCCAGTTGTTCGAGCATGGCTTTGAGTACGTAATCGTCCAGCAGGCGCAGCCAGCCATCGCCGACTTGCAGGGCGACATGGCGATTCCCCAGATGATAGGCGGCGCGGGTCAGTTCGAAGGCATTGCTGCAGGTGACGTGTAGTAGGTGTTCAGGGCGGGCGCATACACGTACGACACGTCCGTCTTCAGCCTGTAGGAATTCGCCGTCGTGCAGCGGTGGTTGCCCACGCTCCAGAAACAGGCCGACGTCTTCGCCGTCGGCACTGAAACAGCGCAAGCGGCTTTTACTGCGAGCTTCGAAATTCAGCAGCAGTTCCGCGGCCCAGAGGGCTTGGGGGGCGATTCGGCGGTGGATCACCAGCATCAGAAGGCTTCCAGCTATGAGCGATAAGCAAGCTAGAGCAAGGGCCTTGCCAATCACGCGGGGAGTAGGAATTCCCTGTAGGTAGGCGCTTCTGTGCCACCCGATAGGGCGTTAAGACATTTCAGAATGTTTCATTTTGGTGCGTTAGTGGATTTATAGCACCGGAATCGGGCGATTCGTCGCGATGAGCAGACGGTTTCGCATGAAACTTCCTTCATCCTTTTCCTGTTGCACGATTAAAGGATTTGTCCTACGTGACTTCGGGATTTCCCGTTCATTTTGTTACGCACTCTTTGATTAGGATGCCGCTCGTGTTTAACCAGTGCGGCATCTGTCCATGTTCAAATCATCCTTATGTTTACTTTTCCTGTGTCTGATCAGTGTTTCGTCTTTCGCGAATATTCAGCCGCGTGCCTCCTCCTTGAACGGGTTGGGGGTTGTGCTGACAGGCGTACCGCAGCCCTCTATCGACAATGTGATCGACCGCGCCCACGGGTTGCTGGGCACACCCTATAAGCTGGGTGGCGCATCGGTGGGCCAGGGCTTCGATTGCAGCGGCTTATTGGTCTATCTGTTCAAGACCGAGGCTAATATTCAACTGCCCCGCACCACGGCGGCGATGCACCGTTCAACGGCAGCCACGGTCAAGCGCGACGCGCTGAAGCCAGGCGATGCGGTGTTTTTCAGGGGTAATGGACGTGGCCAGATCAGCCATGTCGGTCTTTATATAGGCGGCGGCAAGTTCATTCATTCGCCCCGCACCGGCAAGAACATCCGTATCGACTCTTTAGCCAACAGCTACTGGAAGAAGAACTACACCACCGCCAAGCGTTTTCACGTGGTGCGCTGACCGGGTTACTCAGTGCTGCCCAGCCCTTGCCAGTGCTTGAGACCGATAAAGATAAAACGCAGTTGCTGGGTGATCTTGGCCTGGGGCGTAAGGTGCGCCGGCAGGGCTTCGGCGGGTAGGTCGATGATGTCGGGGAGGGTGGCGAACACGCTTTTGACGATCAGGTCGGCCATGACGTGCAAACCTTCGGCGTCCAGGTGCTGGAGCTTGGGCATCAGGGTCAGGTCGGCTGCAAGGTCTGAGGTAATGTCTTCACGCAAGGCGCCGATGGCTTGGCGAACCGCCAGGCAACCACCGTATTGTTCGCGCGCCAGGAACAGGAACTGCGAGCGATTGGCGGCCACCACGTCGAGAAAGATCCGCACCGAGGCATCGATAATGCCGCCCATGACGAATTCATTGTGGCGCACCAGGCGAATGGTGGCGCGGAAGGTCTGGCCCACTTCGCTGACCAATACCAGGCCCAATTGATCCATATCGTCAAAGTGACGGTAGAAACCGGTGGGCACGATGCCGGCGGTTTTTGCGACTTCCCGCAGGCTCAAGCTGCCAAACCCTCGGCCACACTCCATCAGATGGCGGGCTGCGTCCATCAAGGCAAGGCGGGTCTGTTGCTTCTGTTCAGCGCGGGGCAGCATGGGCGGGTGGGCTTTGTGGACCAGGACAGCGACGCACTCTAGCAAAACAACTTTACTGGCGTCGAACTTGAGGCGGGACAAGCGCGTTGCGGTTTACCTGTTTACATAAAGTCAAAAGCCCGATTCGGTAGAATCGGGCTTTTTTTCAGGGCCAGCACAGGCTTAGCTCGCTGCTTGATGCAGTTCTTGCAGACGATCAGCACCGCCTTCAGCAACAGCACCGGCGTAGGCACGTGCATTGGCACGATCAGAACCGTTTTCAACCAGACCTTTCTGTTCCAGGCGATCACGGCCGCCTTCAGCCAAACCGTCGGTGTAGGCACGTTTGTTGGCTTGTTCAGCACCGCCTTCAACCAGGCCTTTCTGTTCCAGACGATCACGCCCGCCTTCAGCTACGCCTTCGGTGTAAGCGCGTTTGTTGGCTTGTTCCGAACCGTTTTCAGCAACGCCTCCTTTAGCGTAGTCGCGGTCGCTCTCATCTTGCGAACCGCTGCGAGCCAAGGTTTGGCTGAAATGTGCAGCGTCAGCTTTGACTTGTGGGGTGGCTTGTTCAGACGCTGGCAGGGCAAATGCGCTGGTGGCCAGGACCGATAGTACAAAGCTTGCGAGTAATTGGCGTTTCATGATGGGTTGCTCCTTGGGAGGGCGATAAATTGGGTACAGAGCTAATGCTACTCTTGATAAGTCGATATAAAAGTTCATAAACACAATGGTAATAATCAACAGAATTGATTGTTCCCTGCGGAGGCTCTATCTCGCGCGTCTCAAGCACGCGGTTTTGCACCGTGCTGGGTATTTTCGACACGAACGTGGGTAACAACAGTGCGTCGTTGATGATGGAAGTTGTCTGGGTGGTCAAAAAAGCAGCTTTTTTCCGTCTAATTGGCCATTGGGGTTAAACCCCTACACCGTTTGTCAGTCGTAGCCATATAAGCTGTAGTCCTAACGTGCGTCGTAACTCGCACGCTCAGTCGTAATCAGGAGTCCTGTGCAATGACGCGCACTCGTAAAATTCTCACCTGGAGCTGCGCCAGCTTCGTTCTACTAATCGCCGTCGTGGTGTTGGTCCTGGTGTTTTTTGACTGGAACCGAATCAAACCGCCCCTCAATGCCAAAGTCTCCGAAGAGCTGCATCGCCCCTTTGCCATCAATGGCAATCTGGCGGTGATCTGGCAGCGCGAGCCCGACGAAGGCGGTTGGCGTGCCTGGATTCCCTGGCCCCACGTGGTGGCCGAAGACCTGACCCTGGGCAATCCCGAATGGTCGAAAAAGCCGCAGATGGTCACCCTCAAGCGCGTAGAACTACGCGTTTCGCCCTTGCCGCTGCTGGCTCAACGCGTGGTCATCCCGCGTATCGACCTTACTGAGCCGAGTGCCGAGCTGCAGCGCCTGGCCGACGGCCGCGCCAACTGGACCTTCAAGTTCGACCCCAAAGACCCCAACGCCGAACCCTCCAATTGGGTGGTGGACATTGGCGCCATCGGTTTCGACAAGGGCCATGTGACCCTTGATGATCAAACCCTCAAGACTCAGCTTGATGTGGTGATCGAGTTACTAGGCAAGCCGATCCCGTTCAACGAGATTGTGGGTGACGCCGATGCCAAAAAGGCCTTGGAAAAGGGCTCGGCCCCCCAGGACTATGCCTTCGGCCTCAAGGTCAAGGGTCAGTATCACGGCCAGAAACTCGCCGGCACCGGCAAGATTGGCGGCCTGCTGGCCTTGCAGGACGCCGCCAAGCCATTCCCGTTGCAAGCCCAAGTGAAGATCGCCGACACCAGTGTTGCCTTGGCTGGCACCCTGACGGATCCGTTGAACCTCGGTGCTCTGGACCTGCGCCTGAAACTTTCCGGCAGCAGCCTGGGCAACCTCTACCCGCTGACCGGCGTCACCCTGCCGGACTCGCCGGCCTATGCCACAGACGGCCACCTGATCGCCAAGCTGCATGAGGTGGGCGGCGCATCGTTCCGCTATGAGAACTTCAACGGCAAGATCGGCAACAGCGATATTCACGGCGACCTCGCTTACGTCGCGAGTCAGCCCCGCCCCAAGTTGAGCGGAACGTTGGTGTCCAATCAACTGTTGATGGCTGACCTTGCGCCCTTGATCGGCGCCGACTCCAACGCCAAGCAAAAAGCCCGTGGCGGCGAGAGCAAACAGCCGGCGACCAAGGTGTTGCCAGTGGAGGAGTTCCGTACCGAGCGGTGGCGCGATATGGATGCCGATGTGGAATTCACCGGCAAGCGCATCGTCCATAGTACTGAATTGCCGTTTACTGATCTCTACACACATTTGGTGTTGAACGATGGCGAGCTGAGCCTGGAACCCCTGCGCTTTGGCGTGGCCGGTGGCAAGCTTGATGCGCAGATTCGCTTGAATGGCCGGATCACCCCGCTGGAAGGTCGTGCGCGGCTGACCGCGCGTAATTTCAAGCTCAAGCAGTTGTTCCCGACCTTTGAACCGATGAAAACCAGCTTCGGTGAGCTCAACGGTGATGCGGATATTTCTGGTCGCGGCAATTCGGTGGCGGCGTTGCTGGGCACTTCCAACGGCGATCTGAAGATGCTGATCAACGACGGTGCTATCAGCCGCGGGCTGATGGAAATCGCCGGGCTGAACGTCGGTAACTACGTGGTCGGCAAAATGTTTGGCGACAAGGAAGTGAAGATCAACTGCGCAGCGGCGGACTTCGGTATCAAGACCGGCTTGGCCACCACCCGGCTGTTTGTGTTTGATACCGAGAACGCAATCATTTACATCGATGGCACGGCGAACATGGCCAGCGAGCAGTTGGATCTGACGATTACGCCTGAATCCAAGGGCTTCCGCCTGTTTTCCCTGCGTTCACCGTTGTACGTCAGCGGGCCGTTTATCAAGCCGAATGCCGGGGTGAAGGCTGTACCGTTGATGCTGCGCGGTGCGGGGATGGTGGCGCTGGGGTTGATTGCCGGGCCGGCTGCGGGTCTGTTGGCACTGGTTGCGCCGAGCGGCGATGTGCCGAACCAATGCGCGCCGTTGCTGCAGCAGATGAAGGAAGGCAAGGCCCCGAAGACCGTGAAAGGCTAACGCCCGAAACCGGAAACAAATGTGTGCGGGCTTGTGTGGGAGCCGGCTTGCCCGCGATAGCGTCACCTCGGTGTATCTGTTACACCGAGGCGTCTGCATCGCAGGCAAGCCAGCTCCCACAAGGGTTTACGGTGGTGTGAGTTACAGATCCTGCAGAATATCCGCCATGTCATCGGCGTGTTCTTCTTCCTGGGCCAGGATGTCTTCGAAGATCCGGCGGGTGGTCGGGTCTTTGTCGCCGATGTACTGGATGATCTCGCGATAGCTGTCCACGGCAATCCGCTCGGCAACCAGGTCTTCGTAAACCATTTCCTTCAGGTTTTTGCCCGCGACGTATTGCGCGTGGGAGTTCTTGGACAGCAGGTCCGGATTGAATTCCGGCTCGCCGCCCAGTTGCACGATACGTTCGGCTAGCTTGTCGGCATGTTCGGACTCCTGGTTGGCGTGCTCCAGGAACTCTTCGGCGGCGACATGGGCTTTAACGCCGTTGGCCATGAAGTAGTGACGTTTGTAGCGCAGTACACAGACCAACTCAGTGGCCAGCGACTCGTTGAGCAAACGCAGGATTTCCTGGCGGTCAGCGTCGTAGCCTTCGGTCACGGCGCCGTTTTCGACGTTCTTGCGGGCGCGTTCACGCAGGGTGCTTACGTCGGACAAATGCATGTCAGTCATCTCATTCTCCTCAGGGCGATATACGGTTTCGCCACGCTCTATTGGCGTGATCGCTCCAAGTTGTGAGTTCTGCACGGTGCAAAAAGTTTTATCGGATTTACAGCGCGTGTCCTGACAGCCGCGCCTCCTCCTGTAACCACTGGAAAAACGCCCTGACCGGCGGATGTCGCTCGCGACCGGGCACGCACAGCGCGCTGTAGCCGGCGCCGTCGACGCTGACCTGCGCTCGATAAGGCACCAGCAAACCGCTGGTGACGCTTTCCGAAACCAGGATATTGCTGGCCAGTACCAGGCCCTGACCGGCAATCGCCGCTTGCAGGGCGTAGTGCTCTTCATCGTATTCGCGCATCGGCGAGGCATGTTGCAACCAATCTTCGCCGGCTTTTTCGCACCAGGCCCGCCAACCCAGGGCGTAGAGTTTGGAGTTGTGCCAGCGCACGCTGATCAAAGTCGGTGGCCGTTCACTCGCCAGCGCGACCTGTTCGGGTGAGCCATAGACCGCAAAACACTCATCGAACAGGCACAGGCCGTACAGGTTCAGGTAGTCGTCGAGGCTGTAGCGAATCACCAGGTCGATGCTGGCGTCCTGCTGCAAATCCACCACGTCGCAGTTCGTGTCCAGACGCAGGCTGATCCCTGGATGGGCTGCGTAGAAACGCCCCAATCGTGGCACCAGCCACAGGGCGGCGAACGCCGGCGTGGTGGACAGGGTGAGGTTGCCGGCGCTGCGCTGCGGACGCAGGGTATCGACACTTTGCGCCACTTCCAGCAAGGCGCCGTGCAAACTGTGGAACAGCCGCTCGCCACCTTCGGTAAGGCGCACCTGGCGCGGCAGGCGTTCGAACAATGGCACGCCGAGCCAGGTTTCCAACGTGCGAATCTGATGGGAAACCGCCGTCGGCGACACCGACAACTCGTGGGCGGCAGCTTTGAAGCTCAACAGGCGTGAGGCCGACTCAAAGGCGCGCAGGGCGGTCAGGGGCAGTGAGGCGAACATGTGAGGCTCCATAGATGAATTAAAATCATCTGGATTAACTTTTTCTCATTTGTCGAGTGAGGCGCTCGACTCTAGCTTTGTGCGCAAGAGAGGCGGCCAATCAGGTTGCCTGAGTCTAGCGCGTGAAGGCCATACAGATGAAAAAAATGCTTGCGATCCATGCCAGTCCCCGTGGCGAACGTTCCCACTCCCGGCGCTTGGCCGAAGTTTTTCTCGACGTCTGGCAAACCGCCAATCCCGAGGCGCAACTGACGCGTCGTGAAGTTGGGCGGGCCTCCATTCCCCATGTCAGCGAAGCCTTTGTCGCGGCGAATTTTTACCCAGAACCCCAAGCCCGTCCCCTGGCCATGCAGGCCGATTTGCAGTTGAGCGATGAATTGGTGGGGGAGTTGATCGAGCACGAGTTGCTGGTGATTTCCGTGCCGATGTACAACTTCGGCATCCCCAGCGGCCTCAAGGCTTGGGTCGACCAGATCGTGCGTATGGGCCTGACCTTTGATGTCGACCAAGACAGCCAGGGCATCGCCCAGTATCAGCGTTTGCTGGTGGGCAAGAAGGCGTTGATCATCACCAGCCGTGGCGGCAACGGGTTTGGTCCGGGAGGCGAGAACGAGGCGATGAACCACGCTGATCCGCACTTGCGCACGGTGTTGGGTTTTATCGGTATCGACGACATTACGGTGATTGCCGCCGAGGGTGAAGAGTCTGTCGCCGAGGCTTTCCGTCGCTCCAGCGATGAGGCCGAGCGCCAGTTACGCGACCTCGCGCGGAGCTTCTGAGGTGTCCTGGGTCTTCCTGCTGATCGCCGCCGGCTTCGAGGTGACCTTCGCCATGGGCATGAAGTACGCCGAAGGCTTCACCCGGCTCTGGCCGTCGGTGCTCACGGTGCTCGCGGCGGTGGGCGGGATTTATTTCCTGACCTTGGCCATGCGCGAGCTGCCGGTGAGCATCGCCTACCCGATCTGGACCGCTATCGGTTCCCTGGGCACGGTGTTTCTCGGGTTTGCCTTGCTCGGGGAAAGCCTGACGCTGATCAAATTGGTGTCGGTGGGGCTGATCGTGGCGGGTGTTGTGGGCCTTAAATAGCGTCATGGCTTGGTCATGGTGGCTGGTCTAGGATGGGCACCAGTTAAGGATGGGCGCTGTACTTGTGGCGAGCGGGCTTGCCCGCGTTGGACTGCGTAGCAGTCCCTTTTTTGGGCCGCTTCGCGACCCAACGTGGGCAAGCCCGCTCGCCACAGGTTACTTGCATGTTCTATATCTGGATTGACCGGTTTTTGCCCCATCTGCTCACGTTCAAGGACGTTCGCTCCATGCCGCAGTCATTGGCCACACGTTATCCCCTGGTGCTGGTGCCGGGCATGCTCGGGTTTGTGCGTCTGGTGCTGTACCCGTATTGGTACGGCATCGTCCCGGCGTTGCGCGCCGGTGGGGCGCAGGTGTTCCCGATACAGGTGGCACCGCTCAATTCCAGCGAAGTGCGCGGCGAACAGTTGTTGGCGCAGATCGAGCGGATTCGTCGGGAAACCGGGGCAGACAAGGTCAACCTGATCGGTCATAGCCAGGGCTCGCTGACTGCGCGTTATGCCGCAGCCAAACGCCCAGAATGGGTGGCTTCGGTGACGTCGGTGGCCGGCCCCAATCACGGTTCGGAACTGGCGGACCATATCCACACCCATTACCCCGCCGACAGCGCCAAGGGCCGCATCATGAGTGCGCTACTGAGGTTGATTGGCGTGATGATGGGCTGGTTGGAGACCGGTTATCGTGGTCCGCGTTTTGCGGCAGACATTCACGCCTCGCACCATTCGCTGACCAGCGAGGGTGTGGCGCTGTTCAATCGCCAGTATCCCCAAGGCGTGCCGCACACCTGGGGCGGGCAGGGCGCCGAAGAGGTCAATGGCGTGCGCTATTACTCCTGGTCCGGCACCTTGCAGCCGGGCAAGACCGACCGTGGGCGCAACCTGTTGGATGGGACCAATCGCAGTTGCCGGCTGTTTGCCAAAACCTTCGTGCGTGAGAAGGGCCAGTGCGACGGCATGGTCGGTCGCTACAGCTCACATTTGGGCACCGTGATCGGCGATGACTACGCCCTGGACCACTTCGACATCGTCAACCAGTCACTGGGGCTGGTGGGCAAGGGGGCGGAGCCCATCAGGCTATTTGTCGAGCATGCCCGGCGGTTGAAGGCCGCCGGGGTTTAGCAGGTAGGCCGAGTTATCGTTCTTCGCGAGCAAGTCGAATCGTCGCACCGCCGCTCCCACATTCGACCGAGTCCATCCGTTGGAATGCGGTCGAATGTGGGAGCGGGCTTGCTCGCGAAGTCGATATATCAGGCGACGCTGACCTTCCTGCTAACCGGCGTCGTCCAACGCTCCGACAAGATCACCCCACCCAAGGTCAGCACGCCGCCCACCAGGTGATACGACGCCAACTGCTCCTTCAACACCACCGCCGCAATCAATGCGGTAATCAACGGCAGCAAGTTGAAAAACAGCGTGGTGCGGCTCGGCCCCAAGTGCTTGACCGAATGCATCCACGCCAACGGCGCGAGCATCGAGGCCAGCAGGCAGGCGTACATCACCAGCGGAATATTCGACCAACCCAGCCCGACTTTTTCCGAGGTGAGGAATAACGGAAACAGCACCACCACCGCCACCAGCACCTGCAAGTACAGCAACACCAGTGGGGGCAGGCGCAACTGCCACTTTTTCAGCAAGGTGCTGTAGATCGCATAGGCCAGGGTGGCGACCAGCATCATCGCGTCCCCCAGGTTCAGGCCATGTTGCAGCAGCACGGAGAGGCTGCCGGATGACACCACCACCAGAACCCCGGCAAACGACAGCACCGCACCGGTCAGGGCGCCAAAGGTCAGACGCTGGCCGAGGCTGATGATGGCCGCGGTCAAGGCCATCAGCGGCATCAGCGACAGGATGATGCCCATGTTGGTGGCCGAGGTCAGGGTCGCGGCGTAATACGCCAGGCTCTGATAGACCGCCATGCCTAGCACGCCAAGGATGAAGATCTTGCCCAGGTTAGGGCGAATCTGCGGCCAGTGGGCGATCACTGGCTTGAGCATAAAGGGTGTGAACAGAATCCCCGCCAGCAGCCAGCGGTAAAAGCCAATCTCGGCGGGGAAGATCGCGCCCACCGCCAGTTTGTTGATCACGGTATTGCCGGCCCAGATAAAAATGGCCAGTAATGGATAAGCGTATTGCATCGAGAGGAACCAGGAACGTTGATAAGGGTTGATTATCCTTTGTCTGGATCGAAGCCTATACTTCGATCCAGCCATCCGACCTCTGTATCCAGACAATATGCTCAAGAAGTACATCAACCTCCCTGATTTCGACGCGCTGCCGGCCCCGGTGTACTTCCGCTATTCGGAGTTCGAGGCCGATACCCACGCCAGTGCCCACCAGCACGCCTGGGGCTCGCTGGACTATTCGGCCCGTGGCGTGATGCGTTTCGAGGTCGCCGGCAGCCGCTTCATGTCGCCACCGCAATACGCGCTGTGGATTCCGCCGAACACCCAGCACAGTTCCTACAACGCTCAAGCCATTGTCTACCGCTCGGTGTACCTGGCGCCGGAGCTGTGCGAGCAACTACCGCCGCAGCCGTGCACCCTGACCATCAGCGACATCCTCAAGGCGATCCTCAGTGACTTCGCCGAGCGAGATGTGAATATTCCCGAAAGCGAAGCCGATGTGCGTCTAGCCCAAGTCCTGGTGGACCAACTCAAGCAGGCGCCGGTGCACGACTGCTTCTTGCCGTACGCCAGCAATCCTGGCCTGCTCAGTGTGCTTGAGGGCATGCAGGCGGATCCGGGGGATAACCGGGCCTTGGCCTTGTGGGCGCAGCAGGTACACGTCAGCGAGCGCACCTTGGCCCGGCAATTTGTTCGAGAACTGGGCATGAGCTTCGGTGAATGGCGCCAGCGCCTGCGTTTCCTGGCCGCTATCGAGGCGTTGGACAGTGCCCGCAGCGTCCAGGAAGTAGCCTTCGACCTGGGCTACAGCACCGCGTCGGCGTTTATCGCCATGTTTCAGCGTCAGGCCGGGTGTACGCCGGAGCAATATCGTCGGGCAAACATACGTAGCAGGTGAAGGTGTAACACGGTTTGTCTACACTGCGGGTGAGTCCGTGCCCCTCGGCACGGTAACAGGGAGAAAACTCCATGAAGATGCTGCGTATTCCGTTGTTGATGATGGGCCTGCTGCTGTGTTCCCAAGGCTTTGCCGCGACTGCCGCACAGACGGCTCAGCAACAAAAAATGACCACTTGCAACGCCGAAGCCAAGACCAATGGCAAAACCGGTGATGATCGCAAGGCATTCATGAGCACCTGCCTCAAGGCCGCCCCGGCTGCCAACGATGCCAAGACCCTGACCCCGCAGCAGCAGAAGATGAAAGACTGCAACGCCACGGCCAAAACCCAGGCACTGAAGGGCGATGCGCGTAAAACCTTTATGAGTACCTGCCTGAAGAAATAATAGCCCCCGGCTATGGAAGGCTGCGACACTCGTATGCAGCTTTCTACTGTGGGAGCGGGCTTGCTCGCGATGGGCGTCAACGATAACGCGTTCATTTCTGAATAAACGCGGTGCTCTTGAACTCTTCGCGAGCAAGAACTAGGCGTCCCCCTCGCTCCTACACACATCCTTTAACGCCGTTCGTTTTGAGGCTGTATGCCAACGTTTTCTCAGCGTCACGTGTTGTTGTTGGTCAGTTGCGTCATTATTTTCGGCGGGTTGCTGCTGGTACTGCCGCTAAAACTGCTGCCTAGCCTGCTGGCTGGATTGCTGGTCTATGAACTGGTCAACATGCTCACCCCGCAGTTGCAGCGGCTGATCGAAGGCCGACGTGCGCGCTGGCTGGCGGTAGCCTTGCTGGGAACCTTGATCGTCAGCATCCTGACCCTGATCTTTGCTGGCGCCATCAGTTTCCTGCTTCACGAAGCGGAAAATCCCGGGGCTTCTCTGGACAAATTCATGGGCGTAGTCGATCGGGCACGCGGCCAACTGCCGCCGTTTCTCGACGCCTACCTCCCCGCCAGCGCCGCCGAATTCCGCGTGGCCATTGGGCAATGGTTGAGTAAGCACCTGAGCGAATTGCAACTGGTGGGCAAGGACGCGGCCCACATGTTCGTGACCTTGCTGATTGGCATGGTGCTGGGGGCAATCATCGCTTTGCAGCGGGTGCCGGACCTGACCAAGCGCAAACCCCTGGCGGCAGCGCTGTTTGATCGTCTGCACCTGCTGGCCCAAGCCTTTCGCAATATCGTTTTCGCGCAAATCAAAATCGCCGCGCTGAATACCGCGTTCACGGCGATCTTCCTGGCGGTGGTGCTACCGCTGTGCGGGATTCACCTGCCGCTGACCAAGACCCTGATCGTGCTGACCTTCCTGCTGGGTTTGCTCCCGGTGATCGGCAACCTGATGTCCAACACCCTGATCACCATCGTCGCGCTGTCGCTGTCGATCTGGGTGGCGGTGGCGGCGCTGGGCTACCTGATTGTGATCCACAAGGTGGAATACTTCCTCAACGCACGTATCGTCGGCGGGCAGATCAGTGCCAAGTCATGGGAGCTGTTGTTGGCGATGCTGGTGTTCGAAGCCGCATTCGGCCTGCCGGGCGTGGTGGCGGGGCCGATTTATTATGCGTATTTGAAGAGTGAGTTGAAGCTGGCGGGGATGGTGTAGGGATTGATGTTGTCTGGATTGACCCCTTCGCGAGCAAGTCGAATCGTCGCACCGCCGCTCCCACATTCGACCGCATTCCAAAGGTAGAACTCGGTCGAATGTGGGAGCGGCGGTGCGACGATTCGACTTGCTCGCGAAGGGGGCGCCACGGTTTCAGCTAAAACTCAGTACCCGTACCGCTTGCTGGCCTCAATCGCCAACCCGCTGCCGATACTGCCAAAGATATTGCCTTCCACATGCCGCGCATTCGGCAGCATCGCCGACACGCTCTGGCGCAGTGCCGGAATGCCGCTGGAACCACCGGTAAAGAACACCGTGTCCACTTGGGCCACTTCCACCGAAGCGTCGTTCAGCAACTGGGTGACGCTGTTACGCACCCGCTCCAGCAGGTTGTCGATGGCCGACTCGAACAGCGCCCGGCTCAGTTCCACGCTCAACCCCGGCTCAACCCGATCCAGCAACACATGGCGGCTTTCGTCATGGGTCAGCTGGATCTTGGTTTCTTCCACTTCCATGGCCAACCAGTGCCCGGCGCGTTGTTCGATCAGCTTGAACAGGCGGTCGATGCCACCGGTGTCTTCGATGTCGTAACGCATGCTGCCCAGGGCCAACTGGGATTTTTGCGAGTACACCGAGTTGATGGTGTGCCAGGTCGCCAGGTTCATGTGATGGCTGGTGGGCATGTAGGCGCCGCTTTTCATACGGCTGCCGTAGCCGAACAGCGGCATCATGCCTTGCAGGCTCAATTGCTTGTCGAAGTCGGTCCCGCCGATGTGCACGCCGCCGGTGGCGAGGATGTCGTCGTGGCGGTTGTCGTGGTTGCGACGCTCAGGGGACAGGCGCACCAGGGAGAAGTCCGAAGTACCGCCGCCGATGTCGACAATCAGCACCAGCTCTTCGCGCTCGATGGTCGACTCGTAGTCGAACGCCGCGGCAATCGGTTCGTACTGGAACGAAATATCCTTGAAGCCGATCTTGCGGGCGACGTCCACCAGAGTGTCTTCGGCCTCTTTGTCGGCCATCGGGTCATCGTCGACGAAAAATACCGGGCGGCCCAGCACCACTTCCTCGAACTCACGCCCGGCATTGGCCTCGGCGCGGCTCTTGAGCTGGCCGATAAACAGCGCCAGCAAGTCGGTGAACGGCATTGCCGTGCCCAACACGCTGGTGTCGTGCTTGATCAGCTTGGAGCCCAGCAGGCTCTTGAGCGAGCGCATCAAGCGCCCTTCATAACCTTCCAGGTACTCGTGCAGCGCCAGGCGGCCGTAGACCGGACGGCGTTCTTCGAAGTTGAAGAACACCACCGAGGGCAGGGTGATCTTGTCGTCCTCCAGCTCGATAAGCGTTTCCATGCCGGGGCGGATCCAACCGACAGTGGAGTTGGACGTGCCAAAGTCGATACCGCAGGCACGGGCTGGGGATTCGTTTTTCATGTCTTTCAGGTTCCGGTTAAAAAACGGCCGCGCAGTGTATGTCACCCGCGTCCAGATGCGTAGGCCGACTATCCGCTAAAGTCATCGTACTTGTTACCTTGAAAGATCAGTCTTTGCCCCCAAATCCCCTCCATACGGTTGGTGGCTGACGCAATGATCAAGTTTGTCTGTCACGCCGCCGATAAACTTCTGACGCACCCTCAGGTCACAAGATTGAGATCGGTCAATCCAGACGCCGTAAACAGGCGCATGCTGTGCCGCTGGCAGTGCGATATCGATAACGGATGGTGATGCCCCCGATGGACTTCAAAGACTATTACAAGATTCTCGGCGTTGAGCCGACGGCAGACGACAAGGCGATCAAGACCGCCTATCGTAAGCTGGCGCGTAAATATCACCCCGACGTCAGCAAGGAAAAGGACGCCGAAGCCAAATTCAAGGACGCGTCCGAGGCCTATGAAGCGCTGAAAAGCGCCGATAAACGCGCCGAATACGACGATCTGCGCAAATACGGCCAGCACGGCCAGCCGTTCCAGGGGCCACCGGGCTGGCAGAGCCGTGGCGGCTATGGCGGCGGCGGTGAGGACACAGGCGACTTTTCGGACTTCTTCAGCTCGATCTTCGGTTCGCGTGGCAATGGTTTTGGTGGTGCCCAAGGCCGTAGCGCCGGGCGTCGAGGGCAAGATGTGGAAATGGAATTACCGGTGTTTCTGGAAGAGACCCTGTCCAACGAGTCCAAGCCGATCAACTTCCAGGTGCCGCAGTACAACGCGGCCGGTCAGCACGTCAGCAACACCACGAAAAGCCTGAATGTGAAGATCCCAGCCGGCGTGACCGACGGCGAGCGCATCCGCCTCAAGGGCCAGGGCGCACCGGGGGTTGGTGGCGGCACCAATGGTGATCTGTACCTGATCATCAAGTTCGCGCCGCATCCGAAATTCGATGTGGAAGGCGAAAACCTGATCATTACCCTGCCGCTGGCCCCATGGGAGTTGGCGTTGGGAGCTGAAGTCGCCGTGCCGACACTGACCGGCAAGATCAACCTCAAGGTGCCGGCCGGCAGCCAGAACGGCCAGCGCATGCGTGCCAAGGGCCACGGCTTGCTGAACAAGGCCGGGCAGCGCGGTTATCTGTTTGTGCAACTCAAGGCGGTCATGCCGAAAAACACCGACGATGAAGTCAAGGCGTTGTGGCAGGAACTGGCGAAAAAAGCCGCTTTTGATCCGAGAGAAACATGGAGTAGCTAACGATGAGCAGTCCCCGTGTGGTTCAAGTGAACATGACAGAGTTTTGTGAGGCCACCGAGTTGTCGGTGGCCTACGTGATCGAAATCGTTGAACACGGCATCGTTGAACCCGTGGGGAAAACCCCTGAGTCCTGGCATTTCACCGACTACGAACTGGCCTTGGCCAAGCGTGCGTCGACGCTGCGCAAGGACCTGGACCTGGAGTGGGAAGGCGTCGCCCTGGCGCTGAACCTGCTGGAAGAGGTCCAGCAATTACGGGCCGAGAACCAGATGCTCAAACAGCGGCTGGGGCGCTTGGTGCAAACTCCCTGAAATAATGCTCTCTTCCTGAAAGCTGGCCAGGCCCTGTGGCGAGGGGGCTTGCCCCCGTTGGGGTGCGAAGCAGCCCCAAAGCCGGCCACCGAGCTTTTATCTGAAAGCATGCGGCGACTTCATTAGGGCTGCTTCGCACCCCAACGGGGGCAAGCCCCCTCGCCACAGGTCCCTTGCTGTTTCTTCTAGCCCTTAACTGAGGCGGGGCAGCACCACGGTAAACGTGGTGCCTTCAGCCTCGGTGGACGCTACTTCAATCGTCCCCCGATGGGCGTCTACCACTTCCTTGACGATAAACAACCCCAACCCAAGGCTCGTCGAAGCGCTGCCCAGTTCTTCGCTGGCGCTGCGTACCAGCGGGTCGAAGACGGTGCCGATGGCGGCCGGGGGAATCGGTGTGCCGTAGTTGTGCATGCTGAGTACCACCGTGTCGGTCGTGCCATTGAGGGTCAGCGTCACCGCTTGGCTGTTCTGGCCATGCTGCAACGCATTGCCAATCAAGTTCTGCAATAACTGGTCAATTCGCCCGCGATCCCACAACCCCTGGGTGTCCCCATGGATGTGCAAGTGCGGATGACAGTCCGGTTGACCTGCACAGGCTTCATCGATGGCCGCTTGCGCCGCGTCGGCCAGGTTCATGGGTTTGGGCTCGATAGGCAGGCTGCTGCCCAGCCGGCTGCGCACAAACTCCAACAGGTCGCTGACCATTGCTCCCATGTGCCGGGCGCCATTCTTGATATTGCCCACCAGGCTCAGCCCGTTGCCATCCAACTGGGCCTTGCGCAGCAACATCTCGGTCGACATGTTCACCGCTTGCAACGGCGCGCGCAGGTCGTGGCCGAGGATGGCCAGGAAAATATCCCGCGAGCGATTGACCTGCTCGGCGTAAGCCGCTGTGGATTCGGCCAATGCTTCATCGATGGCTTCATTGAAGCGGATCATGTCCTGGAAATAAGCCAGCTCCGGTGACTCCAGGCTATTGACCCACAGGCGAATCACGCAGGCGCGCAGATGGCGGAATTCGGAGGTCATCTGCACCAGGTCAAAGCCCACGGTATGGCGCAGTTCACCATGGTTGGCGGCGGCTTCGTCCAGGCTTGGGGTTTTCTCGGGGCCGTCGCCCTTGGCCTTGGCAGCTTGTTCGCTGGCGCTCTGGCGGGTGGTCATGTCGCGCGCGGCGGCTAGCAGGATCGAACGGGCGTGGTCGCGCAACTGCGTGCGGTTCAAGGTCTCGGCGGCGGGGGTCAGCGTTTCGGCAAATTGCTCCCATTCATCGACGATCTGATCGGTGTGTAACACGATGAATTCGGATAGGCGCATGGCCGGGTTCCCAAGTGCAAGACAGTGAAGAGGCGTGGCGCATCGTAGCGCCTTACGCCTCTTCGCTTCACTGGCGTAGCAGGTCCCTGCCGATGAACGGTCAGAACAGGAAGTAGCGCTGGGCCATTGGCAGCACATCGGCCGGCTCACACCACAGCAATACACCGTCGGCCTTGACCTGATAGGTCTGTGGGTCGACCTCGATGTGCGGCAGGTAGTCGTTGTGGATCAGGTCGGTCTTGCGCACCCCGCGACAACCTTTGACCACCGCAATCTGCTTCTTCAATCCCAACGCCTGTGGCAAGCCTTCCGCCAGGGCTGCCTGGCTGATAAAGGTCAGGCTGGTGGCGTGCAGCGAGCTGCCGAAGCTGGCGAACATCGGACGGTAGTGCACTGGCTGCGGCGTGGGGATTGAGGCATTGGCATCGCCCATCAGGCTTGAGGCAATCGCCCCGCCTTTGAGGATCAGCGTGGGCTTGATCCCGAAAAACGCCGGGCGCCACAGCACCAGATCGGCCCACTTGCCGACTTCGATGGAGCCCACTTCATGGCTGATGCCATGGGTGATCGCCGGGTTGATGGTGTACTTGGCGATGTAGCGCTTGGCGCGGAAGTTATCGTTGCCTTCGCCGTCGCCCGGCAGTGGGCCACGCTGTTTTTTCATCTTGTCGGCGGTTTGCCAGGTGCGCGTGATGACTTCGCCGACGCGGCCCATGGCCTGGCTGTCAGAGCTGATCATCGAGAACGCGCCGAGGTCGTGGAGGATGTCTTCGGCGGCAATCGTCTCGCGGCGGATGCGGCTTTCGGCGAAGGCCACGTCTTCGGCGATGCTGGGGTCGAGGTGATGGCAGACCATCAGCATGTCCAGGTGTTCGTCGATGGTGTTACGGGTGAACGGCCGGGTCGGGTTGGTGGAGCTGGGTAGCACGTTGGCAAAGCCGCAGGCCTTGATGATGTCCGGTGCATGGCCGCCACCGGCACCTTCGGTGTGGTAGGTGTGGATGGTGCGGCCCTTGAACGCGGCCAGGGTGGTTTCGACGAAGCCGGACTCGTTGAGGGTGTCGCTGTGAATCGCCACTTGCACGTCGTACTCATCGGCAACACTCAGGCAGTTGTCGATACTCGCGGGCGTGGTGCCCCAGTCTTCATGTAGCTTCAAACCAATAGCACCGGCCTTGACCTGTTCGATCAATGGCTCTGGCAGACTGGCGTTGCCCTTGCCGGTGAACCCAATGTTCATCGGGAACGAGTCAGAAGCCTGGAGCATCCGCGCCAAGTGCCAGGGGCCAGAGGTGCAGGTGGTGGCATTGGTGCCGGTGGCAGGGCCGGTGCCGCCGCCGATCATGGTGGTGACACCGCTGGTGAGGGCCTCTTCGATTTGCTGCGGGCAAATGAAGTGAATGTGGGTGTCGATGCCGCCGGCGGTGAGGATCATGCCCTCGCCGGCGATCACTTCGGTGCTGGCACCGACGGCGATGGTCACGCCGGGCTGGATATCTGGGTTGCCGGCCTTGCCGATGGCGGCGATGCGGCCGTTTTTCAGGCCCACGTCGGCCTTGACGATGCCCCAGTGGTCGATGATCAGCGCGTTGGTAATCAGCGTGTCGACGACCTCGGCGGCCAGCAACTGGCTCTGGCCCTGGCCGTCGCGGATCACCTTGCCGCCGCCGAATTTCACTTCTTCGCCGTAGGTGGTGAAGTCCTGTTCCACTTCGACGAACAGCTCGGTGTCGGCCAGGCGGACCTTGTCACCGACGGTGGGGCCGTACATGTCGGCGTAGGCTTGTCTGGAAATCTTCATTGAAAATCCTTGCGCATGAGTTTGGCTCTATTCTGTGGCGAGCGGGCTTGCCCGCGTTGGGCTGCGCAGCAGCCCCAATACAAACACTGCATTTCTCCAGACAGGACTCAATGGCTGACTTCAGGGCCGCTTCGCGCCCCAACGCGGGCAAGCCCGCTCGCCACACAAAGCCCGTCCACTACAGGGATCTGTCTTAGTCCAGATCGCCCATGATCCGCCCGGCAAAGCCGAACACCCGGCGCTTGCCGCTCAGCTCTACCAGTTCCACTTCCCGGCTTTGCCCCGGCTCAAACCGCACTGCCGTGCCCGCTGGAATGTTCAGGCGCATGCCACGGCTCGCAGTACGGTCGAACGTCAATGCGTCGTTGGTTTCGAAAAAGTGGTAGTGGGAGCCGACCTGGATCGGTCGGTCGCCGCTGTTGGCCACGCTTAGGCTGATGGTGCGACGGCCCACGTTGAGTTCGATATCACCAGGCTGGATCCGGTATTCGCCAGGAATCATTCAGGTTGCCCCAAGGTCTTGAAGTAGATGGCGGTCGGGCTGTAGCGCCCGTCCGGGCTTTGGCAGTAGTTGGGCAGTTCACCGATCTTGGTGTAGCGCAGGGACTGATAGAACGCTTCGGCGTCGGAGCCAGCTTCTGTGTCCAGATACAGCAGGCCGCGTTTGTGCTGGTGTGCGCTCAGTTCCAGGGCGTTCATCAGTTGCTGGCCCAGGCCTCGACGGCGAGCCTCGCTGTGCACCAGCAGTTTTTGCACCTCGGCGCGGTTCAGTCCGTTGGTTTTTTGGCATAACGCCAATTGCACGCTGGCCACGACCTGTTCATCGCGCACCACCACCCACAGCAGCAGGCTGGCGTCTTCGACACCGGCCTGTACACCGCTCAAATAGGCGCGGGCCTGGCCCTCGTCGAAATCCGCCATGAACCCCACGGACGCCCCATGCTTCACGGCGTCCAGCAACAGCTCAATCAAGCCCTGACGGTAATGGGCAAAACTTTCAGCATTGACTCGACGCAGTTGGGCGGCGTTCATCGGTGTCACTCCTTGGAAGGCGTCGCGCCTGGATTGAGCGTCAGTTGCATGAAGGTCAGGTCCAGCCAGCGGCCGAACTTGGTGCCCACTTGCGGCATCTGCCCGGTGGTGATGAACCCCAGGCGCTCATGCAGGCGGATCGAGGCCTGGTTGCCGCTCTCAATGGCTGCGACCATCACGTGCTTGTCGCAGGTTTTCGCTCGTTCGATCAGGGCTTCCATCAGGAGTGGTCCGAGGCCTTTGCCGCGCTGGTCGTTGCGCACGTACACCGAGTGCTCGACGGTATGGCGAAAGCCCTCGAAAGGCCGCCAGTCGCCAAACGAGGCGTAGCCCACCACTTGATCTCCATCGACCGCCACCAGGATCGGGTAGAACTGCGCTTGCCGGGCGCTGAACCAGGCCTGGCGATTGCCCAGGTCCACCGGTTGTTCATTCCAGATTGCCGTGGTGTTGAGCACCGCATCGTTGTAGATGTCGCGGATCGCCGGCAGATCGCCGTGTACCGCATCACGAATCAGCAAAGACATGGCCAGGCCTCAGGCGATGGGTTGGTGGACGGTGACCAGTTTGGTGCCGTCGGGGAAGGTGGCTTCCACCTGGATGTCCGGGATCATTTCCGGGATGCCTTCCATCACTTGCTCGCGGCTGAGCAGAGTGGTGCCGTAGTGCATCAGCTCGGCCACGGTGCGGCCGTCACGGGCGCCTTCCATCAGCGCGGCGCAGATGTAGGCGATGGTCTCCGGGTAATTGAGCTTCACACCGCGTGCCAATCGCCGCTCGGCCACCAGGCCTGCGGTGAAGATCAGCAGTTTGTCTTTTTCTCGTGGGGTCAGGTCCATCGTTCAAGGTCCGCCATAAAAAACATTCTTAAAAACAATGAAGCTCCAATATGGGAGTGAGCTTGTGTGGGAGCGGGCTTGCTCGCGAAAGCGGTGGGCCAGCCAAACATTTGGCGACTGACACTACGCCTTCGCGAGCAAGCCCGCTCCCACACAAGCCCGCTCTACATTTGGATCTTCATGTGCTCCAGATTCTGGGTGAAACTGCTTCACGCCCCAGCATCGCTGGGCGCAGCAGACGCCATAAATCAATCAACCAACCGCGCGCCAGCAGTGCTTCGCTGGCCAGGCAGCGTGCCACCAGCAGGCCGGGTAGTTGGGTCAGGTCGCCGCGCACCGCATGGGGCAGGGAGCGACACTGCTCCAGCAACTCACTGGCGATATCACCGGTCACCAGCAAGGTCGCAAATACCGGTTGCCCGTCCAGGCCAATCGGCGAGTCGAGCAACCCATCGGCGCCCACAATGCGCTGGCGTTCATGCCAAATCAACTGGCCGTCGCGGCGTATATCCAGGGCTGACTGGAAGTGCCCGAGGTCGAAGCGCTCACCACTGGCCGGGCGTCCCAGGGCTACTACGTCCCAGTAAAACAGCCGGGCATCGCCTTCAAGGTCAATGCGGGTACTGAGTTCAGCCTGGGCAGCGCTGAACACGATGGTTTCCTGGGGCAGCCACTCCAGGGTGGCGCCGGCTTTCACGGTCAATTCCACCCGCTGATAGGCCGGCCCGCCCGCGCGGTACCACTTGGCTGCACCCGGGCTGGTCAACTGCGCCCAAGCACCTTCAGCGACATCCACATTGATATTCAGACGGTCACCGCCGGCAATCCCGCCCGGTGGGTGGACGATGATGTGCTGGCACACCTCGGGGCCTTCGGCATACAGGTGTTTTTGCACCCGCAGCGGGCCCAAGTGGCGGCGCAGGACCGGGCGTGTGGTGTCGCCAAAACGGGCGTAGCCGAGCTCCAGTTCGGCATGCCAACTGGGGGTGAACAGGGCGGTTGCGGCAGGCAGGGTCATGGTCAGTGCTTATCGTTAGGACGCTACAGATTAGATCGTAACGAGCCCGCGCACACCCTCACTTTCCATATTTTCTCCACGGCCTTGCTGGACTATTTCACCCCGGGACATCACCAGGTACTGGTCGGCCAGTTCGGCAGCGAAATCGTAGAACTGCTCCACCAGCAAGATCGCCATATCACCGCGTGCCGCGAGCTTCTTGATCACCGCGCCTATCTCCTTGATCACCGACGGCTGAATGCCTTCGGTGGGTTCGTCGAGAATCAGCAGCCGTGGGCGGCTGGCCAGGGCCCTGCCGATCGCCAACTGCTGTTGCTGGCCGCCGGACAAGTCGCCGCCACGGCGTTGCTTCATCTGCAGCAGCACCGGGAACAGTTCGTAGATAAAGGCCGGGACTTCCTTGGCTTCGGAGCCGGGGAAGCGGGACAGGCCCATCAACAGGTTCTCCTCTACCGTCAGCCGCCCGAAAATCTCCCGGCCTTGGGGCACATAGGCGATCCCAGCGTGGACGCGCTGGTGTGGTTTGAAACCGGTGATGGCCTTTCCTTCCCAGTTCACCACGCCTTCCTTGGCCGGCAACAAGCCCATCAGGCATTTGAGCAAGGTGGTCTTGCCCACGCCGTTGCGGCCCAGCAGGCAGGTGACTTCACCGACTTTTACGTCGAACGAAAGGCCCCGCAAGATGTGGCTGCCGCCGTAGTACTGGTGCAGTTTGTCGACTTGCAGCATGTTCAAATTCTCCTCAATTCCCTTGTGGGAGCTGGCTTGCCTGCGATGCAGACGACTCGGTCTATCAGTAGCACCGAGTTGATGCCATCGCAGGCAAGCCAGCTCCCACATAAAGCAGTCGGTGTCACGCCTAGCGACCGAGGTAAACCTCAATCACCCGCTCATTTTCCTGCACCTGTTCCAATGACCCTTCGGCCAGCACGCTGCCCTGGTGCAGTACGGTCACGTGGTCGGCAATCGAACCGACGAACCCCATGTCGTGTTCCACCACCATCAGCGAGTGCTTGCCCGACAGGCGCTTGAACAGTTCGGCGGTGAATTCGGTTTCGGCGTCGGTCATGCCGGCCACCGGTTCGTCGAGCAGCAACAGTTGCGGGTCTTGCATCAGCAGCATGCCGATTTCCAGGAACTGCTTCTGGCCGTGGGACAACAAGCCGGCCGGGCGATTGACAGAGGCAGTGAGGCGGATGGTGTCGAGCACTTCGCTGATACGGTCCTTCTGCTCACCGCTCAGGCGCGCCCGCAGGCTGGCCCATACCGACTTGTCAGTCTTCTGCGCCAGCTCCAGGTTTTCAAACACGCTCAAGGCTTCAAATACCGTGGGTTTCTGGAACTTGCGCCCGATCCCGGCCTGGGCAATCTGCACTTCGCTCATGCTCGTCAGGTCCAGGGTTTCGCCGAACCAGGCTTTGCCGTGGCTGGGCCGGGTCTTGCCGGTGATCACGTCCATCAGCGTGGTCTTGCCCGCGCCGTTGGGGCCGATGATGCAGCGCAGTTCGCCGACGCCGATGTACAGGTTCAGGTCGTTAAGGGCCTTGAAGCCGTCGAAGCTGACGCTGATGTCTTCCAGGGTCAGGATGGTGCCGTGGCGGGTATTGAGGCCCTTGCCGGCAGCTTGGCCAAGACCAATGGCGTCGCGGCTGCTACCGGCATCTTTATTGGGTTCAAGGATCGGTTCGAGCATGAATTCTGCCGTTGCTGTGATTCTCATTGGTCGCCCCTTTTCTTCAGCAGGCCGATGATGCCCTTGGGCAGGTACAGGGTGACGATGATGAACAGCGCCCCAAGGAAGAACAGCCAGTACTCGGGAAATGCCACGGTGAACCAGCTCTTCATCCCGTTGACCACACCGGCACCCAGCAGCGGCCCGATCAGCGTGCCGCGCCCGCCGAGTGCCACCCACACGGCGGCTTCGATGGAGTTGGTGGGCGACATTTCGCTGGGGTTGATGATCCCCACTTGCGGCACATACAGCGCGCCCGCCAGACCACACAGCACGGCGCTCAATACCCAGACAAACAGCTTGAAACCGCGCGGGTCGTAACCGCAGAACATCAGGCGGTTTTCGGCATCGCGCAGCGCCGTCAGCACCCGGCCGAACTTGCTTTGCGCCAGGCGCCAGCCGATGTACAAACTCGCCACCAGCAACAGTACCGTGGCGACAAACAACACTGCCCGCGTCCCAGGTTCGGTGATGCCAAACCCGAGAATGCTGCGGAAATTGGTAAAGCCGTTGTTGCCGCCAAAACCGGTTTCGTTACGGAAGAACAACAGCATCCCGGCGAAGGTCAGGGCTTGGGTCATGATCGAGAAATACACGCCCTTGATCCGTGAACGGAAGGCGAAGAAACCGAACACCAAGGCCAGCAAGCCTGGCGCCAAGACCACCAGGCACATGGCCCAGAGGAAGTGATTGGTGCCGACCCAATACCATGGCAGTTCGGTCCACGACAGGAACGTCATGAACGCCGGCAGTTCATCGCCGGAGGCCTGGCGCATCAGGTACATGCCCATCGCATAACCGCCGAGGGCGAAGAACAAACCGTGACCCAGGGACAACATCCCGGCGTAACCCCACACCAGGTCCAATGCCAGGGCGACGATCGCGTAGCAGAGAATCTTGCCCACCAGGGTCAAGGTGTAGGCCGAGACGTGCAGCGGGTTGTCCGGCGACAGCAGGGAAAACAGCGGCATGGCCAGCAGCAGGATCAGGATCACTGCGCCGACCGCAATCGTCACCTTGGGTCCGGCTTTTTGTGTGGCTGTCAGCATCAATGGCTGGTTCATCAGTCGATCACCCGTCCTTTCAGTGCGAAGAGTCCTTGCGGGCGTTTCTGGATAAACAGAATGATCAGCGCGAGGATCAGGATCTTGCCGAGCACGGCACCGATCTGCGGTTCAAGAATCTTGTTGGCGATCCCCAGGCCGAAGGCAGCCATGACGCTGCCGGCCAACTGGCCGACGCCGCCGAGCACCACCACCAGGAACGAATCGATGATGTAGCTCTGGCCCAGGTCCGGGCCGACGTTGCCGACCTGACTCAAGGCCACACCGCCCAGCCCGGCGATACCGGAACCGAGGCCAAAGGCGAGCATGTCGACACGCCCGGTGGGTACACCGCAGCAGGCCGCCATGTTGCGGTTTTGGGTCACGGCGCGCACGTTGAGGCCCAGGCGGGTCTTGTTCAGCAACAGCCAGGTCAGCACCACCACAAACAGCGCGAAGGCGATGATCACGATGCGGTTGTACGGCAGCACCAGGTTTGGCAGCACTTGGATCCCGCCCGACAGCCAGGCCGGGTTGGCCACTTCGACGTTCTGCGCACCGAACACCAGGCGCACCAACTGGATCAGCATCAGGCTGATGCCCCAGGTGGCGAGCAGGGTTTCCAGCGGGCGGCCGTAGAGGTGGCGAATCACCGTGCGCTCCAGAGCCATGCCGATACCGGCGGTGACGAAAAACGCTACCGGCAGCGCGATCAGGGGATAGAACTCGATGGCTTGCGGCACGTAGCGCTGCATCAGCAACTGCACCACATAGGTGGAGTAGGCGCCGAGCATCAGCATCTCGCCGTGGGCCATGTTGATCACGCCGAGCAAGCCGAAAGTGATCGCCAGACCGAGAGCGGCAAGTAGCAGGATCGAACCCAGGGACATGCCGCTGAATGCCTGGCCGAGAATTTCGCCCACCATCAGTTTGCGTTTGACCTGGGCCAGGCTGGTTTCGGCGGCGGTGTGTACGGCGGCGTCCGCTTCGACGCCTGGCGCGAGCAAGGCTTCAAGGCGGGTACGGGCCAACGGGTCACCGGTGCCGCCGAGCAATCGTACGGCGGCCAGGCGTATGGCCGGGTCGGTGTCCACCAATTGCAGGTTGGCCAGGGCCAGGCTGAGAGCGGTGTGAACGCCTTCGTTGGTTTCGGCGGCCACTTGCTGGTCGAGGAATTTCAGTTGCGCGGGTTGCGCGCTTTTTTGCAGTTGTTGCGCGGCCGCCAGGCGTATTTTGGGATCGGCAGCGAGCAACTGTTGGCTGGCTTGCACATTGTCGATCAGACCGCGCAGGCGGTTGTTCAGGCGTACGGTTTTGGTTTCGCCGTTGACCGTGAGTTGGCCTTGTTGCAGCGCGTTGACCAGCTCGATGCGGGCCGGGTCGGGCTGGGCGGCCCAGTCCTGGAGCAGCTTGGCTTGTTGCATCGGATTGGCGTTGATGAAGTCTTCGGCGTCGCCGGCGTGTGCGGCGAAAGGCAGCACAAGCAGGATGGCCAGGATGAAGCGGTGGAGGGCAGTGGGCATATTTTTGGGCCTTGCACGGACAATGTGGGAGCCGGGCTTGCCCGCGATGGCATCACCGCGGTGCGACAGTTGCACCGCGTCGCCTGCATCGCAGGCAAGCCAGCTCCCACAGGGTTTGTGTCGGCTCCAGATTTTGGGCTTGGTGCCGACACCCCTGGATCAGTTGCTCTTCACCGCATAATCCGGCTTCTTGTCATTCCCCGGAATGTACGGGCTCCACGGCTGGGCGCGGATCGGCCCTTCGGTCTGCCACACCACCGAGAACTGCCCATCCGCCTGGATCTCGCCGATCATCACCGGCTTGTGCAGGTGGTGGTTGGTCTTGTCCATGGTCAGGGTGTAGCCCGACGGCGCGGCGAAGGTCTGGCCGGCGAGGGCTTCGCGGACCTTGTCGACGTCAGTGGACTTGGCTTTTTCCGCCGCTTGCGCCCACATATGGATGCCCACATAAGTGGCTTCCATCGGGTCGTTGGTCACGGCTTTATCCGCGCCCGGCAGGTTGTGTTTCTTGGCGTAGGCTTTCCAGTCCGCGACGAATTTCTTGTTCACCGGGTTCTCTACCGACTGGAAGTAGTTCCACGCCGCCAGGTTGCCCACCAGTGGCTTGGTGTCGATGCCGCGCAGCTCTTCTTCACCTACGGAGAAGGCCACAACGGGAACATCGGTGGCCTTCAGGCCCTGGTTGGCCAGTTCTTTATAGAACGGCACGTTGGAGTCGCCATTCACGGTGGAGATCACCGCCGTCTTGCCGCCTGCGGAGAACTTTTTGATGTTGGCCACGATGGTCTGGTAATCGCTATGACCGAACGGGGTGTAGACCTCTTCGATGTCCTTGTCGGCCACGCCTTTGGAGTGCAGGAACGAGCGCAAAATCTTGTTGGTGGTGCGCGGGTACACATAGTCGGTGCCCAAGAGGAAGAAGCGCTTGGCGCTGCCACCTTCTTCGCTCATCAGGTATTCCACCGCAGGAATCGCCTGCTGGTTGGGCGCGGCACCGGTGTAGAACACGTTGGGCGACATCTCTTCGCCTTCATATTGCACGGGATAGAACAGCAGGCCATTGAGTTCTTCAAACACCGGCAGCACCGATTTACGCGACACCGACGTCCAGCAGCCAAACACCACGGCGACCTTGTCCTGAGTCAGCAACTGCCGGCCTTTTTCGGCAAACAGCGGCCAGTTCGATGCAGGGTCCACCACCACCGGTTCCAGCATCTTGCCGTTCACACCACCCTTGGCGTTGATCTCGTCGATGGTCATCAACGCCATGTCTTTGAGCGACGTTTCGGAGATGGCCATCGTGCCGGACAGCGAGTGCAGGATGCCGACCTTAATGGTCTCGGCGGCCTGGACGGTCCAGGTCAGGCCCATGGCGGCAATGGATGCCGACAGAGTGAAAGCCTTGATCAAACTGCGACGCTTCATGGTGCGATCTCCGTGACTCAACGTTGTTATTGAGGGACAAGTTGAGTGGAGCTTTGCAAGCGGTGTGCCTAGTCGTACAAAGGCAGGAAATGGTCGTTTTACTTATGGCCTGACAGCATCGATGCACCATGAGCTGGCAGGTTCATAGGGTTGGTGCGCCAAGATGCGCTACAACGGGGCGATGTCAGCGCTTGCGCATCAGCCCGATAAAAAACAGCCCGCCGATGGCGGCTGTGGCTACGCCGATGGGCAAGTCTTCCGGTGCGATCAGGGTCCGTGCGGCGACATCGACCCACACCAGGAACAGGCTGCCCAGTAACACGCAAACCGGCAGTAACCGGCGGTGTTCAGCGCCCACCAGGCGTCGGGCGATATGCGGCACCATCAGCCCGACAAAGCCGATGGAACCGCTGATGGACACCAGCACGCCGGTCATCAGCGAGGCGATCAGGAATACCTTCAGGCGGACATTGCGGGCGTTCAGGCCGAGGGTCACGGCGGTCTGTTCACCAGCCATCAAGGCGTTCAACGGGCGGGCCATTCCCAGTAGCAACAGCAATCCGAGTAACACGCTGACGGTCGGGATAACCAACAGCTCCCAGCGTGCCAAACCCAGGCCGCCGAGCATCCAGAACATCACTGCTGACGCCGCCCGATGATCGCCCATGAACAGCAGCAGGTTGGCCACCGCCATCATCACGAACGACACCGCCACGCCGCACAGTAGCAGGCGATCACTCTCCAGCCGCCCGTTGCGGCTGGCCACTGCCAACACCACGATCATGCTCAGCAGTGCGCCAATAAATGCGGCGATGGGCAGGGTCAACAGGCCGACGATCTCGCCCACATGCAACACCACGATCACCGCGCCGAGGGTGGCGCCCGACGTGACGCCCAGCAGGTGTGGATCAGCCAGCGGGTTACGCGTCACCGCCTGCAACACCGCACCGATGAGCGCCAGCCCGGCGCCCACCAGCGCGCCGAGCAACATGCGTGGCACGCGAATCAGCCAGACGATATGTTCCTGGCCGACCGTCCAATCCACTTCACCGATCCCGAACGCCTTGTGCAGCAAGATCCGCCACACCACGTCCACCGGCACCCGCGCCGAGCCGAATCCCAGCGAGACCACGCAGGACACCAGCAACAGTGCGCCAAGGGCACTCAGCAGCAAGGCATAGCGACGGTTGATCATTCGCCGTGGAACCCTTTGGCCAGGGTTTCAACCGCCAGCACGTTGTCGATGCCCGGCGTGGCCTGCACGTACGGGATGACGATAAAGCGCTGGTTCTTGATGGCGTCCACCGATTGCAACGCCGGGTTGTTCAGCAGGAATTGTTCTTTCTGCTCGGCGGTGATTTCGCTGTAGTCGACGATCACGATCACCTGCGGATTGCGCTCCACCACGGTTTCCCAGTTGACCCGGGTCCAACTGGATTCCACGTCATCGAGAATGTTGCGCCCGCCGGCGGCGTCGATCAGCGCCTGGGGCATGCCCAGTCGACCGGAAGTCATGGCGCGGTCTTCGCCGCTGTCGTAGAGGAACACACGAGGTTTGTCGGCGGGCAGGGTTTTTTGCACCTCGGCAACTTGTTCCTGCATCTGCGCGATCAGTGCGTTGGCGCGGTCCTGCACGTCGAAGATCTTGCCCAGGTTGCGCAGGTCGTTATAGGTGTCGTCCAGTGTCGCCGCCGGGCGCTTCATCACAAATGCGCAGGACTCGGTCAACTCATAGACATTGATGCCCAAGGGTTGCAGGGTTTGCGGGGTCAGGTCGCCACCCACGCGCATGCCGTAATCCCAACCGGCGAAAAAGAAATCGACGTTGGCGTTGAGCAGGGTTTCCACGGATGGGTATTTGCTCGCCAGCTCCGGCAAGCCATCGAGGATCTGCGCCATCTCCGCAGTTACCGACTTCCAGCCGGTGACGCCGCTGTAGCCAGCCATGTGAGATTTCAGCCCCAGGGCAAGCATCATCTGGGTCATGTTGATGTCATGGCTGACCGCGTGTTTTGGCGCTTCCTGAAAGGTCACCGTGCGGTTGCAGCTCTGGATCTTCAGCGGGTAATGAGTCGCTTCGCCGAAAGCTTGGGAAGTGCCGAGCAACAGGGCGACTGACAGCAGGGAGCGCAGGATCATGGTTGGGTTATCCAGGTGATTCGGGGGTAGCCGGACAGCGGGTGAGTGTCGATCAGGGCTTCGACACCGAACACCTCGCGCAGCAGTTCGGTGGTCAGTACTTCGTGGGGCGTGCCGCTGGCGACGATGCGCCCATGGTTGATTACGTACAGGCGATCACAAAAGGCGGCAGCCAGGTTCAGGTCATGAATGCTGGCGAGGGTGCCGATGTTCAGGCGCTTGACCAGTTGCAGCAACTGCAACTGATAGCGTGGGTCGAGGTGGTTGGTGGGCTCGTCGAGGATCAGCAACTGCGGCTGCTGGGCCAGGGCGCGCGCCAGAATCACGCGTTGCTTTTCACCGCCGGAGAGGGTGGCGAAGGCGTGGTCTTCAAAGCCCAGCAGACCGACGGATTCGAGGGCTTGCTGGATCAGTTGTCGGTCCTGTTCTGTATCGCTATCGAACAGTCTCTTGTGGGGTGTGCGACCCATGGCGACCACTTCGTCCACCCGCAAGCCGAAGGCATCGGGAAATTCCTGCAACACCACCGCGATGCGCTGGGCGCACCAGCGTGAGGATTGGTTCCAGACGTTTTGATGTTCGAGCAAGACCTCACCATTCTCTGGCTTGCTGAACCGATAGGCGCAGCGCAACAGGCTGGTCTTGCCGCTGCCGTTGGGGCCGATCAACCCGACAAACTCCCCTGCACCCACCTGCAAGCTGGCGTCACGCAGTTGGAACTGGTGATGACAGTGGCCGTGACCCAGTGGGGTCCAGGCGAGGTGGGTGAGGTTAAGTGAGGTCATGCAGTTCTCATTAGAAGGTGTAGCCCGCCGTTACGAATAACGGCCGCGGCTCGCCACGAGGCGTGGCGAGCTTAGATTGCGAAAAGATGTTATAAGTTAACATTTTGTAGGTGGGAGATGAAAGCCCGCGTAAGACTACATGGCGCCTCTATGTAGGGCATATCGCAAGCCTCATGACGAAGGTGAGGCCGATTCACGTTGGCCCCAGAGCCGTGACAACAGCAGGCGATCCAGTACCCAGACCAGCACCAACGAGGCGCCGACCAGCGGGAAAATAATCGCCAGGCCCAGCATGATCACCATCGCGGTTTTCCACTTCGGCAGGTCATGGCGCAACGGAGGTACACCCAAGCCGCCCTGTGGCCGCCGCTTCCACCAGATCACCACGCCACTGACGGCACTGAGCAGGATCATCAGGCAGATCAGCAGCACCAGAATCTGGTTGATCCAGCCGAACATCTTGCCCTCATGCAGCATCACACCGACTTCCGTGGCGCGGGCGACGCCGTTGTACTGCTCCCAGCGCACATCGGCCAGGACCTTGCCGGTGTATTGGTCGACATGCAGGGTCGCATCGTTGCGTGGGTCGTTGGCGAACACCGCGATAGTGAACACGCCTTCGGCGGTAGTCGGGAAGGTGATGCTGTAGCCGGGCTCGACCTTGCGGGCGGTGGCCAGGTCCATGACCTGTTGCAAGTGAATACTCGGCGCCGCCGGGCCCTGGCTCATACCGGCGTGGTTCATGTGTTCGGCATGCTCGCCGGACATAGGCATCGGCGTGTTTTCCATGGCCCATGGCACGGTCTGTTGCGTGGCGGTATTGAGGCTTCGCGCCTGTTGGTCGGATTGCGGGACGTTGTTCCACATCGCTGCCGGGAAGCGGTTCCACAGTTCGGCGTATTGCTTGCCCCAGAAGCCGGTCCAGGTCATGCCGCTGAGCAGCATCACCAGCAAAAAGGCCGCGCCCCAGAAGCCGGTGACCGCATGCAAATCACGCCAGAACAAGCGACCGCGACAGCCAAGCCGTGGCCATAAAGTCCCGGCCGCTGATTTACCTCGCGGCCACCACAGGTACAGGCCGGACACCACCAGCATCACGCCCCAGCCGGCGGCCAGCTCCACCAGGCGATCACCGAGGGTACCGATCATCAACTCGCCGTGCAGGGCGCGGGCGATGGCTTGCAGGTTGTTTTTTGCGTCCTGCTCGCCGAGTACGGTACCGCGATAGGGGTCGACGAATACGGTCAGCTCATGCCCGGCGTTATGCATGACGAATTGCGCACTGCTGGTGGCATCAACGGGCGGCAGGTACTTGCTGATCGTGCCCTGTGGATAAGCTGCTTGGGCCCTTAGCAGTTGCTGGTCGGCACTTAAGGCATGTCCGGTGCTCTGGACCTTGAGCAAGTCGCCGTACATCAGCGGGTCGAGTTGGGGTTTGAACAGATAGATGATGCCGGTCAGGGCCAGCAGCACCATGAACGGAGCGACAAACAGCCCGGCGTAGAAATGCCAGCGCCAGGCCAGGTTGTAGAAGGAAATCTTTGGAGATGTCATCGGGGTGTGCTCCGCAAAAGGCATGTTATTCATCTGGCTGATCAAATTGTTTGTTGTTGCGAACGAACTTGTTGTGGCGAGCGGGATTGCCCGCGTTGGGCTGCGTAGCAGCCCCAGAACCTGCAACCGCGACCTGTCTGAAAGCCTCCGGTCACCTGGATGGGGCTGCGCGCAGCCCAACGGGGGCAAGCCCCCTCGCCACAAAAAACGGGGCGTCTGTTAGAAGCTCATGTCCACTTTGGTCCAGAGCGTGCGCCCCGGTTCCTTGATGGCTTGCGGGTCATTGGCCGGGTAGCCGAAACCGGCGTTGCCCGCCAGGTTCAAGTGCTCGGCGTACGCCTTGCCGAACAGGTTGTCGACGCCGGTGCTGACCTTGAAGTTCTTATTGATGCGATACGCCGCGTTCAGTGAGAACACACCAAAGCCTGAGCTCTTGTCGAAGTCCTTGCCGACCACGTTGCCCTTGTTCTGGTCGATACGGTTTTGCGCCGCGACCACACGCCACAAGGCGCCGGCACTCCAGTCATCCTGGCTGTAGGTCAGGCCGAAACGCGCATCCAGCGGTGGCATTTGCGGCAGGGCCTTGCCGTCGCTGGTGTTCTTGCCCCAGGCGTAGGCCAGGGTGGCGTCGGCTTTCCAGTTGGAGGTCAGTTTGTAGGCTGCGCCCAGTTCGCCGCCCATGATCCGGGCGTCAACGTTACGCGCTTGAGTGGTGGTGCCCATCATGCCCTGGCGGTAGTCGAACAGGATGTAGTCGCGCACCTGGCCGACATAGCCCGAGGCCCAGGCTTCCAGGTCGGCGGACTTGTATTGCAGGCCGAAGTCCAACTGAGTGGTCTTCTCTGGCTTCACGCCGTCGAAGGCATTCGCTGAACCGGCGGTGCCGGTGTTGGGGGAAAACAGTTCCCAGTAATCAGGGAAGCGCTCGGCATGGCCCAGGCCTGCATAGACCGTGGTCGGGCTGCCTTCAAGGTCGTGCTCATAGCGCACAAAACCGGAGGGCAGGGTGTCGGCGCGGGTCTTGTCGGCGGTGGGGTTGGGGCGGCTCATCATTCCTGAGCTGAGGGTTTGGCGAAAATCCTTGGCCGAGGCACGGTCCAGGCGGGCACCGGTGATCAGGCGGTCGCGCTCGGCGGCGTACCAAGTCAGCTCGCCGAACACGCCGTAGTTGTGGAAGTTGGCGTCCTTCTCGCGCGGCAGGTTTTTGTAAGTGTCGATGCCCATGGCACTGCGCTCGCGGTGTTCATTGGTCTGTGCGTCGATGCCGCTGATCAGTTGCAAGTCGGCCCAGCGCCAGGTCGCCTTGATCCGTGCGCCGAGGGTGCGGCGGTCGACGTTCGAGGCCATGGGCCCGGCCATCATCCCGGTGCCCGACGGCGTGCGCAGGGTGTAGTTGTCCATCACGTGGTCGGCGTAGTTGTAGTAGACCTGGGCTTCGACCTTGTCCAACACGTCACCGATATTGGACTTCTCGAAACGCAGGCCCAGGCTTTCGCGCTTGAACTGCGAACCGTCCATGCCGCGCCCGGCGTAACGGGCTTCGCCGTCACCTTTACCCGCGGTCAGTTCCAGCAGCGTGTCGGCGTCTGGGGTCCAGCCCAGTGCGACGTCGCCGTTCCATTTGTCATAGCGCGACGCGACGGTGTCGTTGTTACCGTCCTTGTAGTCGTCGGCATGGGCTTGGTTTCCGATCACTCGGATGTAGCCCAATGGCCCGCCGGCAGCGGCATCGACGACTTTATCGAAGCGCCCGTTGGAGCCGGCCAGGACGCTGGCGTTGACCCGTGTGCCGAGTTCGCCGAACTGCTCCGGCTCACGGTCGAACAGGATCGTGCCGGCTGAGGCGCCGGGGCCCCATAGTACGGTTTGCGGGCCTTTGATCACCGTCAGCTTGTCGTAGGTTTCCGGTGAGATGTAGGAGGTGGGCGCATCCATTCGGCCAGGGCAGGCACCGAGCATCATGCTGCCGTTGGTGAGGATGTTCAGCCGCGAGCCGAACATGCCGCGCAGCACCGGGTCGCCGTTGGTGCCGCCGTTGCGGATCAGGGCGAAGCCGGGGATGGTCTTGAGGTAGTCGCCACCGTCGCTGGCCGGCACCGGTTGGCGCGGGTCCTTGGGGTTGGTGATCACCGTCAGCGGTGAGCTGGGGGCAATGGCGGTGATCACCGTCGGGGCCAGTTCGTTGGTGTGCTCGGCGTGTTCGTCGGCGTGAACCCGTGGCGCCAATAGCGCGCCGCACAGAAGGGCAAACACAGGGGTATATCCCAATCGGGAGTCAGCAGAAAACCTGGACATGACAAATTCCATCAATCAATCGTAAACAACACGGCCAGCAGCCTGCGGCTGTCTATCTGAAGTCGGCCGGGTGAAGTAACGCTGTGAAGTGTCTACGCGATGATGGGGGGCGCACGGCTGCGGGCGCCGGGGAAAATGCTTTGACGGGCGTGGCCCAGGCGTGGCGCGGGGATGATGGCGTTGGCCGCAGGCGTAGAGCCCAGGCTGACGAACGACACGCTGCCAGGCAATGCCGGGCAACTGAACAGCAAGCTGCAGTAGCCACACTTTTCCCAGAGCACATGATGCTCATCCGGGACTTTGCTGTGCTCTGCGGGGTGTTGAGGCTCGCCATGGCAACTGGGCGCGTCCATGGACATTTGCATGGACATGCCGGCGTGATGGTCCATCGGCATCGCTTGGGAAATCAGCGGTCCGATAAAGATCATCAGCATGGCGAACAGGCTAATCCAACTGCCGCGCGCAAGGCTCATCGGCTTACGGCGGGGTGTGGACAACCTGGCGCGTGAGGCGCCCATCCGGGTGCAGGCCTGGAAGGTTTACTGGGTGTGCATGTGCTCGTGGCTGGGCGTCGGTGCCTGCTTTTGCACTGAGACTTCCACTTTCACCGGGCCTGCTTTTTCGAAGTTCAGGGTCAGCGGGAAATGCTGGCCATCGCGCAGGACGCTGCGGTCTTTGAGGTCCAGCAGCATCACGTGGTAGGCCATGGGTGCGAACGTCAGATCACCGCCCGCCGGAACGGCAACGCTGGTCACCTGCTGCATTTTCATCAGGTCGCCCTGCATCACATGCTCATGCAACTCGGCCTTGGCCGCCACGGGCGTGTCGACGCTGAGCAAGCGATCAGGGTTTTCACCCTTGTTATGAATCACGAAATAAGCGGCGACCGTAGGCGCGTTGGGTGGCAATTCCTGTGACCAGGGTTCGCTGACCACCAGTTCGCCGACCTTGAAGTCATCCGCATTGGCGGCACACATCGGCAGCAACAACGCAGCCAGAAGCAGGGAAGATTTGAGCATGGTAGTTCTCCAGAACGGTTCAAAACGCAGTTCAATTGCGAAGTGATCAGGCCGTTGGAGAGGCGCGGGGATTCAGGCTGGGCCATTGCTGGCGTGGCGTAGGGGATTGCAGTGACAGCGGCGGCAGGCTCTGCACCGCGTCGAATCGCGCGAAGTACAACTGCGGCACATGCCCTGGCAACGCCACCATCGGCGCCGACCCCGAGCAGCACCAGCAATGCTGCATGGTGGAATGATCGTCTTGTTGCGGCGCCTTTTGCTCCAGGCCCCCTAAGGAAATCGCCACCAGCTTGGTGCCGCTGGCGGAGCAGAAACTGCCCCACAGCAGCTGCTCGACGGTGTTTGTCGACTGTTGCATCGCCCCGGCCATCGGCATGGCAAACGCGTTGAACAGCACTGCAAAGCAGGCGATCCAGGCAAATGCAAAGCGTTGACGGGCCATGGCGGACTATCCGTAGGGTTAAGCGATCAAGTGGGTATTTAGCCTGATCGGGGGGGATAAGTAAAAAGCCGGTGTGCGGTTTGGTGTCGCAGTGGCCGGGGTTTCGTGAACTTCAGGATAGTCGTGAACGTGAGATTGCCAATGTTGCAGGTGTTTTGTCATGCGCGATCTTCAATGCAGCCTAGAACAATGTGGGAGCTGGCTTGCCTGCGATGCGGATCACGCGGAAGTTCAGATACGCCGCGGCGACTCCAACGCGGGCAAGCCAGCTCCCACATTTAGAGTGTGCAACGCCTGCAACACTGAGTTGACCGTCACGAACTCCCGATCCACTCCCACCAACGCCGGCCGCTTCAAAATCAGCACCGGCACCCCGCGCTCCCGCGCCACTTCCAGCTTCGGCTCCGTTGCGCTACTGCCGCTGTTCTTGCTGATCAGCACATCAATCTGCCGTCGTTCGAACAACGCGCGCTCATCCTCTATCAGAAACGGCCCGCGAGCGCCGATCACTTCGCAATGCTCGTTGCCCGGATAAACATCCAGCGCCCGCAAGGTCCAGAACTGCTCGGCAGGGATCTCCTCCAGATGTTGCAACGGCTCACGGCCGAGGGTGAACAGTGGACGCTTGAAAGGTTTGAGGGCTTTTGTCAGCTCCGCCCAGTCATTGACTTCACGCCAGTCATCCCCGGCTTGCGGCTGCCAGGCGGGGCGGCGCAAGGCCCAGCAGGGCACGCCGCACAGTCGCGCAGCATGGGCGGCGTTATGGCTGATTTGCGCGGCATAGGGGTGCGTGGCATCCAGCACCCGTTCGATGCCTTCGTCGCGAATGAACTGTGCCAGTCCGTCAACGCCGCCGTAACCACCGACGCGCACCTGGCACGTCAGGTCGGTGGGCACTCGGCCAATGCCCGCCAGGCTGTAGATATGTTCTGGCCCCAAGGTGCGGGCAATGGCCAGGGCTTCAGTGACGCCGCCCAACAGCAAGATGCGTTTCATAGCGGCTTGATCACTTCCAGCAAGGTGATCGGCAGCGCCTGGCGCCAGGTGTCGAAGTTGCCCAAGGGTTGCGCCTGAGCGATGTGGATGCGCGTCAGCTCGCCGCCGTGTTGTTCGCGCCAGGCCATCAGGGTCATTTCGCTTTGCAGGGTCACGGCATTGGCCACCAGCCGGCCGCCGGGGCGCAGGTGGTGCCAGCAGGTGTCCAGTACGCCGTCGCGGGTCACGCCGCCGCCGATGAAGATCGCATCCGGTGCCTCCAGGCCGGCGAGGGCCTGGGGTGCGCTGCCGCGAATCAGTTGCAGGCCGGGGACGCCGAGGGAGTCGCGGTTGTGTTCGATCAATACTTGCCGGCCTTCATCCGCTTCGATTGCCAGCGCTCGGCAACTGGGGTGGGCGCGCATCCATTCGATGCCGATGGAGCCGCTGCCGGCGCCGACATCCCACAGCAGTTCACCGGGTACGGGTGCCAGGCGCGCCAGGGTCATGGCGCGAACATCACGCTTGGTCAGTTGGCCGTCGTGCCGGAAGGCCGAGTCCGGCAGCCCGGCGAGGCGTGAGAGGCGCGGGGTGTTGGCGTCGGCAACGCAGTCGATGGCCACCAGGTTCAAGGCGGCAACCGGCAGGTCCTGCCAATCCTGGGCGATGCCATCGACACGCCGTTCATCTGCACCGCCCAGGTGTTCGAATACGCTCAAACGACTCAGGCCGAAACCACTGGCGCGCAACAGCGCGGCAATCGCCGCTGGGCTCTGGCCGTCGTTGCTCAGCACCAGCACACGTACGCCACTGGAAAGATGGGCATTCAGAGCGGCCAATGGGCGGGCTACCACCGACAGCGTCACCACGTCCTGCAACGGCCAGCCCAAGCGCGCCGCCGCCAGGGACACGGAAGAGGGCGCGGGCAGAATCAGCAATTCGTCGGCGGGTAACTGTCGTGCAAGGCTGGCACCCACGCCAAAGAACATTGGGTCGCCGCTGGCCAGCACGCAGATCGCTTCGCCGCGCCGAGCCAGCACCGGTTCCAGGGAAAACGGGCTGGGCCACAATGCGCGTTCACCGCGAATACACACCGGCAACAGGTCCAGCTGGCGCTGGCCGCCAATAATGCGAGAGGCACGCAACAGGGCGTGCCGGGCATTTCTGCCCAGCCCCTTGAAGCCGTCTTCACCGATGCCTACTACCGTCAGCCAGGGCGACATATGAATTCCTTGAACGACATCCGACGGGCAGGCTTTTCATGCCGTCGGACAAAGCAGGCATAATACCGCGCCTTTACCCGTTAACCGGTAGCCCCCGTGAAACCATTGCCATTGTCCACTGCGTTGCGCCCCTCGGGTTGTCCGGGGTTGCTGCGTATTGTCCAGGCGTTGGATGGCGGGATTTGCCGGATCAAATTGGCGGGCGGATCGATCACTGCCGAACAGGCCAGCGCCGTAGCAGATGCAGCGCAGATGTACGCAGGCGGGGTGATCGAAGCGACCAACCGCGCCAACCTGCAGATTCGCGGGATCGGCACCGAGCATGACGCCCTCATTGCAACGCTGCTGGCGGCGGGCCTGGGCCCGAGCACTGCTGGCGGGGATGATGTACGCAACCTGATGCTCAGCCCCAGCGCTGGGATCGACCGCGACATGTTGTTCGATACCCGGCCCCTGGCGAATCAGATCCTTGCCAGCTTGCAAACCCACCCGCGCTTTCATGAATTGTCGGCCAAGTTCGCCGTGCAGTTGGACGGCGGCGAGGCCCTGGCGATGCTCGAACATCACCACGACCTGTGGTTGTCGGCCTTTGAGACAAATGGCGAGACGCTGCTGGCGTTCGGCCTGGCCGGATGCCCAGGTCATGACGCCCCGCTGGCCGCCGTGCCACTGGCCCAAGGACATGCGCTGGTGGTGGCCGTGCTGGAGTGGTTTCTCGACCTGGCACGGCCTGAGCAAACACGCATGCGTCATTTGTTGGCTGAAACGACGGTGGATCACTGCCTGGGGCAACTGCGTTTGCCCTTGCGGCCTGTTACCGGTTTTTCACGCCGTGCCCACCCCGCACCGCTGCACTTGGGCAGTTATCCACAGCGTCAGGAAAACCGCGTTTACGTCGGCGTTGTCGCCCCCCTCGGAAGATTGGACGGCGCCATGCTTCAGGGCGCTGCCCGCTTGGCCAGCGAATATGGCGATGCCAGCCTGCGATTCACTCCATGGCAAGGTGTGCTGCTGCCCAATCTGCTGGCCCAGGACGCCGCTGTCGTCACCGAACGTCTGGCGCAATTGGGCTTTCTGTGTTCGGTGGATCAGCCCCTGGCTCGCCTGATCGCCTGCACCGGCTCTACGGGTTGTGGCAAAGGCCTGGCCGACACCAAGGCCGACGCCCTGCAACTGGCCACGCTGCTGCAAGGCCAGAACGTCCACCTGTCCGGCTGCCCGCGTTCCTGCGCCGCTGCCCACACCGCACCCGTCACCTTGCTGGCGGTGAGCCCCGGTCACTACGACCTCTATTTTCGCGAAGCAGGCCAGCCGGGTTTCGGCCGCCTGCACGCACGCACTCTTTCTATTGACGCGGTAGGCGCCACGCTGCGCGCCGGCCCACGGAGCAACACCAATGATTGATTACATCCGCGACGGTCAGGAGATCTATCGCAACTCCTTCGCGATCATTCGCGCAGAAGCCAAGCTGGATCGCATCCCGGCCGACCTGGAAAAACTCGCGGTGCGGGTGATTCACGCCTGCGGCATGGTCGATGCCATCGACGGCCTGCAGTTTTCCGAAGGCGCGGGCAAGGCCGGGCGCGAGGCGCTGGCCGCCGGTGCGCCGATCCTGTGTGATGCGCGGATGGTCTCCGAGGGCGTAACACGCACCCGTCTGCCCGCCAACAATCAGGTGATCTGCACCCTGCGCGATGACAGCGTGCCGGACCTGGCGCGCGAGTTGGGCAACACCCGCTCCGCTGCCGCCCTGGAATTGTGGCGTCCACACCTGGAAGGCAGCGTGGTGGTGATCGGCAATGCGCCCACTGCTTTGTTCTACCTGCTGGAAATGCTCGACGCCGGCGCACCCAAACCGGCGTTGATCCTCGGTTTTCCGGTGGGCTTTGTCGGTGCTGCCGAATCCAAGGCGATGCTGGCCGCTGACAGCCGTGGTGTGCCGTTCGTGATCATGCAAGGTCGCTTGGGCGGCAGTGCCATGGCGGCGGCGGCGGTCAATGCTTTGGCCACGGAGGTCGAATAATGCAGGCTCGCGGACGTTTGATCGGCTTGGGCGTAGGCCCCGGTGATCCGGAACTGATCACCCTCAAGGCCCTGCGCCTGTTGCGTGAATCGCCGGTGGTGGCGTACTTCGTGGCCAAGGGCAAGAAGGGCAACGCCTTCGGCATCATCGAAGATCACCTGGTCGCTGAGCAGACCTTGATGCCGCTGGTGTACCCGGTGACCACCGAGGCCTTGCCGGCACCTCTGTCTTACGAGCAGGTGATCAGCGATTTCTACGACAGCGCCAGTGTTGAGGTGGCCGCGCATCTGGATGCCGGTCGCGACGTGGCGGTGATCTGTGAAGGCGATCCGTTCTTCTACGGTTCCTACATGTATTTGCATGACCGCCTGGCCGAGCGCTACGAGGCCCAGGTCATCCCGGGCGTGTGCTCGATGCTGGGTGGGGCGTCGGTGCTGGGAGCGCCGTTGGTGTACCGCAACCAGAGCCTGTCGGTGCTCTCTGGTGTGTTACCTCATGATGACCTAAAGCGGCGCCTGGCGGATGCCGACGCGGCGGTGATCATGAAGCTGGGGCGCAACTTTCCCAAGGTGCGTCAGGTGCTGGAAGAACTCGGTCTGGCCGAGCGCGCGTTGTATGTGGAACGCGCGACCATGACCAACCAGAAAATCGTCCCGCTGGATCAGGTTGAGCCCATGTCTTCGCCGTACTTCTCACTGATCATCGTCCCCGGCGAAAGGTGGCAAGGCTGATGACGGCTCCCGCGATTGTGATTCTGGGCAACGGCAGCCTTGCCACCGCCCGCAGCATCCAGCAGTTGTACCCCGACGCGCTGATCCACGGCCTGGCCGAACGGGTGGATGGTGCTGACCGGGTGTACAGCGAGTTCGGCACGACCTTGCGCCAGTTGTATCAGCAGGGCACGCCGATCATCGCGCTGTGCGCGGCGGGGATCGTGATCCGTACGCTGGCGCCGCTGTTGCTGGAAAAGGGCGCTGAGCCGGCGGTGCTGGCGGTAGCCGAGGATGGCAGCGCCGTGGTGCCGCTGCTCGGCGGCCTGGGCGGGGTGAATGTGCTAGCGCGGGAAATCGCCACCGCACTCGGTGTTGCCGCCGCCATCACCACCAGCGGCGAGCTACGTTTTGGCACCTGCCTGCTCAACCCGCCCAAGGGTTATCAGTTGGCGGATCTGGAGCTCGGCAAGCGTTTTGTCTCGGACCTGCTGGCCGGTGAGTCGGTGCGTATCGAAGGCGCCGCGCCGTGGCTGGATCAGGCCAATCTGCCTGAGGACCAGCAAGCGAACCTGGCGATTCATGTGGGCAATCGCGAGCGCGTACCGGCGCCCAATGAGTTGCTGATTTATCCGAAGAATGTCTGGGTGACGTGCCGACCTGGCGCGCAATTGGCCCTGCGGATTCGCGAGGCATTGCACGATGCCGGGATCGCTGCGCAGTCCCTGGCGTGCCTGTTGGCCAATGACCAGGACATGGCCAGTCCCGAGCTGCACGAGGCGTCGCTGGAGTTGAATGTGCCGCTACGTTTCGCCGCCCTGGCGGACGCGGACGACATTGTGATCACAGTAGCCGACGAACCGTTGGACTTGTCCCTCATCGGTCGCCCTCGTGGGCGCCTGGCAGTGATCGGTCTGGGGCCGGGCGCTGCCGAGCTGATGGTGCCGGCGGTCAAGTCCGAGTTGGCGCGCTGCACCGACGTACTGGGCTACGAAACCTACGTGCGCATGGCCGGGCCGTTTCGGGCCGATCAGGTCCAGCATTGCACCGACAACCGCGAAGAGATGCAGCGTGCGCGCCACGCGTTTGAACTGGCCGCCCAAGGTCGTTCAGTCGTCGTGGTTTCCTCCGGTGACCCCGGCGTGTTCGCCATGGCGGCTGCGGTATTGGAAGCCTTGCACGAGTCCAGTGACCCGACTTGGCACCAGGTCGACCTGGAGATCCTGCCGGGTGTCTCGGCGTCCCTGGCCACTGCCGCCCAGGCGGGTGCGCCGTTGGGTCACGACTTCTGTGTGATGTCGCTGTCGGACAATCTCAAGCCCTGGTCGATTATCGAAAAACGCCTGGACCTGGCGTCCCAGGCCGACCTGGCCCTGGCGTTCTATAACCCCATCTCCCGCTCGCGGCCATGGCAATTGGGGCGTGCCCTGGAGATTGTTGCGCAGCACCGTACCGCCGAAACGCCGGTGGTGTTGGGGCGTGACATCGGGCGTCCGGGACAGACCTTGCGGGTCACCACCCTCGGGCAACTGACGCCGGATCAAGTGGACATGCGCACCATGGTGTTGATCGGCTCGTCCACCACCTGCGTGTTCCCTCGGGCAGGTGGCGGTGAGTGGGTCTACACGCCGCGCTGGTATGGGGAAAAACCGATGTCCTGAAAAGGTCGATGCTTGTGAAGGAAAGCTCCGAGTCACAGTGGGTAATTACCTGCGGTGACTTGGGGCTTTTTCATTTGTGGCTCAGGAAAACTGGAAGGCGTGGATGTGCGCCTTGTTATTGCTGGGCCGGGTTGTTCTGGTCGCTCTCCCCAGACATGTTTGTCGTATGGAAAGCCTGCTGATGAGTGGACTACCGTTGAGGTAATCCCCATGTGGGGTGTTTGTGGAGAGATACAAATGGAGCGACATAACAGAAGGATCAATAGTGCCAAAAGGAGAAAATTGATTGCGGCCTACAAGCTTCCGGGGGCGTCAGGTTCGGGGCAACTTGCACCGGTCGACCGTGATGATGACTTCAACGCGGCGGTGGTGAATAACAGCGTCATCTCGTTTGTGGAGGGCATGTCGGGTCTGAACAGGGAGTACACCCGCAAGAGTTACCTGCTGGCCAGCAGCTATGTCAGCGATGTATTGAAGATCAGTCGGGGGACCGAAGCCTGGTATGACGAGTTCATCAACGTCATGATCAGCCTTGGCTGGTTGCCGGTGCGCAGCAGCTTCGAGCGGGTTTCGACCTCCGGCAAGGGCCTGACGGTCCAGTTGGCAGCCCTGAATATCATTGCCGCGACGGTCACCGCTGCATCCTTTTCGGGGCCACTGCTGAGCGCACTGCCGAAGTTGGCAGCGGATGCGGTTGAGGCCTTGAAGCAGCAACCTGCTTCTTTCGATTTATTCAAACGTAATAGCAGCGTGCATGACGGCGGGGATTTTGGCCTGGCGTCCTGTACCGAGAGCAACGGCGAAATCATGATGGTGCTGGTGATCTACAGTTCTCACGGCGTCAACAAGCAGGTTGGTGTTCCATTTATAGAATGGGACAGCTCTTCTTTTGAAGCCTTCAGCGGGCAAACTTGCCTGGTGTTGAATACGGCTGTGGTCAACGAAAAGACCGTCCAGCTAATGCGCGAAAGTGCAGGTGACAAAGTGCAATTGGCAATCGCCAAGTACCGGATCTGAGCCTTACGGCACCAAGTAACCACGCACGCCGGTGAAGATGATTTGCGCCGCCAGTGCACACACAAACAAGCCCATCAGACGGCTGACGATCTGCAAGCCCTGGTCGCCGAGGATGCGTTCAATACGGTTGGACAGGTAGAGCACCACGCCGACTGTCAGGCTGGCCAGGGCAATGCTGAGGATGGCGGTGATCTTGTCGTCCCAATGGGGCTGGCTGACGCCCATCACCAACAGCGCACCAATGGTGCCGGGGCCAACGGTCAGGGGGATGGTCAGCGGGACGATGGTCACGTCCTGCTGCACATTGTCGGTCTGTACCGCTGACTTGCCCTGGGCCATGCCCAACGCTGAGATGAACAGCACGCTGCCGGCACCAATGCGAAAGGCGTCCACCGTGATGCCGAATACGCTGAAAATCACTCGGCCAAACAGGTAGAGCAGGACGCTCGACACCAGGGTTGCCAGGGCCACCTTCCAGGCCAGGCGTCGCCGCTCCTTGCTGGAGTAGCCGCGCGTCAGGCTGATAAAGCAGGAAAGTACGAAGAAGGGGCTATACAGCACCAGCATCTTCAAATAAACGCTGAACAACACATGGAGCATGGTGGGAGCTCACAGCGAAGGAGGGCGAGCGAGAGTTTACCTGTGGTGAAGGCGCTTGTCCTGTGGCGAGCGGGCTTGCCCGCGTTGGGCTGCGAAGCAGCCTCAATAAGAACACCGCTACTTTTCCGGAAGAGCGGTGTGGCTATTTTAGGGCTGCTGCGCAACCCAACGCGGGCAAGCCCGCTCGCCACAGTGGTTGGCTCCAACGTCAGGAGCTGTGTAGCTGCGCGGCTTTTTGCTCGCGCTGCGCCACCCAGTACTCCACCAACTCCCGCAACTGCGACAGTTCCACCGGCTTGGCCATGTGCCCGTCCATCCCGGCTTGGCGTGCACGTTCCTTATGCTCCGAAAGAATGTGCGCCGTCAGTGCCACGATCGGCGTGCGGATACGTTGGTTGCTGACTTCCCAGGCCCGTAATTGCTGGGTAGCAGAGAACCCGTCGAGGATCGGCATCTCGCAATCCATCAGCACCAGGTCGTAACGCTGGGCCTTCATCGCCTGCAAGGCTTCCTCGCCATTGCTGGCGGTATCCGGTTGCAGGTTGAGTTTGCCGAGCATGCCGCGAATCACTTTGGTGGAGATGCTGTTGTCTTCGGCCACCAGGATGCGGAAATCACTGGGCACGGTCACCGCTGCGGGAGCGCTGAGGCTCGGTTGTCGTGACGGGGCAATGCCCTTGCTGCGCTGGGTCAGCTCATCGGCCAAGGTGGTCTTGAGGGTGTAGCCGGCCACCGGTTTGGCGAGGATGCGCTTGATCCCGCAATTGCGCGCGATGATCTTGCTCGGGGCATTGCTGATGCCGGTGAGCATGATCAGCAGAATGTCGTGGTTCAGGCTCGGGTCTTCCTTGATCTTCGCCGCCAGTTGCATGCCGGTCATGCCCGGCATGTTTTGGTCGAGCAGGACCACGTCGAAGTAGTCCCGCAGGTGCGCCTTGGTCCGCAGCAGGGCCAGGGCTTCCTTGCCCGAAGGGACGGCGCTGACGTTCAGGCCCCAGGCCGTGCATTGCTGCACCAGCACCTTGCGGCAGGTGTCGTTGTCGTCCACCACCAGTACCCGCGCACCCTTGAGTGGGCCGTCGAGATCGGAGGTTGGATGCTCCAGGCGTTCGGGGTCCAGTGGCAGCGTCAGCCACAGGGTGCTGCCCTGATGGCTGCCGCTCTTGATGCCGAATTCGCCGTGCATCAGCAGGATCAACTGACGGGCGATGACCAGCCCCAGGTGACCGCTCAAACGGGTGGCCGAAAGGAAGTTCTTGCTGTGCAATTCACTGTGCAGCAAGGCGTCGCGCTCGGCGGCTTCCATTGGCAAGCCGCTGTCTTGCACGGCAATGCGCAGGCGCGGCTTGCTGCTGCGCTCATCCAGGGCGACGACGATCAGTACTTCGCCTTCATCGGTCTTGTGCAGGGCATTTTCCAGCAGGCTCAACAGCGCCTGGCGCAGGCGTGTCGGGTCGCCGCTGATCACGCGCGGCACTTGGGGCTGGATAAAGCTGATCAGCTCGACATTCTGCTGTTCAGCCTTGGCGCGGAAAATACTCAGGCAGTCTTCGATCAGCGCGTTGAGGTCGAACTGCACGTCGTCCAATTCGATCTGCCCGGATTCGAGCTTGGAGATATCGAGGATCTCGTTGATCAGTGTGAGCAGTTCGTTACCGGCGCTGTGAATGGTCTGCACGTAATCGCGCTGCTTGACCGACAGCGGCGTGCCCAGCAGCAGTTCGGTCATGCCCAGAACGCCGTTCATGGGCGTACGGATTTCATGGCTGATCTTCGCCAGGAACTCCGCCTTCGCGGCGATCTCGGCGTTGCTTGCTGCGAGGTCGCGGCTGAGGCTGAAGCGGTCTTCGGTGATGCTGCGTTGGCGTTCGGCCAGGGCCAGGCTCATCAACAGGCCGCTGATGCAGATAAAGCTCAATAGGGTGACGATCAAACCCTGTGGTGCTACCAGCGTCAGGCCCAGCAGCGCTGGCAGGATGATCAGCGTGCCGATGTTGAACACCACCATGGCCAACATGAACAGCCGTGCCGGCCGGTAACCTTTTTGCCAGTGATAGGCCGAGACGAACAGCATGCTCAGGCCGGCCAGGGCCACCAATACGTAGGTAATGATATTCAACGGCAAGGTGTTGACGAACAACAGCAGCAAGCCGCACAGGATGATCAGCAGGATGTCCGCCATCAGCAGCTTGTTCAGCGGGTGCGGGCCAAGGGGCGCGAAGAAGCGGTAGGCGAACATCAACCCGCAAGGCGCTGTCAGCAGCAAGGCGAGGTAGGCGCCCGGCGTCTGGGCCGCATGCCAGTTTGGCAGCCACGGGCCCAGGGTGTTGAGCAACAGCAGCAGGCTCAGCAACAACAGCATCTCGCAGGCGGCCAGCCACAGGCTGCTGCGGGAGCGATGGTAGGCGTAGCGGGTCAGGTTATGCAGGATCAGCATCACCAGGCAGCCGAACAGCAGCCCGTAGACCAGTGTCTGGTTCTGATTGGCGGCAGCGAGCACTGCTGGCTCGAGGGTGATATACGGCCGCAGTTCGTGTTCCGAAACCAGGCGTAGGTAGACGTCCAGTGGCTTCTGGCTTTGCGGCATCGGCAGCATGAAGTCGCTGCTGGGCAACGGGCGTTCCGTCTGGGGCTGGCGGGTACCGGTGGTTTGTTGCTCCAGCAGGGTGTCGCCGTCCAGTACATACAGGTTCAGGTGTGCCAGATCGGGGGCGAACACCCGCAGCACTTGCTCGTGCTTGCCGGGTTGCAACTTGAAGCGTACCCACAACGCACCGTCCGGTTCGGCAGCGGTGATCCGGTCCAGTTCGATGGGGCTGAATTGATTGGTGTAGCGAGGGGAGCGGATATCGCTCAGTTGCAGATCGGCCTGTTCGTCAAGCAATACAGCCCAACCACTGCCTTGTGCGGCGGCCTGGGCCGGGAACAGGCAGAGCAGAGTCAGCAGGCTGACAGTGAAACCTATGGCGATCCTGAGCCAGCGCACGGCGAAATCCCTTCGTAGATTAATGCACGGGGTAACTATGCGCGGGGCCGCAATAGTACGGCAAGGGCCAAGGGCCCCTGCCTAACCGAACGGGTAGCTGCTTATTGATCTTCGCCACGCTCACGGGCAATGGCGCGGTAGCCAATGTCCTTGCGGTAGAAGCAACCCTGCCAGTCAATTTTCGCGGCCAGCTTGTAAGCTTGTTGCTGGGCGGCATCAACACTGGCACCCATGGCCGTGGCGCACAGTACACGACCACCGGCAGTGACGACCTTGCCATCCTTGAGCGCGGTGCCCGCGTGGAACACCTTACCTTCCAGCGTAGCAGCCGCATCCAGACCTTCAATCACATCGCCCTTGGCGTAGTCGGCAGGGTAACCTCCGGCGGCCAGTACGATACCGACGCTTGGGCGCGGATCCCATTGGGCTTCGACCTTGTCCAGGGCCTGGGCCAGGGCAGCTTCCACCAACAGCACCAGGCTCGATTGCAGACGCAGCATCACCGGTTGGGTTTCCGGGTCGCCGAAGCGGCAGTTGAACTCGATGACTTTCGGATTGCCAGCCTTGTCGATCATCAAGCCGGCGTACAGGAAACCGGTGTAGACATTGCCTTCGTCGGCCATGCCACGCACGGTCGGCCAGATCACCAGGTCCATCACGCGTTTGTGCACTTCGGCGGTGACCACTGGGGCAGGGGAGTAGGCACCCATGCCTCCCGTGTTCGGGCCGGTGTCGCCGTCGCCGACGCGCTTGTGGTCTTGGCTGGTGGCCATCGGCAAGACGTTCTTGCCATCGACCATCACGATAAAGCTGGCTTCTTCGCCGTCGAGGAACTCCTCGATCACTACACGCGAACCAGCGTCACCAAAAGCATTGCCGGCGAGCATGTCACGCACGGCGTCTTCAGCTTCCGCCAGGGTCATGGCGACAATCACGCCTTTCCCGGCAGCCAGGCCGTCGGCCTTGATCACGATCGGGGCGCCTTTTTCACGCAGATAAGCCAGGGCAGGCTCGATCTCGGTGAAGTTCTGGTAGTCGGCCGTTGGAATCTTGTGGCGCGCCAGGAAGTCCTTGGTGAAGGCTTTCGAACCTTCCAACTGGGCTGCGCCAGCGGTAGGGCCGAAGCAGTCCAGGCCACGGCTGCGGAACAGGTCCACAACGCCGGCGACCAATGGGACTTCCGGACCGACGATGGTCAAGGAAACGTTCTTCTCGGCAAAGTCTGCAAGCTGCTCAAGGGCCAAGACGTCGATGGCGACGTTTTCGCACTTGGCTTCAATGGCGGTGCCGGCGTTGCCTGGGGCGACGAAGACTTTCTGGACGCGAGGGTCCTGGGCAACTTTCCAGGCCAGGGCGTGTTCACGGCCACCGCTGCCAATGATCAAAACATTCATTTCAAAAACCTCGGATGACGCTGAATTCGGGAGAACACTGTGGGCTGCTTTGCTGTGGGAGTTGGCTTGTGTGGGAGCCGGGCTTGCCCGCGATGCAGGTACCTCGGTCTTTCAGTTAGATCAAGGTGATGCTATCGCGGGCAAGCCCGGCTCCCACATAAATCCAGCTCCCTGCAGGCCAGTGCCCACAGGGGATCAAGTCAATCAGTGACGGAAGTGGCGCATGCCGGTGAAGACCATGGCGATGCCGGCTTCATCAGCGGCAGCAATCACTTCTGCATCACGCATCGAGCCGCCTGGTTGGATCACCGCAGTAACGCCGGCCTTGGCCGCATTGTCCAGGCCGTCGCGGAACGGGAAGAACGCGTCCGATGCCATGACCGAACCTTGCACCTGCAAACCGGCATGCTCAGCCTTGATCGCCGCAATGCGGGCCGAGTTCACGCGGCTCATCTGGCCAGCGCCGACACCGATGGTCTGGCGGTTCTTGGCGTAGACGATGGCGTTGGACTTAACGTACTTGGCGACTTTCCAGGCGAAGATCAGGTCGTTGATTTCCTGCTCGGTCGGTGCGCGCTTGGTCACAACTTTCAGGTCTTCGCTACCGATCATGCCGATGTCGCGGCTCTGTACCAGCAAGCCGCCATTGACGCGTTTGTAGTCCCAGGCAGCAGCACGGTCAGCCGACCACTCGCCGCAGGCCAGCAGACGCACGTTAGCTTTGGCGGCCACGATGGCACGGGCCTCTTCACTGACGCTTGGCGCAATGATTACTTCAACGAATTGACGCTCAACGATGGCCTTGGCCGTTTCGGCGTCCAGTTCACGGTTGAAGGCGATGATCCCGCCAAACGCCGATTCGGTATCGGTGGCGTAGGCCAGTTCGTACGCCTGGCGGATACCGCCTTCAGCGTCCGGGCTCACCGCCACGCCGCACGGGTTGGCGTGCTTGACGATCACGCAGGCCGGCTTGACGAAGCTCTTCACACATTCCAGTGCGGCGTCGGTGTCGGCCACGTTGTTGTAGGACAGCTCTTTGCCTTGCAGTTGGGTCGCGGTGGCGATGCCTACTTCGGCAGGCTTGGCTTCCACGTAGAACGCCGCGCTCTGGTGCGGGTTCTCGCCGTAGCGCATTTCCTGGGCCTTGATGAACTGGCTGTTGAAGGTGCGCGGGAACTGGCTGCGACCTTCAGTGCTCAGGGTTTCAGCCGCCTGGTTCACGGTGCCCATGTAGTTGGCGATCATGCCGTCGTAGGCAGCAGTGTGTTCGAAGGCCTTGAGCATCAGGTCGAAGCGCTGGGCGTAGGTCAGGCCGCCGGCTTTCAGGCTTTCCAGTACGTTGGCGTAATCGCTGGCGTTAACCACGATGGCCACGTCTTTGTGGTTCTTGGCCGCCGAGCGAACCATGGTCGGGCCGCCGATATCGATGTTTTCGATAGCGGTCGGCAGGTCGCAGCCAGGCTTAGAGATCGTTGCTTCGAACGGGTAGAGGTTAACGGCCACCAGGTCGATCGGCTTGATGCCGTGTTCGGTCATGATGGCGTCGTCGATACCGCGACGACCGAGGATCCCGCCGTGGATTTTCGGGTGCAGGGTCTTGACCCGACCGTCCATCATTTCTGCGAAACCGGTGTAGTCCGCGACCTCTACTGCGGCTACGCCGTTGTCCTGCAGCAGCTTGAAGGTCCCGCCGGTGGAGAGAATCTCCACGCCCAGGGCTTCCAGCTCCCGGGCAAATTCGAGGATCCCGGTCTTGTCGGAGACGCTGATCAAGGCACGGCGGATCGGCAGGCGGGTAGTCTGGTCGGTCATCTCAATTTCCATCAAAAGCAAAGGAGTCAGCAAAAAAGGCGACCGGTTTTACGCGGGCGCCTTTCTGGTTTGATTGAATGCTTACAGCAAATCGTACTGCTTGAGCTTTTTGCGCAAGGTGCCCCGGTTGAGGCCCAGCAGCTCACTGGCTTTGGTCTGGTTGCCCTTGACGTAGTTCATCACGCTTTCGAGCAAGGGCGCCTCGACTTCGGAGAGCACCAGGTTGTACACGTCCGTGACGGCAGCGCCCTCAAGGTGGGCGAAATAATTGTGCAGCGCCTTCTCGACACTCCCGCGAAGGGTCTGGCCTTCTTCGCTCGGCGTGTTGAGGTGCTGTTTCAAATTGACGTTGTCGCTCACGGGTGTCGTTCCACTCACTAAAGTCTCGGTCATCATCGTCATGCGGCCACCCCTTCTCCGTCCCCTGTCCCCAGGCTCTTTTCACGCTCGCTGAAATACTCTCGAACGGTGGCGACCTGTGCTTGCGTATCATCCAAACGATTGAAGTGGGCGCGAAATTCCCTGGCGCCCGGCAAGGTTGCGAGATACCAGCCGACATGCTTGCGAGCAATGCGTACTCCCATCACGTCTCCGTAGAAGGCGTGCAGGGCGGCCAGATGCTCTAGCAGAATACGTTCCACCTCGATCAACTCCGGTGCCGGCAAGGTTTCGCCGGTACGCAGAAAATGCTCGATCTCACGAAAAATCCATGGCCGCCCTTGGGCTGCCCGGCCAATCAACAGGCCGTCGGCGCCGGTCGCGTGCAGTACGCGCCGGGCTTTCTCGGCCGAGTCGATGTCGCCGTTGGCAAAGACCGGAATCGACACTGCCTGCTTGATCGCGGCAATGGTGTCGTACTCGGCTTCACCGGTATAAAGGTCGGCGCGGGTGCGGCCATGCACTGCCAGCGCTGTAATGCCCGCCTGTTCGGCGATCTTCGCCACCGTCAGGCCATTCTTGTTCTCCCGGTCCCAGCCGGTGCGAATCTTCAGGGTGACCGGCACATCCACTGCAGCGACAACGGCATGCAGGATCTCGCTCACCAGTGCTTCATCCTTGAGCAAAGCAGAACCGGCGGCCTTGTTGCAGACTTTTTTTGCCGGACAGCCCATGTTGATATCAATAATCTGCGCCCCCAACTCGACGTTGGCCCGGGCCGCATCCGCCAGCATCTGCGCGTCACCGCCGGCGATCTGTACCGAGCGGGGCTCGGGATCACCTTCGTGGATCATGCGCATCCGCGATTTGCGGGTGTTCCACAAGCTCATGTCGCTGGTGACCATTTCCGAGACTACAAGGCCTGCTCCCAATCGCTTGCAAAGCTGACGAAAGGGCTGGTCGGTGACGCCCGCCATGGGGGCGAGAATCAAGCCGTTGTGCAATGTGTATGGGCCGATGCGTACCGCCGACATAGGACTTCCCTGTTGTGGGGCCGGATCATTAGAGTTCGAAAAAGGGTTGGCATGATACCCGCTCTCGATGACTGGATAAAGGCTGAATTGGATAAAATCTGAACAGTTATTTTCTTATCGCCGCCAGTTTGGTCGCGGACGGCGCAGTCAATAATCCGCCGTCAAACCTCAACGCCTGAACCGATTCACTCGGGGGAGTGGAAACTCAGGCTGTAATTCACGGCCTTGTTGCCCGGGTCGAGGATGTCCAGGGCGATGTGAATGGGGGTCTGGGACGGCATCTCGGTCTGGCCTGCCAGTTCGCCGTTGAGGTACTCGGCGGGCTTGAAGCGCCGGCTGGCGATCAGGTTTCCGTTGAGGTCGGCGAAGCGCAGTTCCAGCAACGGAAAAGGCTGGGAGAAGGTTGCGCGGTTATAGATGATCGCGTCCACTACCAGCGCACCGCTGAACTCCGGGTGGCTACGCACCACCAGGTTGCTGCTCTTGATGTGGGCGATGTCGACCCGTGATGGCACGGTGCAGCCTACTTTCGGGCACAGTTCCTGGAACCAGGGGCGATAGGCATCCTGGCGTGCCAGGTCATCGAATTGATAAGCGACGTACTGGCCCGCCAGGCCTGCGGCGGCCAGGAGTACCAACAAGCCCCAGAACAGGCGGCCACCCCAGCCCGAAGGACGTTTCTGGGCATAGAGATGCAGCGGATCATCTTCCAGGTCCTGGAGCATTTCATCATGGGCACTGGTGTCGCGGCGAGCACGTTTGCGGCGTGGCTGTTCAGGTTCCGGTTCGATGCTGACGGGCGTTACAGGAGGGTCACGTTCGTCATCGGCATGCTCGGCGTGAAGTACAGGCTCGTCTGGCTCTTCGACGGTACTGAACGACATCGATGGCTCGGTACGCTTGGCTTTGCCGGCAGCCGGTGTTGCCGGTTCAGGCTCGTCGTCTGTCGATTTTATGGCCTGAGCCCGTTCGTCGGGTGTGTCGCTGAATAGGCTGGCGGCCCATTGTTCTTCTTCGGCCTTGGCCGAGTCACGGGTTGCGCTGAGGGCGTCTTCCTTTTGCCGGCGATCGGTGCCCGGCGGCTGGGTGTGTTGAATCTCCCGGCGTTCAAGCTTGGCCAGCTCTTCATCGAGGTCCAGGTTATCCAGGTCCAGCTCTTCGGCACTCCATTGCTTTTGGCTGATGGCGCGCGGTGGCTCAGGTATCGGTTCTGCTGCTGCGGGCGCTTGAGGTGCAGGCGCTGCGGGGCTGGCATGTTGTTCCAGCAACTGGCGGGCAGCATTGAACGTTTGCAGGCACGCGCCACAGCGAACCACGCCGCGGGCCACGCTCAGTTGAGCGTGGTTGACACGAAAGCGCGCTTGGCAATGCGGGCACTGGGTGACGAAACTGTCGGTCATGCGGCCATCCGATTCATGCAGGCGCTCATTCTAGCGCCGACGACCGCTGATGCGTACCCAGCCATCACGGTTGGCGATCGGATCCAGCTCGAAATCCTTGGCGTAGGCGGCGGCGACGTCTTCGCCTTGCTCGGCGAGGATCCCCGACAACGCCAGGCGGCCACCTGGCTTGACCAGGCTGGACAGTTGCGGCGCCAGCGAGACCAGCGGCCCGGCGAGAATGTTGGCAACCAGCACGTCGGCCTGCACTTGAGGCAGTTGCTCTGGCAGGTACAGCGGGAATTTGTCTTCCGGGATGTTGTTGCGCCCGGCGTTATCGCGGGAAGCTTCCAGGGCTTGCACGTCGATATCGGTACCGACAGCTTCGTTGGCGCCCAGCAGCAGGGCGGCGATGGCCAGAATCCCCGAGCCGCAGCCGAAGTCCAGTACGTTGCAATTTTGCAGGTCCTGGCCGTCGAGCCATTCCAGGCACAGGGCGGTGGTCGGGTGAGTGCCGGTGCCGAAGGCCAGGCCCGGGTCCAGCAACAGGTTTACCGCGTCAGGCTCGGGAGCGGCGTGCCAGCTTGGCACGATCCACAGGCGCTGGCCGAAACGCATGGGCTGGAAGTTGTCCATCCAGCTGCGTTCCCAATCCTGGTCTTCGATGATTTCGCTGTGGTGCTCGGGCAGCGGGCTGCCGGTGAGCAGTTCCATGTGGGCCAGGACGCTGGCGGCATCGGTGCCGTCTTCGAACAGGGCCAGCAGATGGGTGTGGGACCACAGCGGGGTGGTGTTCAGTTCCGGCTCGAAGATCGGCTGGTCTTCGGCGTCCATGAAGGTCACCGACACGGCGCCAACTTCAAGGAACGCGTCTTCGTAGGTTTCGGCTTGTTCTGGGCTGATGGCGAGACGGACTTGCAGCCAAGGCATGGCGGGCACCTTTGAAAATATGAGTGTGCAGCCGGGTGAGGCTGTGAAAGCGCGCAAGTTTACGCGAGCGAGGGACAGAAGACGACACCGTTGGATACACGGGTGTCGAATCTGGGCTAGTTGTAGCCGCTGTCGAGGTACGAGGCTGCGATGGGCTGCGTAGCGGCCCCAAGGACGCATCGCAGAGAGGCTACAGCCGCCATCGCGGGCAAGCCCGGCTCCCACATTGTGTGGTGGTGTTTTCAAGATCCCATAAACAACAAAGCCGCCCGAAGGCGGCTTTGTCAGGGTGGAGCACTTACTGATTAGCCAGCTTGTGTTCCAGGTAGTGAATATTCACACCACCTTCGCAGAACCCTTCATCGCGAACCAGATCCCGATGCAACGGGATGTTGGTCTTGATGCCGTCTACCACGATTTCGTCCAGGGCATTGCGCATGCGTGCCATGGCTTCATCGCGAGTCGAGCCCCAAGTGATCAGCTTGCCGATCAGGGAGTCGTAGTTCGACGGAACCTTGTAGCCGCTGTACAGGTGCGAATCGACGCGAACGCCGTTGCCACCTGGTGCATGGAAATGCTTGACCATGCCTGGGCTTGGGATAAAGGTCTTCGGGTCTTCGGCGTTGATCCGGCACTCGAGCGAGTGGCCGTGGATCTTCACGTCATCCTGGGTAAACGACAGCGTGTTGCCAGCGGCGATGCTCAGCATCTCCTTGACGATGTCGATGCCCGTGACCATTTCCGATACGGGGTGCTCTACCTGCACACGAGTGTTCATCTCGATGAAGTAGAAGCGGCCGTTCTCGTAGAGGAACTCGAAGGTGCCAGCACCACGGTAGTTAATGTCGATGCAGGCCTTGACGCAGCGCGCCAACACTTCGGCACGGGCAGTTTCATCCAGGCCCGGTGCCGGTGCTTCTTCAAGAACTTTCTGGTGACGACGTTGCAGCGAGCAGTCACGGTCGCCCAGGTGAATCGCGTGACCCTGGCCATCGGAAAGCACCTGGACTTCCACGTGACGTGGGTTGGTCAGGTATTTCTCGAGGTAGACCATCGGGTTGCTGAACCAGGCGCCCGCTTCTTCACGAGTCTGCTTGGCCGCTTCGATCAGGTCTTCTTCTTTATGCACAACGCGCATGCCGCGACCACCGCCGCCGCCAGCGGCCTTGATGATCACCGGGTAACCGACTTCGCGACCAATGCGTAGAGCGGTTTCCGGGTCTTCAGGCAGTGGGCCGTCGGAACCTGGAACGGTTGGCACGCCGGCAGCGATCATGGCGTGCTTGGCCGATACCTTGTCGCCCATCAGGCGAATGGTGTCGGCTTTCGGGCCGATGAAGGCAAAACCGGATTTTTCCACCTGTTCGGCGAAATCGGCGTTTTCCGCGAGGAAACCGTAGCCTGGGTGAATGGCGGTAGCGCCGGTCACTTCAGCCGCCGCGATGATCGCCGGGATGTGCAGGTAAGACAGGTTGGCAGGGGCCGGGCCGATGCAAACTGTCTCGTCAGCCAGACCCAGGTGCATCAGCTCTTTGTCGGCAGTCGAGTACACCGCGACGGTCTTGATGCCCATTTCCTTGCAAGCGCGCAGGATCCGCAGGGCGATTTCGCCGCGGTTGGCGATCAGGACTTTTTCCAGCTTCGCAGGTTTCAACATCGTTGGCTCTCCGCGGTTCAAACGATGGTGAACAGCGGTTGGTCGAATTCAACCGGCTGACCGTTTTCTACCAGGATGGATTCGATCACACCGGCTTTTTCAGCTTGGATGTGGTTCATCATCTTCATCGCTTCAACGATACAGATGGTGTCGCCCACTTTGACGGTCTGGCCGATTTCAACAAAGGCTGGCGAGGTCGGTGCCGGGGTGCGGTAGAAAGTACCGACCATAGGCGACTTGACCACAAAACCATTCAGTTTCGGAGCAGCAGGGGCTTCGGCAACGGTCGCAACCGGAGCGGCAGCCACTGGCGCAGGCGCCGGAGCTTGCATCTGTGGTGCATAGAACTGTTGGGCCGGGGTCTTGCTGTGACGGCTGATCCGTACGGATTCCTCGCCTTCCTTGATCTCCAGCTCGTCGATACCGGACTCTTCCAGCAGTTCGATCAACTTCTTAACTTTACGGATATCCATGAATCATCAACTCCCAAAGGGTCGGTCAGGGGCGCTTGGCCGTGTCTTCAAGCTGTTCCAGGGCGGCCTCCAGGGCCAGTCGATAACCGCTGGCGCCAAGGCCGCAGATCACTCCTACCGCAACGTCGGAGAAGTAAGAGTGATGGCGGAAAGGTTCGCGTTTGTGCACGTTCGATAAATGCACTTCGATGAATGGGATGCTCACCGCCAGCAGCGCGTCACGTAATGCAACGCTTGTATGCGTAAAAGCGGCGGGATTGATCAGGATGAAGTCCACACCTTCGCCGCGCGCGGCGTGGATGCGATCAATCAATTCGTACTCGGCATTGCTTTGCAGGTAGAGCAAATGGTGGCCGGCATCACGGGCCCGTCGCTCCAGATCAAGGTTGATCTGCTCGAGGGTAACTGCACCGTAAACGCCCGGTTCGCGGGTGCCAAGCAGGTTCAGGTTGGGTCCGTGCAGAACCAGTAAGGTCGCCATCGGCTGTTCCTAGTTATTAGTGTGGGTACGGCAGAACCCGGCGACTATGCCGCAAAGCCTTTGTGACTGTCCAGTTCTATGCAGTAGGCAGCACGATTAGCGAGGATTGCGCAAAATATGTGACCGGCTCGCTAAATCCGGTCATGGGTAATACGGTCTTGAAGACAGCACTGGTTCCACGTGGGAGCTGGCTTGCCTGCGATAGCGGTGTATCAGGTTGTAAATCTGCCACTGAGGTACCGCTATCGCAGGCAAGCCAGCTCCCACATTTTGATCTCCATAAGGCGGAAGATCGAGTCAGACACGAAAGGCCTGCACCGCCGTATTGAGTTGCCCGCCGAGCACCAGCAGGTGTTCACCCTGACTACGCCCCTGACCAATGCGCAGCAGATTATCCTCACCCAGTTGGTGAATCCGCTCACTGTTATCGCGAATTTCACTGACAGCACCGCTCTGCTGGGCGGTGACATCAGCAATACGTACGGCGGTGTCGGAAATGGTCTGGATCGCTCCGACGATTTCATCCAGCGCCCCGTCAGCTGCCTGGGCTTGCTGGGCGGTGGCTTCGGCATGCTCGACTTGAGCACGCATGCCTTCCACCGATTGCCTGGCAGCCGTTTGCAAGCTGGCGATCAGGGCCTGGATTTCGGCGGTGGCGCCGGCGGTGCGCTGGGCCAGGGAGCGGACTTCATCGGCGACCACGGCAAACCCGCGGCCGGCTTCACCCGCCCGGGCCGCTTCGATGGCGGCATTGAGGGCCAGCAGGTTGGTCTGGTCGGCAATCGAGCGGATCACTGTCAGTACACCGCCGATGGTGGCGGATTCTTCGGCCAGTTTCTCGATCATCTGCGCATTACCCTGCACTTCGCCTACCAATGCGTGCAATCCGGTCAGGCTCAGGCCGATCACACGTTGGCCCTGTTCCACCGCCTGCCCGGCACTGCGGCTGGCCCCGGCGGCCTGGCTGGCGTCGCCCGCCACTTGCTGAATAGTGGCTTCCAGCTCCCCCAGCGAGTCGCGGATTTGCGCGGTATCGCCGGCCTGCCGCTCGGCACCGTCGTGCAGCCCGCTGCTCAACTCGGCCAAGGTTCGGCTACTGCCGGCCACTTGCTCGGCGTTGTCTCTGATGGTGCCCACCAGAGCCACCAGATAGGCACGCAGGCGATTGAGCGACTCTTCAATATCGTGCAACTCGCGATTGGTAGCGCCCAGAGCGATAGGCTGGCTGAAATCGCCTTCGGCCCAGGTCGACAGCGCCGGCGCCAGGTTGGTCAGAACCCGGGCCAGGCGTCGCTGTAATGTGTCGATCAGCAGTGCGATCAGCAGAATCAAACCGATCATTACCCCCTGTATCACCCGCACTTCGCCTTGGATTTGCCCGTGTTGGGCGCGTACCACGGGCTCCAACCCCGCGATGGCTTGCTGCACGGTGTCGATTTTCAGGTGCGTAGCGCTGGCCAGGTCTGCCCGCTGGCGGATTTGTTCGCGGGTGCGCTTGAGTTCCGCCGGGTAGCGGGTCAGCAGGCTGTTGAGTTCACGTTTGAGGTCGACGCCGGAGTCCTGGGCGACGGTCTTTTCGGTGTTTTCCAGGCCCATCAGTGCCGAGAAGTCATCGGTGTTGGATTCGGTGTTGGCGGTCACGCCCAGCAATGGCAGTTGCTCAAGCAGTTCGGCCTGGCTACGAATATTGGCCACTTCCCGCTCGACATCGTCGGCCAGCTCGCTGCGCCCGCTGCTGACCAGCTTGTCCCGGGCCAGGGACAGTTTGGCCAGATGCTGGGACGCTGCGAGCAAGGGCGGCAGATAACGTGCGGCGTCAGGTGAATTGACCCCGCTGGCGTATTGGCTGAGTTGTTCCAGATTCGCCCCCAACTCCCGCTCGGCTTGCAGCAGCAACGCTTGCGGGTCGCCCGCCAGCTTGCCGGCAGCCAGCAGGTCGGTCTTGCTGAAGCTATCGAGGTCGACAAGGCTGGGCCGCAGGTTTTGCGCCAGGTCGGCTGGCAGTTCGTCCAGATGTTGCAACAGCCTTTCCAGGCTTTGGCTGGCGCTGCTCAAGCGCAGGGCATCGCCGCTGGCCAAGTAGTCGTCGATATTGCGCGCCGCCTGGTTCTGAAAGACCTGCGACAGGCCCAAGTAGCGTTCCATCAACAGGTAAGGTCGTTCCAGTGCCCGTTGCGACCACCAGAGCGTAGCGCCCAAGGCCAGGCAAACGGCGACCAGAAGAAGGGTGTTCAGGTTCGTCAGCAGCTTCAGGCGCATGCGTGGTTTCAACCAACGGCTGTAGGATAAGCGCCTGAAGTTATTGCGTTTTCATTACAGGGTTATGACGGATTCAGTGGATTCCGGTGAAAAGATGGCACTTTGCTTTGATGCTCGCGTCGGCTGCACTCGATTGCGTCCGGCATCCTTGGCCCGGTACAGCGCCTCATCGGCCTGGGCCGCCATCATCAGGCTGTCGCAGCCTTCCGTCAGCTCCACCACACCGGCACTGAAGGTGCACCACAAGTCCTGGGGCTGGGCGGGGTAGTGAATCTCGGCGAAGCGACTGCGAATTTCATCCAGTACTTTGCAGGCGGCGTCGAGGTCGGTGTCGGGCATGACGATGGCGAACTCTTCACCACCGTAGCGGCCGATGTAGTCGGTCTTGCGCAATCGCTGTTTGAGGAACAGCGCCAGGCTCTTGATGACCCGGTCGCCCATGGGGTGACCGTGGCTGTCGTTGACCCGCTTGAAGTGGTCAATGTCGAGCATGGCAAAGCTCAACGGCTTGCTCTCGCGTCGGGAGCGGAAGCTGCAGTCTTCGAGCAATTGCAGGATATGGGTGTGGTTGTACAGCCCGGTCAGGCTGTCGCGGACCATCCGCGCCTTGAGGTTGCGCGCGCGCGCCGCCCGGTTGCGTACGGTGGTGATCAGGTGGCGCGGCTTGATCGGCTTGGTGAGGAAGTCGTCGCCGCCTTCGCTCATGGCGTCCAGTTGCTTGTCCAGGTCATCTTCGGCGGACAGGTAGATAATCGGCACGCTGACATAACGGTCATTGTGGCGAATAACCTTGGCCAGTTCGGTACCGGTACAGGCCGGCATATACATGTCGAGAATGATCAGGTCCGGCTGGAAGTCCGCCAGTTCGGCCATGGCCTGGATCGGTTCGATCAGGGTGCGGGTGACGATACCGGCACTGTTGAGCAGGCGCTCGGTGTGCAAGGCCTGGGCCCGGGAGTCGTCGATGATCAGCACTTTATAAGGCTCGTACTGGGCGACGCAGGTCAGCACTTCGATTTTTTCCAACAGGCTCGACGCTTCGAGGGTGCCCGTCAGGAACTCCTGGCCGCCGGCGCGTACGGCGGCCAAGCGGGTTGGGGTGTCGGTTTCGTGCAGGCTGAAAAACAGCAGTGGCAGCTTTTGCTCCAGGCCTTCCTGGGCTTCGGCCGCCAGCGTCAGGCCCAGCCCCGGACCGCAGAAGTCCACGTCCATCACAATCGCCGCCGGCAGACGCTCAGCCATGGATGAGCGGAACGCCGCTACGCTGTCCAGGTGCTGGGCGCTCAAGCCAAAAAATTCCAGTTGCTTGGCCAGGCGCTCGGCACGGTCGTGATCGGCCAGCATCACGTAGATCGGCTTGCGCATGGGCGGCAACAAGGTTTGTTCCAACTGATCGCCCTGACGCAGGCCGGTGCGGGACAGGCGCTGCATCAAACGGTTGAGGTCGGTGATCAGGTGGCTGCTCAACCGGCCGCGATTGTCGTCCACGGCTTTCAGGGCATCGCTGATATGTCGCGCCAGTTGGCTGTGTTCAGGTTGCTCGAAACGTTCGGCAAAACGCAGCAGGCGCAGATTGGCCTCGCTGAGTTCGGATAAGTCGGCGTTCGACCACTCGCTGCGTTGCAGGCGCTGCCAGATCTCAAGAATTTGACGTGCCTGATGAATTACCCGCTGGGCAAAATGGTGCTTGAGGCGCTCACGGCTGGGGTCTTCTGGCTCGGTCATATCCTGACTACTAGTTAGGGTGCATGCTGAGGTCGACTGGTGGCTCTATGCTAGCACCTCTTCTTCATTGCACGAATGTCATACGTCAATTAACTGCAAGGGCCCGGTTATTCATTTGCCGACCTGTTGGTCGCGTGGGCGCAAAAAAGCGTGCATCCTTTATAGTCGAGCTATTCCCACGCGCCAGTTTGATTAAAAGCGCCGTTTACCAGCACGATGGGGTAGGGTTGTGGTCGTAGCTTTTAACGCACGCCATCAACTCAAGTGCATGAACTCAAGTGATTGAAAGGATATCGCCATGCTGGACTGGAAAAACCGTGCAGACAGTGCAAAGGGCCCGGCACCCGAGCCCAAGTCGGCTCCCCGCAGCTATTTTCGTAACCTGCTGATGAGCCGGGCGTTGCTCTCCCTGATTGCCCTGTACCTGTTGGTGACAGGTGCCCTGGGTTGGTACTGGAGCGAAGAGCCTGCCCTGTTTGCGGTCCAGCAGAACGCCCAGCTCGCCGCCGAGAAGGAAGGCAAGCAGATGGTGGTGGGTTACACCACCGTAGAAACCCTCAAGACCGTGGTCGGCACCTTGTTGAACAAGCCTGGCGGCTACATTTCCAACGACCGTTTCCCGCCTGGCCTGTGGATGGACAACATGCCGAGCTGGGAATACGGCGTGCTGGTCCAAGTGCGCGACCTGACCCGTGCTTTGCGCAAGGACTTCGCCCGTTCCCAGTCGCAGTCGGCTGAAGATGCGGACCTGGCCAAGGCCGAGCCACGGTTCAACTTCGACAACAAGAGCTGGGTGCTGCCATCCACGGAGTCGGAATACCAGGAAGGCATCAACTCCCTGAGCCGCTATGAAGCCCGTTTGTCGGATCCTAACCAGAGAGGCGCGCTGTTCTACGCCCGTGCCGACAACCTGAACAACTGGCTGGGTGATGTGGCCACTCGCTTGGGTTCGTTGTCGCAACGGCTGTCGGCCAGCGTTGGCCGGGTCAAGCTCAATACCGCGCTGAAGACCGAGGCCCTGGCGCCGGGTGAAGTGCCGCAGGTCGATGAGGAAGTGGTGGAAACGCCATGGATGCAGATCGATAACGTGTTCTACGAAGCACGCGGTCAGGCCTGGGCTCTGTCCCATCTGCTGCGCGCCATTGAAGTCGACTTCGCCGATGTGCTGGCCAAAAAGAACGCCACGGTCAGCGTGCGCCAGATCATTCGTGAGCTGGAAGCCTCGCAGGAGCCGGTGTGGAGCCCCATGATCCTCAATGGCAGCGGCTTTGGCATCCTGGCCAATCACTCGCTGGTCATGGCCAACTACATTTCCCGGGCTAACGCTGCGGTGATCGACTTGCGTCAGCTTCTTAACCAGGGTTGATGATGGACGCCTCCTCCCAGGAGGCCGCGCACCGTGCGGCCTCTGATGCCGAACTGATCGCTTGGGTCGACGAGCAGGACAACCTGCTCGGCGCGCTGGTGCGTTCCGATCTGCGCCAGCGAGGTCTGATCGGCCGCTGCACCTTTATCTTCCTGTTCAACTCTGCCGGTGAGCTGTGTGTGCATCGGCGCACTCTGAGTAAAGCTATCTACCCCGGGTTTTGGGATACGGCGGCGGGCGGAATGGTGGCGGCAGGGGAGTCGTATGCCGATTCCGCCGCCCGTGAGCTGGAAGAAGAACTGGGCGTTGGCGGTGTGGAATTAACTGCTCACGATCATTTCTACTTTGAAGACGGCGATAGCCGGCTCTGGTGTACGTCGTTCTCCGCCGTTTGGGACGGCCCTCTGCGCCTGCAGCCTGAAGAGGTCATGGAGGCACGCTTCATGCCCCTCGATGCGGTGCTGCGAGACGCTGACAAAAAGCCCTACTGCCCGGATGCGCAGGAAGGCTTGCGTCGTTATCTGGCCTCACGTCGCTAAAGTTGCATAAATTGGCGCCATTTGGCTCTTAGCAAGCAGGCTTTTTGTCGTTACACTGCGCGACTTTTCAAACTGAACCGGCGCGTTGCCCCGGTCCAGTAGCGCTGCCCCTGCCTGAGTGGGGCTTCGCGGTCGGTGACCCGGTTGGGCGCTGATCAGTCTTTGTCCTCCCAAGAGGATTGCCGGTGGCCAAAAAAGCCGCATCCTTCGCCGCCCTTGGTGGCCTGGTATTTTCCACCGACGCAGGTCGACATTGCCCGGACTGTCGCCAGCCCGTGGACGCCTGTACCTGCAAACAAACCCTGATTCCCGAAGGCGATGGCATTGCCCGCGTACGTCGCGAGAGCAAAGGCCGTGGCGGCAAGACGGTGACGACCATCACCGGCGTGCCCCTGGCTGAAGACGCGCTCAAGGAGCTGGCCACCACGCTGAAAAAGCGCTGTGGCACCGGTGGCGCCCTGAAAGACGGGATCATCGAAATCCAGGGCGACCACGTCGAGTTGCTGTTGGCCGAGTTGATCAAGCTCGGTTACAAGGCGAAGAAATCCGGCGGCTAGCAGCCTCTGTGAAAACCACCCTGACGACCCACTCGCTGAACCTGCGCTGTCGTCCCCATGGTTTTCACAGAGCCTGTTCCTGACCGGTGTCTAAACTCTGTCCTGCAAGCGGGGTCTACCCCTCTCACAGGCAAATCGTCATTTTCATTTTTTAGACTGCGCCATCCCCGAAAGGGGGGTGGTGCACTTCGACTTCATTTATAGGGGACTTCGATGTCCGTACGACGCACACGCAAAGACGATGGCAGCCAATGGACAGTTGCGGACAGCCGCAGTGTTTACGGGATTCGCCATTGGGGGGCCGGGTATTTCGCGATCAATGACGCCGGTCGCGTCGAAGTTCGTCCGAACGGCCCGAATAGCACGCCCGTCGACCTTTACGAGCAAGTGGACGAGCTGCGTAAAAGCGGCCTGTCCCTGCCGCTGCTGGTGCGCTTCCCGGACATTCTGCAAGACCGCGTACGCCAGTTGACCGGCGCCTTCGATGCCAACATCGAACGCCTGGAATACCAGAGCAAATACACCGCGCTGTACCCGATCAAGGTGAACCAGCAGGAAGCGGTGATCGAGAACATCATCGCCACCCAGGACGTGTCCATCGGCCTGGAAGCCGGTTCCAAGCCTGAGCTGCTGGCCGTGCTGGCGTTGGCGCCGAAAGGCGGCACCATCGTCTGCAACGGTTACAAGGACCGTGAGTTCATCCGCCTGGCGCTGATGGGCCAGAAGTTGGGTCACAACGTCTTTATCGTGATTGAGAAAGAATCCGAAGTCGGCCTGGTGATCGAAGAAGCCGCTAACCTTAAGGTCAAGCCACAGGTTGGCCTGCGGGTGCGCCTGTCGTCCCTGGCGTCGAGCAAATGGGCTGACACCGGCGGTGAGAAATCCAAGTTCGGCCTGTCGGCTGCACAACTGTTGTCCGTGGTGGAGCGCTTCCGCGCTGCCGGCCTGGACCAGGGCATTCGCCTGCTGCACTTCCACATGGGCTCGCAGATCGCCAACCTGGCGGACTACCAGCACGGCTTCAAGGAAGCCATTCGTTACTACGGCGAACTGCGCAACCTCGGCCTGCCGGTGGATCACATCGACGTCGGCGGTGGCCTGGGCGTGGACTACGACGGTACCCACTCGCGTAACGCCAGCTCCATCAACTACGACATGGACGACTACGCCGGTGTGGTCGTGGGCATGCTCAAGGAATTCTGCGACGCCCAGAGCCTGCCGCACCCGCACATCTTCTCCGAGAGCGGCCGTTCCCTGACCGCCCACCACGCCATGCTGGTGGTGCAAGTCACCGACGTCGAGAAACACAACGACGACGTGCCCCAGATCGAGAACAAGGAAAGCCTGCCGGAAACCGTGCAGTGGCTGGTGGACCTGCTGGGCCCGACCGATATTGAAATGGTCACCGAAACCTACTGGCGCGCCACTCACTACATGAGCGACGTGGCCACCCAGTACGCCGATGGCAAGATCACGCTGGCGGAAAAAGCCCTGGCCGAGCAGTGCTACTTCGCTGTGTGCCGTCGCCTGCACGATTCGTTGAAAGCCCGTCAGCGTTCCCACCGTCAGGTGCTGGACGAGCTCAACGACAAGCTGGCCGACAAGTACATCTGCAACTTTTCGGTATTCCAGAGCCTGCCGGACACCTGGGCCATCGGCCAAGTGCTGCCGATCCTGCCGCTGCACCGTCTGGACGAAGAGCCGCTGCGCCGCGCCGTGCTGCAAGACCTGACCTGCGATTCCGACGGCAAGATCAAGCAGTACGTCGACGAGCAGAGCATCGAGACCAGCTTGCCGGTACACGCCGTGAAGGAAGGCGAGGACTATCTGCTGGGTATTTTCCTGGTGGGCGCCTACCAGGAAATCCTTGGCGACATGCACAACCTGTTCGGTGACACCGACTCGGTGAACATCTATCAGCGCGAAGATGGTTCGGTGTACAGCGCCGGTATCGAGACCCACGACACTATCGAAGACATGCTGCGCTACGTGCACTTGTCGCCGGAAGAGTTGATGACTCACTACCGCGACAAGTGCGCCAGTGCGAAGATCACGGCGGCGGAGCGGACTCAGTTCCTGGATGCGTTGCGGTTGGGGTTGACGCGTTCGTCGTACCTCTCGTCGTAAGTAAAGCCCTGTAGGAGCGAGCAAACTCGCTCCTACAGGTAGCGGCGCCTGCGCCGAGTACTGCTGGGGTTCACTCGAGCTTTGTTACCTCGCTTGAAGTTGGTTGGTCAATTTACTTCAACGCAGTGAGCTACCGGACACCGGCCTGGGTTGTATTTAAGGACCAGCCGGTCAATTCTCCCCGCGCTGTTAGCAAGCGAGATGGTGATATTAAAGCTATTGATATCCAGCTCAATCGATTGGGAAGGGGCAACCTGGTGTAACTGAGTACCGTGCATCACCGCTAGCGTGAACGCGGTTTTGTTTTCGATCCTCTGTTTCCCCGCAATGTTAGTAGGCCCTTGTCCATTGGTGCATCCGGCGATGCTTACCAGCGCGAAAGCGGCGGCGACCCACAGGGCTTTTGTGATGTTCATATCCGACTCTCCTTGAATGTATGAGATGGGTTTTAACCATCGCCATTCAACGCCTGTGGTACAGGTTTGTAACCTGTCAGAATTCACAGGTAGGCAGTGTCAGAGCCAAGTGACAGGAATGCACAACGCCATGAATATCACTGACATAGTCTTCGTCCTGTCTTCAGGAATCGGCCCTAAACGATGCGCGGGGGCTCCTGCTCCTCATATCGATCACGCAGCGGCAGGCCCATTTCTGCGCGCAAGGCGTTTTCGTTGTATGGCCATGGGTTGGCGGTGGTGGGCGGTGTCAGAGGGTTGTTGTCGAAATCGAAGGCCGCGCCGTTACTTGGAAGCCCAACGGCTTGATATTCGCCATTTTCCACCGTGAGCGGCTGGCCACGCACCATGACGGGAATTCCATAATTTCCAATTATCGGCTTGTTACCCGGTATAAAGGTGCCGGTCGCGCCGTTATAGGCATGGCTCATCTCATGAAACAGGGCGATTAAGGGCGAGATTGAAAAGGCCTTCTCGAAATAGTCGGGATGAAAGGTTATCTGCGCGTGGGTGGCTGCTGAGCCGGCGACGCCATCTTTTATAAACCCGAGCTCAGGCCGGTATTTGAATTTTTCATACTCGCTGTCAGGGATAGCGTCTCTGAACGCATTGGCAAACTCATAAGAGTTTCTTGCTACGACGCCAGAAGGTGTGATGGTCACAGGGCCGCCATTCTTCTCGGCAAGACGGTCCATTTCCTGAAGCATTTTCTGTCCGGCCGGCGACCCCCTGAGTTGCTCCAGTTGGTCTTCTACCCGCTCAACAAATTCTGTGGGGCCCTCTATTCTGAAGCCTTTTTTGCCAGCGTCGCTGTAGTCGATAGCGGACGTTTTTGCCTGTTCTGGCGCGTGGACCGTATCGGTCTTTTTTGCGTAGATCCGATCCCGACGGTCATAGGAGTGGACCGAGTCCTGGCCCGCGCCGGTGTAGAAAGTAGTCTGGCGATAGCCCACGAGTTTATCGTTGCCGAGTCCGCCGTTCAGGGTGTTTATGCCGGTCCCGGCATAGAGTTCGTCATCACCCTGGTCGCCATTGAGGTGAACCTGCCGCTGGTCTGTGTTCTGCAGGGGGTACGTGGCATATAGCTTGTCGTTGCCTCTGCCGCCGGACATTACGGCGTTGCCGATGCCCGCGATCATTGTGTCGTCGCCATCGCCGCCAAAGGCCACGGTATGGCCGGTGCCCAGGCGTATGTAATCGTTGCCTTTACCTCCGTCCACGGTACCAAACCGTCCATTCGCCGCGATGTAGTCATCGCCATCTCCACCACGTATGTGCATTTCGATGTTGACGTGCTTGTCGACGGTAATGCGGTCATTGCCTCCTTCGGTTCTGATGGTCAGCGAGTGCGAGTCGTTGTTTGCAGTCAGTGGGAGTTTGTAGTCTTTGCCATTTATACGCGCGTTGAGTTGGTGGTTTACGCCTACGGTGATAGTGACGTTGTCATCTTGGTCGGTGGTGGTAATAAGGACCCGACTGACATCGAGGCCCCGCTTGCCTTGATGATCCGTTTTATAGGTAAAAAGATGTTGAATTTTGACATTGCCATCGTCGACTAAAACGTTGGTGTGACGTGTGCCGTCGGGTTCTGTCGGTTTGCTGGCGGGTGGAGAAAGGGTAGGGGATGTTGATGGTATTGGGAGTATGTTCATTCACAGATCAACTTTACGTGAGGGCCGATGTTTAGCCGCGGCGGTATAAATGCTCTGTGGTTTGGATCCCGAAAAAAGCCAAACTGCTTTGTAACATTCGAATGATGCCGAGTGTCCTCAGGGTTCAGTGAGCCAACGGTCCTGCTTGTTCAAGCGCCAGGCAATGGCCCACAACGTGAGGCTGCGTAACGCCATGAACAGCAGAAAAGTGATCCACAGCCCGTGATTGCCAAAGCCCTGCAACATCCAGGCGAAGGGCAGCAGAAGCAGGACCGTCAGCAGCATGCCGTTGCGCATTTCCCTGGCGCGGGTGGCGCCGATAAACAGACCGTCCAGCAGATAACTCCACACCGCAATCAACGGCAGTACTGCCAGATAGGGCAGGTAGATGTCGGCTGTTTCGCGCACGCTGGGGATATCGGTCTGCATGGCAATAAACAGATGACCGAACACCGCAAACAACAAGGCGAAACCGATGCTTGCCAGCAGCGACCAACCGCAGGCGACCACCAACGAGCGACGCAGGGCCTGGCGGTCGTGGGCGCCTATGGCATGGCCGCACAATGCCTCGACTGCGTGGGCCAGGCCATCCAGAGCATGAGCGGTCAGCAACAGGCCGTTGAGCAGCAGGGCGTTGGCGGCGACGGTGGCATCCCCAAGGCGTGCGCCTTGCACCGTGATCATGAAAAATACCGATTGCAGCGCCAGGCTGCGGATAAAGATGTCGCGGTTGACGGCCAGCAGTGGACGCCAGCTTTGCCATAACTTCAACGCCGCCCAGGCGATATGGCCGGGGTAGGCGCGCAGGGCTTTTTGCGTCAGCGCGAGGCCAAGCAGGGCGCCGGTCCATTCCGCGATCACCGAGGCCCGCGCCGAACCGACCACGCCCCAGTCCAGTCCGAGGACGAACCATAGGTTGAGGGCGATGTTCACCAGGTTGGTGGTCAGCAAAATGGCCAAGGGCGCGCGAGCATTCTGGGTGCCGAGGAACCAGCCCACCAACGCGTAGCTTGCAAGCGCTGCGGGCAAGCCGAACAGGCGAGTGTGGAAAAACTCGCGGGTCAGCTCATTCAGCTCCGGCGAGGGCTGCATCCAGTCCAGCACCAGGCCGCTGAGGGGCACACCTATCGTTCCCAGTAACATCGCCAACCCCAACGCCAGCAACAACCCTTGCAGGAGAATCTGCCGCAAGGCCGCGCCATCCCCGCGTCCGGCGGCCTGGGCGGCAAACCCGGTGGAACCCATGCGCAGGAAACCCATGGCCCAAGCCAGGAAGGTATACAGGCTGGCGCCGACGGCCACGGCTCCGAGTTGATGGGCATGGGGCAGATGACCGATGACCATGCTGTCCACCAGCGCCACCAAGGGCACCGAGATATTGGACAGGATCATCGGCGCGGCCAGGGCCCAGACGCGTTGGTGGGTGGGGCGATGGCGCCAGTCGGTAAGCAGAGAAGTCATGCAGGCTCCTTTGGGGAGCGGCATTGTAACTGCCCATCAGTGACGCCGCAGAACCAATGTGGGAGCTGGCTTGCCTGCGATAGCGGTTGTAGCCGCTGCCGAAGAATGAGGCTGCGACGGGCTTGGTGCGGCATTCCGACGCAGTGGCCCCAAGGCGGTCCTGCGGACACGCATCGCAGCCTCGTGCCTCGGCAGCGGCTACAACCGCTTTCGCGAGCAAGTAAGTCGCACCGCCGCACCCACATTTTTGACTGCGCGGGGTCAGGCTTTACGTGGATGCAGGCATTCGATGGAGCGGTCGACGGTGGTCTTGGCAATTTCCAACAAATGCCACACCGCCAGAATTTTCGCCCGCTGTGGACTCTCCAGCAATTCGCCACAGTCCAGCGCAGTCGCCGAAGCGCTGTTCAGCAGGCTGGCGGTGTAGAGCAGGGAGTCTTCGAAGCTCAAGTCTTCGTTAATGGTGTGGAAGCTCTGCGTCGGCAGGTAGTGTTCGAGGGCGCGATTGAATGCGGCGCGGTCGTTGAGCGGGTCGGTCGGTGGATCGGGGACAATTTTATTCATGGTGTAACTCCATATGATTTAGGAGCTGACACCCGTCGCGACTAAACGGAGGGTGGCGGCTGTACGCAGGTTAGTCGACCGGCCACATGGCAATCCGGCGCACCCGAAGGCGCCCTGCGCACAGCCACCATAAAACTTCATGAGAGCCATGCGCCATGTAAGACCCGAGCGACTAAACCCGATCACTGATGAGCAGTGACGGGGCGAAGACTAGCCAGCGGTTCCAACAGGCACAAGGCGGCGTGGATTGTCTCGGAAACGTCCTGCAATTTAAAGGGACATGGCTTGCTGGCCCTTTACAAGCCGTGACGAAATGCCAGCGACTACCACTTAATTGCGCTCGCCTGTAGGACAAGTCTGGCATGACGAATTTTGATGGCAGCGCTGACGAGGTTTCGCTTTTTTACTCGTGACGGGCTTAGTTAAATAGCTGCTCCAACTAATCACCGTAAAGGATTGCGATGAACATAAATGTCAGTAATTTTCGCCAAGAAGTATCTAAAGTCAGGCTCTCAAAATCTGCATTTGATGAGCTGCTGAACGCAAAAAATACATTCGAACCGGATATCGACGATAGTCGATTCGACGCGAAGCCGGCTTACATTGAACCGCGTCACTCACCTTTCCTAAGCGAAGAGTTACGTAACATACGAAACATGATCGACCATGAAAGCCATGTCTTGATCCTTGATGGTTTTAAGGTCGACAACCTTGCAAGTTTCAAATCGCTGGTATGGACATTTGGTTCTTTACTTGGTGCGCCAATGGTGCAGAACCATCTTGGTCACAAGGTGATTGAGGTTTACGACCGAGGTGGCAAAAGCATTGAAGACGGTGCGAGATACCATCAGACCCGTCAGGGAGCTTACGTACACAACGACGGAGTGAGCGACCCGCTTCCTATTGATTATTTGATCCTGGCCTGCGGCCAGAAGGCGCTTTTGGGCGGTGAGAGCATTCTGATTGATGCAAGCGCGGTATACGCGGAGTTGATGGCGTTTCCAGATATATTGGAAGAGCTCAAGTGTGACTTCTTTTTTGAGAATCGCGGGATGGCAGAGGAGGAACAACTGTTTAAAGCCCCCATACTTAGCTTTTCCAGCGAAGGTATTCCTCTGATTAGATACTTTCGTGTCTACATTGAGTCAGCCCACTTTAAAGCTGGCGTGCCGTTGACACGGTCTCAATCTCAGGCGCTAGACTTTTTGGATACTGTCCTTGATCAATCAACGGTCCAACATCGCGTGCTGCTGGAACCTGGGCAGGTGCTTATTTCGGCTGATAACAAGTTTCTTCATACCCGAACGCATTTCATAGATGTGAATGCTCCACGCGCAGAGATCGATGATGCCGAGACTTTAAGCGATCTGAATCGCTACATGCTTCGGATGTGGCTACGCAAACAATGATGCCCCAACGCTCATAACGCACATCCTCCAATACCCACCATAAGCTGAGTCCCATGGACAACTCCGACATAGCGATCACGCTCGTCTTGATCTCTGCCTTTATGCACGCTACCTGGAATGCCGTTGTCCGGGCCGGAAGCAGCCGTTTCATGACGCTGGCTATGGTCGATGGCACGGCGTTGGTGATCTGCCTGGCGGCGTTGCCGCTGGTCAATATGCCTAGCCTACAGGTCTGGGGCTATGTGTTGCTCTCGGTGGTGCTCAATACGGCCTATAGGCTATTTCTCGTTAAAGCGTATGAGACGGGAGACTTCGGCCAAGTCTACCCGGTGATGCGTGGTGTGCCGCCGGTACTGGTGGCGCTGTTTTCCTACTTTCTGCTGCATGAACAGCTGTCGTTCCAGGCGATAGCTGGGGTGTTGCTGATTTGCGTGGGGATTATCAGTTTGACGTTTGTGCGCAAGATGACCGCTCATATGTTCAAACCGATTCTGATGGCGGTGTGCGCGGGGGCGTTCATTGCGTCTTACACGGTGGTGGATGCCAAAGGGGTGAGAGCCAGTGAGACGGTGTTGCAATACATCATCTACCTGACTGTGTTTCAGAGCATTCCGATCCCGGTGTTGGCGTTTTTCAAGGAGCGCTCGGCTCTTTCTCAGGCAGTACGCGCGCATTGGCGGATAGGCATGTTAGGCGGTGTTTTTTACCTCGCATCCTACGGTTTGGTGTTGTTCGCGCTGTCGTTGGAAGCGGTGGCCAAGGTGTCAGCGCTGCGGGAAACCAGTGTTATTATCGGCGCCATTATTGCCGCATTGTTCCTTCATGAACGGTTCGGTTGGCGTCGGATGCTTTCGGCATTTGTCATTGTTTGCGGCATCATCCTCATCAAAGTGAGCACCTGATGGCTCAGCGTCCACCACCCACCCCCATGCTTCAAGCCTTTGTCAGCGCCGCGCAAACAGGCAGTTTTGCGCGAGCTGCGTCCGAACTCAACCTCACCGCCAGTGCGATCAGCCATCAGATCGCAGGCCTGGAGGAGTGGTGGGGAGTGCAGTTGTTCGAGCGCCACTCACGCGGCGTCAAGTTGACGGCAGCGGGGCAGGCGTTGTTGCCGGTTACCGAGGGGTTTTTCAAGGATCTTGATGCGGTGCTGCATTCGCTCAACCCAGGAAAATCTCAACCGTTATACCTCTCGTGCACTTCCTCTCTTTGTTCGACGTGGCTGATCCCCAGAATGCATGGTTCTCATGCTGAGTCATCGTTCAATCTTGACTTGGTTTTGACCAGTACGGATATGAACAGCGCCAACCTGGGTGCCCATCAATACGATGTCGCGGTTGTCATGGGGTACGGTGACTACCCGGATCATCATGTCGAGTTGCTGATGCGGGATGCGGTGTTCCCCGTGTGCTCGCCGGCGTTTTACCGTGAGAATGGCGATATTGCGCCGGCAGATATTGCCCGGTACCCGTTGATTCATCGGGTTGATGATCTGGTGTGTCCGGGGTGGGAGAGCTGGTTTGCGTTCCAGGGGGTTGCTGCGCCGCCGTATCACCATGGGCCGCGCTTTCCGGATTCGAGCTTGGCCATCAGCCTGGCGGCGAAGGGGGGTGGGATCTCGTTGGGTAGGACCGCGCTGGTGTATGACCAATTGGAAGACGGTGCATTGGTTGCGTTGAGCTGCCCCGTGATGATGTCGCCGGCGGCTTACTACATTATTTGCCGAAATGGACGACAGTCGGAGCCCAATATCGCTCGGCTAATTGATTGGCTCAAGGTTAGCGCGGGAGAGTTCTTGCAAGAGGTTGGGGTTAAGTATCCGCAAATATGTGGTTGAAGGAGATGAATATGGGCAGCCTTGCTCGCTGTGGCGGTGGGTGACTGAACGTCCACACATGGGTTCTCCAGTATCAGTGGGATTTGTCTTGGTTCAGGGAAGTACCAGAACCAAACCACCCTCCGTCGGTCAATGTGACCAGCACCACAACCACTTCACTGGCGCTGATATATAGTTCACCCCCGGATCCCCCTGACAACGAGTGTCCCATGCTTAACAAAGGACTGTTCCTGGCTTGCGCGCTGGCCCTGCTGAGTGCCTGCGATTCATCTGATAAACCGGCTGCCCCGCCCGCACCTCCTGCGGCGGCAACGGCGCCGAAACAGGTCAAGCCAGCGGTGGATGTGGCGGCGCTCAAGCAGCGTTACGCCGGCCGCGAGTTAAGTGTGGTGGATGTCTCCGAAGTTCAGTTGGACGGAGCCAGCACCTTGTCGGTGAGTTTCTCCATCCCTCTGGATCCTGATCAGAAGTTCGCCGACAAACTGCATTTGGTGGACAGCAAGTCCGGCAAGGTCGACGGCGCCTGGGAGCTCTCGGACAATCTGATGGAGCTGCGCCTGCGTCACTTGGAGCCTCAGCGCAAGTTGGTGCTGACGGTCGACGCCGGACTACGTGCGGTGAATAACAACCTGCTGACCGCCGAGTACATCAGCCGCCTGGAAACCCGCGACCTGCAAGCCACCGTCGGTTTCGCCAGCCGTGGCACCCTGTTGCCGACCCGATTGGCCGAAGGCCTGCCGGTGATTGCGCTGAACGTCGACAAGATCGACGTCGAATTCTTCCGCATCAAGCCCGAATCCCTGCCGGCGTTCCTCGCCCAGTGGGGGCGCAACACCAGCCTGCAAAGCTATGAGTCGCGCGAATTGCTGCCGATGGCTGATTTGGTTTACGGCGGCCGTTTCGACCTGAACCCGGCGCGCAATACTCGGGAAACCTTGCTACTGCCGATCGCCGGCCTCAAGCAATTGCAGCAACCGGGTGTGTACCTGGCGGTGATGCGTGCCTCGGGCACCTACAACTATTCGCAACCGGCCACGCTGTTCACCTTGAGTGATATCGGCCTGTCGGTGCACCGCTATGCGAACCGCATGGACGTGTTCACTCAAGCGCTGGAAGGCGGCAAGGCGTTGGACGGCGTGGACCTGGAAGTCCTCGATGCCGAAGGCCGCGTGCTGGGCCAGGGCAAGACCGAGAAGGGCGGCCACGCCGAATTGCCGCTGCCGAAAAAGGCTCAGGTATTGCTAGCCAAACAAGGCGAACAGACCAGCATGCTGCGCTTGGACAGTGCGGCGCTGGACCTGGCGGAATTCGATATCGGCGGCCAACCCGCTCACCCGCTGCAATTCTTCGTGTTCGGCCCTCGTGATCTGTATCGCCCCGGCGAAACCGTGCTGCTCAACGCCCTGCTGCGAGACAAGGACGGCCAGGCCGTCAAACCGCAACCGGTGAGCGTGGAAGTGCGTCGCCCGGATGAGCAGGTCAGCCGCAAGTTTGTCTGGGACGCCGACGCCTCGGGCCTCTATCAATATCAACTGCAACTGGCGGGCGAAGCGCCGACCGGGCGCTGGCAACTGGTGTTCGACCTGGGTGACGGCAAGCCGCAGCTCTATGAGTTCCTCGTCGAAGATTTCCTGCCGGAGCGTTTGGCCCTCGAACTCAAGGGCAGTGATACGCCGCTCAAACCGGCCGATAACGCCACCATCCACGTCAACGGTCGCTACCTGTATGGCGCGCCGGCCTCGGGCAACCGGGTCAGTGGGCAAGTCTATGTGCGGCCACTGCGCGAAGCGGTCAAGTCGCTGCCGGGTTATCAGTTCGGTTCGGTGACCGAGGAGGAACTGAGCCAGGACTTTGAGCTGGACGAAAGCGTGCTCGATGCCAAGGGTGAAGAGCTGCTGACCCTGGAAAGCAAATGGGCTGATGCCAAGTCGCCGTTGCAACTGATCGTTCAGGCCAGTTTGCAGGAGTCGGGCGGTCGGCCGATTACCCGGCGCCTGGTGCAGCCGGTATGGCCGGCCAAGCAGTTGCCAGGCTTGCGCGGTTTGTTCGACGGCAAGGAAACCAACGGCGATGGCCCGGCAGAATTTGAAGTGCTGGTGGCCAACCAGGACGGCAAGAAACTGGCCGCCGAGAACCTCAAGGTGCGACTGGTGCGTGAGCGCCGCGACTACTACTGGAACTACTCCGACAACGATGGCTGGAGCTATCACTACAACGAGAAGTTCCTCAACCTCGACGAGCAAACCGTCAACATCAAGGCTGGCGACACCGCCAAGATCAGCTTCCAAGTGGAGTGGGGCCCGTACCGTGTTGAGGTCGAAGACCCGCAGACCGGCTTGATCAGCAGCGTGCGTTTCTGGGCCGGCTACCAGGCCCAGGACAACACCGAAGGCGGCGCGGTGCGGCCGGATCAGGTCAAGCTGGCGCTGGATAAACCGGCCTATGCCGATGGCGATACGGCCAACGTCACGGTCACTCCGCCGGCTGCCGGCAAAGGTTACTTGCTGGTGGAATCCAGTGAAGGGCCGTTGTGGTGGCAGGAAATCGAAGTGCCGGCTGAAGGCAAAAGCTTCGCGGTGAAACTCGACCCAAAATGGTCGCGCCATGACTTGTACGTCAGTGCCCTGGTGATTCGTCCGGGTGAGCGCAAGGCCAATATCACGCCCAAACGTGCGGTGGGCTTGTTGCATCTGCCGCTGGATCGCACCCAGCGCAAGCTTGGCCTGACTTTGACGGCGCCGGAAAAAATGCGCCCCAAGCAACCGCTGACGGTGAAGATCGCCGCGAAAAACGCGGACGGCAGTGTGCCCAAACAGGTGCATGTGCTGCTGGCGGCGGTGGACGTGGGCATTCTCAATATCACCGAATACCCAACGCCAGACCCGTACTCCAGTTTGTTTGGGCGCAAGGCTTACGGCGTGGACCAGTTCGATATCTACGGTCAGTTGATCGAAGCCGGGCAGGGCCGTTTGGCCAGCCTGGCGTTTGGTGGTGATGCGGCGTTGGCCAAGGGCGGCAAGCGTCCGGACACCAGCGTCACCATCGTCGCCTTGCAGAGTGCGCCGGTGACTTTGAACGAGAAAGGCGAGGGCGAAGTCAGCGTCAATATCCCCGACTTCAATGGCGAACTGCGCCTGATGGCTCAAGCCTGGACCGATGATCGCTATGGCATGGCCGAAGGCAAGACGGTCATTGCCGCGCCGCTGATTGCCGAGCTGTCGGCGCCGCGCTTCCTTGCCGGCGGTGACCAGACTCGCTTGGCGCTGGACCTGTCCAACCTGTCGGGCAAGGCACAGAAGCTGGATGTGCAATTGACTGCCGAAGGTCAGTTGACCCTGCTCGGTGAGCCCGCACAAAGTGTGCAACTGACCCAGGGTCAGCGCACCACCTTGCAGATTCCGGTGCGCGCCTTGGGCGGGTTTGGCCAGGGCAAGATCAAGGTTACCGTCAACGGCCTGGACTTGCCGGGTGAGAACCTGCCGCCGTTCACCCGTGAATGGACGCTGGGCGTGCGCCCGGCCTACCCGGCATTGCTCAAGCAATACCGCGCGGTGCTCAAGGACGAAACCTGGAGCTTGCCAGACGCCGAATTGGCGCTGTTCGAACCGGCCGGGCGCGAGGCGCTGTTGAGCCTGTCGAGTCGTCCACCGTTGAACTTGGGTGAACAGATCCGTGCGCTCAAGGCTTACCCCTACGGGTGCCTGGAGCAAACCGCCAGCGGTCTGTATCCGTCGCTGTACGCCGACGCGCAAGTGCTGACACGTCTGGGCCTCAAGGGCGAGCCGGATGCCGAGCGCAAGCGCAAGATCGAGTTGGGCATTGAGCGTTTGCTGGGCATGCAGCGTTACAACGGCAGCTTCGGTTTGTGGGGCGCCGACGGTGAGGAAGAATATTGGCTGACGGCTTATGTCACTGATTTCCTGCTGCGGGCTCGTGACCAGGGTTTCGCCGTGCCGCCTGAAGCGTTGAAGAAAGCCAGTGAGCGCCTGCTGCGTTATGTGCAGGAACGCAATCTGATTGAAGTCGACTACAGCGACAATGCCGACCACACCCGCTTCGCCGTGCAGGCCTATGCCGGTATGGTCCTGGCCCGCAGTCAGCAGGCGCCGTTGGGTGCGTTGCGCAGCTTGTTCGAGCGCCGCACCGATGCCCGCTCCGGCCTGCCGCTGGTGCAGTTGTCCATTGCCTTGCAGAAGATGGGCGATCAACCTCGCGCCGATCAGGCCTTGGTGGCGGGCTTGGCGGCAACGCGTAAAGCCAATGAATGGCTGGCGGACTACGGCAGCCCATTACGTGATCAGGCGATGATTCTGGCATTGCTGGAGGAAAACGACCTGGCCAAGGGCAAGCGCGAGGAGCGGTTGTTCGAGCTGTCGGACCAGATGGCGGCCAGCCAGTGGTTGTCGACCCAGGAGCGTAATTCACTGTTCCTTGCCGGTCGTACCCTGCTGGGCAAACCGGAAGCCAACTGGACCGCGCAACTCACCAGCGGCGGCGAAACCCGCGAGCTGAACAATGGCCAGTCGGGCTTGAAGCTGGAAGGTGCGTTACTGACTTCGCCATTGACCTTGCGTAACCCGGGCAGCGAGCCGATCTACCAGCAACTGAGCATTTCCGGTTATCCGCTGCAGTCGCCGGCTGCGAGCGGTGAGAACCTGAGTATTCGCCGCGAATACCTGGGCATGAATGGCCAGCCGCTGAACCTGCGCAACCTCAACAGTGGCGACCTGGTGCTGGTGCACTTGACCGTCAGCGCCAACAAGCAGCGGGTGCCGGATGCGTTGGTGGTGGACTTGCTGCCCGCAGGATTGGAACTGGAAAACCAGAACCTGGCGCAAAGCGCTGCCAGCCTGGAAAACGCCAGCAGCCAGGTCAAGGAATGGCGCGAGTCGATGCAGAACGCGTCCCTCAAGCATCAGGAGTTCCGCGATGACCGTTATGTAGCGGCGCTGAACCTGGACGGTTATGGCACCACGCACCTGCTGTACCTGGCGCGGGCCGTGACGCCCGGGACTTACCGTGTACCGCCGCCGCAAGTGGAGTCGATGTACCGGCCGAACTGGCAGGCAGTGGGGGAAACCCCGGCGGACATGGTGATCAAGGGTCGTTAAAACTGATTGTGCGAGGGCGGGCTATTGTGGCGAGGGGGCTTGCCCCCGTTGGGCTGCGCAGCAGCCCTAAAGTCAGGCATTGAGTTCTGTCTGGAATACCACGATTACCCTACTGGGGCTGCTGCGCAGCCCAACGGGGGCAAGCCCCCTCGCCACAGGGGGGATGTGTTGTCTTAATGAACCACCCAACTCAACAGCCACAACCCGAGCATCAACCAGATAACTCCCATGATGATCGAGGCCCGCATGAAGGCGCGGACTGCCGAGTACAGCAACATCAGGCCGATGATCAAGGTGATGATGCTGATGATCGAGGTGTCCATGCCCAACGCACGCGACAGGCCTTCGACAAAGTTGCCACCGGCATGAGTCAACGCATTGAACAACCCACTGAGTCCATCGACGATAAAGCGGATGACGGAGCCGAGCGCCTGGCCCAGCCATTCGAAAAAGCTTTCTACCTGCATATGTGTGTCCCGATGAAAAGGTGGGCGTATCTGCCAGAGCTGAGCCTTTGGTCGTTATTCCCATGGGCTAGTTCCGTGAAGCATAGAGGTTTGCCGGCGTGAATTTGCGATTAGTTGCGCGCTGGGCCATCGGCAGTGTGCTGCTGGTGGTCGCCTTGCTGTGGCTCGCCGACCGTATCTGGCCATTGCCCTTGCCCAAGGACGACCTGGCCCGGGTGGTGCTGGCCGAAGACGGCACGCCGCTGTGGCGTTTCGCCGATGCCAACGGTGTGTGGCGTTACCCGGTGGAAACCCGCGAGGTGTCGCCGTACTACCTCGATGCGCTGCTGACGTATGAAGACCGCTGGTTCTACCAGCATCCCGGGGTCAATCCGCTGGCCCTGATGCGCGCCACCTGGCAAAACCTCACCGGGGCACGTGTTGTATCGGGTGGCAGTACCTTGTCGATGCAAGTGGCGCGCTTGCTTGATCCCCATTCGCGGACGTTCCACGGCAAGTTGCGGCAACTGTGGCGTACCGCCCAGTTGGAATGGCATTTGTCCAAGGACCAGATCCTCAACCTGTACCTGAACCGAGCGCCCTTCGGCGGGACTTTGCAGGGCGTGGCGGCGGCCAGTTGGGCTTATCTGGGCAAGTCACCACAGCACTTGACCCATGCCGAAGCCGCCATGCTCGCGGTATTGCCTCAGGCACCCAGCCGCTTGCGTCCGGACCGCCATCCGTTGCGCGCCCAGGAAGCACGGGACAAGGTGTTGCGCCGGCTGGCCGAGTTCCACGTCTGGCCTCAGGCTGCCGTCGATGAAGCCCTGGAAGAACCCTTGCTGCTGGCGCCACGCCTGGAGCCGAGCCTGGCGCCGTTACTGGCGCGCCGCTTGAATCGCCCTGACAGCCCGCCGCTGATTCGCACTACCGTAGACGCTACCCTGCAACGCCGTCTTGAAGACCTGTTGCTGGGGTGGCGAGCCCGTCTTCCGGAACACACCTCGGCGGCGATTCTGGTGGTGGAAGAGGAAAGCATGGCGGTGCGGGCGTACCTGGGCTCGGTGGACATCAACGACGCCCGGCGCTTTGGCCATGTCGACATGATCAGCGCGATGCGTTCGCCGGGCTCCACCTTAAAACCCTTTCTCTATGGCATGGCCCTGGACGCGGGGTTGATTCACTCTGAATCGCTGCTGCAGGACGTGCCACGGCGCTACGGCGATTACCGACCGGGCAACTTTTCCATGGGCTTCAGCGGTGCGGTGCCGGCCAGTACCGCGTTGTCCAGTTCCTTGAACCTGCCGGCGGTGCAGTTGCTGGAAGCCTACGGGCCGAAACGTTTTGCCGCCGAAATGCGCATCGGTGGTGTGCCGCTGACGCTGCCGGTGTTGGCCGAGCCGAACCTGGCGCTGATCCTCGGTGGTGCCGGCAGCCGGCTGGAAGATCTGGTCAGTGGCTACAGCGCCTTTGCCCGGGACGGCAGGAGCGCCACCATTCGCCTGCAACCGGATGACGTGCTACGCGAGCGGCCCATGTTGTCCCCAGGTTCGGCGTGGATTGTGCGGCGGATCCTCAGTGGCCAGGCGCGGCCGGACCGTGATCCTCGGGCCGAGTTGGTACAGCGTCCGGTGTTGGCCTGGAAAACCGGCACCAGCTACGGCTTTCGTGACGCCTGGGCCATTGGTGTCGGGCCGCGCTACTTGATTGGCGTGTGGATCGGTCGCCCCGACGGCACGCCGGTGCCCGGTCAATTCGGCCTGGCCTCGGCGGCGCCATTGATGCTGCAAGTGCACGATGTGCTGACTAACCGCGACAGTCAGCGCGGGATCAGCGCACCGGTCAAACCGGTGCCGATGAACGTCGGCGTCGCGGCCATCTGCTGGCCTTTGGGCCAACCCATGAGCCGCAGCGATCCCAATTGTCGGCGTCAGCGCTTCGCCTGGACCTTGGATCACACCACGCCACCGACTTTGCAGGCGTTGGACCAACCCTTGAGTGTCGGGTTGATTGAGAAAGTCTGGGTCAATGCCAAGGGACTGCGGGTGGACGCCAACTGCCCGGGTGCCGTGTCTCGGGACATCGCGCTGTGGCCGGCTCCGCTTGAACCGTGGTTGCCCAGGGTGGAGCGTCGTGAAGCGCGAATCCCTGCGGCTGATCGTGACTGCCCGCCACCGGCGTTGGCGGCGTCTTCACCGCTGTCCATCGTGGGCGTGCGTGAGGCCGACCAACTGCGACTTCCGGCTGGCAGCCAGCAGCAACTGCGGCTGAAAATCTCCGCCTTGGGCGGCAGCGGGCGGCGCTGGTGGTTCCTCAATGGTGCGCCATTGGGAGACAGCGCCAATCAGGACAGCATCAATGCCAGCCTCGAGCAGTTAGGCCGCTATCAATTGAGTGTGCTGGACGAGGCGGGGCAGACGGCGCGGGTGGAGTTCAGCGTCGTCGACTAACACCGTTGTGGCGAGCGGGCTTGCCCGCGTTGGGCCGCGTAGCGGCCCCAATAAAGCCATCGCGATACATCAGAACGATTGCTGTCGATAGTTCTGGGGCCGCTTCGCAGTCCAACGCGGGCAAGCCCGCTCGCCACAGGGGAGCACCCACCACTTGCCTTCGTGGTTCATCCGCCCGAAGCTATACACCTTCAGGAGCCCCCCATGAACCTCGAACACCTCACCGAACGCCTGCATCGCATTCGCGATAACAACGACTGGAAGCAATTCCACAGCCCGAAAAACCTGGCCATGGCCGCCAGTGTGGAAATGTCCGAACTGGTGGAGATTTTCCAGTGGCTGAGCGAAGACCAGTCGCGCCAGTTACCGGCAGACAAGCTCGCGCATGCCGGCCAGGAAGTCGGTGACATCGTGCTGTATCTCCTGCTGCTGTGCAGCGAACTGGGGCTGGACATGGATCAAGTCGTGCGCGCCAAGCTGGCTGACAGCGAACGGCGGTTTACCCATGAGTGACCGTCATTTCGACCAGCTTGCTACCCGGTTTGCCGAGAAAATCTACGGCGGGGCCAAGGGCGCGATTCGTCTGGCGGTGTTGCAGGCCGATCTTGTTGAAGCGTTGCCGGATCGCCCGCTACGGGTATTGGATATCGGCGCCGGCCTGGGTCATATGTCGCTGTGGCTGGCCGAACGCGGTCACCAGGTGACCTTGGCCGAGCCCGCTGAGCCGATGCTCGAAGGCGCCCGCCAACGTTTCGCTGAAGCAGGGCAGGCGGCAACCTTTATCCAGGCGCCCTGGCAGGATCTGCTGGGCCAGCTCACCGAACCCTACGACCTGGTGCTGTGCCATGCGGTGCTGGAATGGCTGGCCGACCCTCACGCGATCCTGCCGGTACTGCATCAGTTGACGGTGCCCGGTGGCTGGTTGTCCCTGGCCTTTTACAACCGCGATGCGCTGATTTACCGCAACCTGCTCAAAGGCCACTTCCGCAAGATGCGCAAGAATGACATGGCCGGCGAAAAACAGAGCCTGACCCCACAACAACCCCTTGATCCTCGGGAGCTGGCGGCGCAACTAGAGGGTCTGTGGCAGGTCGAAACCCAGAGTGGTGTGCGGGTGTTCCATGACTATATGCCGGTGGAGTTCCAGGCTCGCGCCGAGCTGCAAGACTTGTTGGAGATGGAGCTCGCTCACCGTCGTCACCCAAGCTTTGCCGGACTTGGGCGTTATTTGCATTGGGTATGCCGTCCGGTTTAAGCGGCCCAGTTTGCGGAGATCTAAATGAAGCGCTGTCTTGGATTGATCCTGCTGTCCCTGGGGTTGGGTGCCTGCTCCAGCAACAACCCTTATGTGGCGGCGTCCAACCCCATGCCGCCAGCCCCTGCGCAGGCGGCCAACACCTTTGACCGCAGCGCCTACCCGGCGCCGATGCGGGACTACGGCGCCTACCGCAACTGGGCCTGGCTCAACGGCCAATTGCCCGCCGGTACGGCCTGGGCCGATTCGGCGCAAGTGGCAGAGGCCGTCAGCGGTGCGCTGGATCAGCGCGGCTTGCGCCCGTTGCATGACAACCGTGCGCCCGACCTGCTGGTCAGTGCCGATGTGCGCCTGGAGAAACGCCTGCGTCAGGTCCAGGACGACTACGGTTATGGCTATGGCGGCTATAACCGCTACGGCAACGGTTACGGCATGTACAACACGGTGCCGGTGGTGCGCACCTATGAAGTGCAGGTCGTGGTGGTGCGGGTCAACCTGTTCGACGCCCGCAGCGGTCAGCCGGTGTGGAGCGCCAGTGCCGAAACTGGCAGCCAGGGCAGCCTTAGCGAGCGCGGCGATGCCTTGCGCCAGGCGGTGCAGAAGGCAATGACTGCCTATCCTCCGAGTTAGCAGCTATTCTCATTTAAAGCTTAGGTCGCCTCTTGGAGAAGAACCATGTTTCGTCGTATCGCGTTGCTTGCTTTTGTCGTGCTGCTGGGTGGTTGCCAGACCAGCCAGGTCAATCACGATTTTGACGCCAGCCGGGATTTCGCCGCCTACCGCAGTTGGAGCTGGAAAGAACCGGCCTTGCAGTACCGTCCCGATGATCCACGCATCAAGAGCGACCTCACCGAACAGCGCATCCGTCAGGCGGTCAGCGAGCAACTGGACCAGCGTGGCTTGCGTCCTGCCGCACCCGGCACCAAGGCTGACCTGAATGTGCAGACCTACCTGATCGTCGAAGACCGCCAGCAACAAGTCACCACCAACTACGGCGGCGCCTGGGGCGGTCCGTGGAATGGCTACTGGGGCGCACCGATGTACAACGAAACCCGCCTCGTCACCTACAAGGTTGCCACCCTCCAGATTGATTTGCTGGACGGCAAGGACGGCAAGCTGGTGTGGCGTGGCAGCGATGAGCAGATGCTTAGCAGCACCCCCAGCCCACAAGACCGCAGTGCTGCGATTCGGGCGACGGTGACCAAGGTGCTTTCCAACTACCCACCGCATTGATTCCTGAACCCAACGCTAAACCCTAGTAGCCGCTGCCGAGGCACGAGGCTGCGATGCGGGCCGCTTCGCAACCCATCGCAGCCTCGTGCCTCGGCAGCGGCTACAACAGCTCGTTCTTATTCCCTCCGCCAGTCGCCTTCGTGGCGACTGGCCAGCGTACCCTCCAGCCCTTGTCTACACTGACTTTCAACACAGGAGAGTAAGCGCTCGGCCGCGTGCCGAGAAAGGAGTGCCTGATGTCTCCCAGACGTGGATATTCCAGGCAACGCGGTGTCATTGGCCTAGTGGCCGTCGGCACCTTGGCGTTGGCACTGGTGTGCATGTTGTTGGTGGTGGACAGCGGGCGTTTGTATCTGGAAAAGCGCAAGTTGCAGGGTGTGGCGGATACCGCAGCGCTTGAGGCGGTCGGCCGCAAGGGCAATTGTCTCAGTGGTTTGAGCGCGGCGGGTTACGCGTCTCAGAGTGTGGCACGCAATAGCTTTGTGGTCGGCAGCGGTAATACTCTGGTGACCACTTGCGGGTCGTTGTTGACCAATGCCACGGGTATGCGCACCTTTGTCGCGAATCCGGCTCTGTCATCGGCCATTCAGGTGGTGGTTGCGAAAAGTGTTACGACCAGCCTGGCCGGGGCGGTCTGGAACTTGGTGTCGGGCAAGTCCCTCAATCTCACTACGTCGTTGTCGGCCAAGGCGGTCGCGGCCACTCCTATAGCTTCATCGGCCCAGCTGAGCATCAGTAGCACGCTGGCCAGTGTCAACACGGCCTCTGCCAGTCTGTTGAATCCGCTGTTCTCTGGTTTGCTGGGAGGGAGTGTCAACCTGAGTGTTGCGGGTTGGAATGGCCTGCTCAACACCAATATCAGCCTGCTGAGCTACCTCAACCAACTGGCACTCAACCTGGGTGTGGCTGCGGGCAACTACACGCAGTTGCTCAACACCAGTGTGACTGCCACACAGTTGATTCAGGCCGCCATCACCGTGCTGACCGCCAATGGCGCGACGGCCGATGTGCTGACCGCCTTGGGCAGCCTGCAGGTTGCGGCCATCAATCAGGCGCCACTGACCCTCGGCAGCATTTTGCAATTGCAGACGGGGACGACGGCGGCGGCGCTGAATGCCAACCTACAGGTGTTCCAGCTGATTCAGGGCGTGGTGCAACTGTCTAACAGTCAGAGCGCGGTGGCGGCGACGTTGCCTGTCAGTCTGTTGGGGCTGGCCAACATTACTACTCAGGTCAAGGTTATTGAGCCGCCGCAATTGTCAGCGATTGGTGATCCGGCCTTGGCGGCGGCGAATCCGTTGGGACCGAACAGAATTTATGTGCGCACGGCCCAACTGCGTACCGAGGTGACGGTGAGTTTGCCGGTATTGTCCAGTTTGTCGGGGCTGACGACTGCGGTGAATAGCCTGGTGGCACCCCTGACACCGGTGCTCAACGGTTTGTTAAGCCTGAACCTGGTGACCACCCTGAGTTCGGCGCTTTGCCTGCTGGGGGCCGGATGCCAACAGCTGGATGTGTTGGCGCTGCCCTCATCGTTGTCCATCAATGTCGTGCTGGATGTCGCGGGTGCCGAGAGCTACGTCACCGCATACAGTTGCCCCACGGGAACTGTCGGTACCAAGAGCCTGACAGTGACTACCAAGACCGCCCTGGCTTCGTTGAATATCGGCAGTATCACCAACGCATTTTCCAACTCGACACCGATGACGGTAGCGCCCCTGCCGCTGATTGATATTGGCACCAAGACCTGTCACCAGATACTCGGCATTGGCAGCTGCGGCGCGCGGGTGCCTTTTGCCGGCGGTGGTATAGGCCTCGTCGTCAACAGCCCGATTGCCAGCAACCAGGGCCAAACGGGCGGCCAAAATCTAGTGTTTTCCAGCACTACGCCGTTTGCCATGCCACCCAACGTCGGGCTGCCTCCTGCCTACCAGGCGGCAAACTCGGCGACGAATCTGGCCGCCAGTCTTTCCGGTACATTAAGCGGTATCAACCTGACGGCCTATCAACCCGTGGGCAATAACCCGCTGGGCGCTCTCATTACCAATACGGTCTCGTTGCTCAGTGGTGTCAGCAGCATCGTGATACCTGCAATCACCTCCCTCCTGAGCTCGCTGCTGGACCCGCTGATCAACAACCTGCTGAACAACCTGGGCATTAGCCTGGTGAACGTGAACGTCGGCGCCAACCTGACTTGCGGCCAGACCGGGGAAGCGTATCTGGTGATTTAAGCGTCAGCCGAAATGGGCAACTCCACACAAAACCTCGCCCCATGCTCCCCATTGGCGACACTCAACCGTCCCCCCATGTTTTCCACAATTCCATAGCTCACCGACAACCCCAACCCCGTCCCCACACCAATCGGCTTGGTGGTGAAAAACGGTTCGAAAATCCGCTCCAGCAAACGCGGATCAATGCCGCCGCCGTTATCTTCCACCCAGATCCGTACATGGCGGCTGTCATGTTCGGTGTGTACCGAGATCCACGGCTGGAAGGTTCGGTCGTTTTCACGTTTGCTCAGCAAGGCGTCGCGGGCGTTGACCATCAGGTTGATCAGCACCTGTTCCAACTGGTCGACATAGCCGTTGACCTGCACCGCAACGTCCTGCGCGGTGATGCGCAGGTCGACGCCTTTGCCGCGCATGCCTTCCACCAGCAGGGCGAGGGTGCCCTCCACAGCCTGGGCCGGGTCGAAGGGTTGTTGCTCGACCTCCGAGCGACGCCCGAACACTCGCATATGGTCCACGATCCGCGCTGCCCGCTGGACCTGGGCATCAATGCGCTGGAGTTTTTCCGTGAGGTAGTCGACCTGTACATCGCCGTTGCCCAGGCGCTTGAGCACATTGACGACCGCCATGCGCATCACGTTCAGTGGCTGGTTGATCTCGTGGGCAAGGCCGGTGGCCATTTCGCCAAGGGTGGCCATTTTTGCGCTTTGGGTGAGTTGCTGCTGGGAGCGGCGCACTTCGGTGTTGTCACGGCCCACGGCCTGGACTTCCTGCAACTGGCCGTGCTCGTCGAATACGCCACGGTCGGACCAGACCCACCAGGCATGTTCGCGCCCAGGCAGTTGCAGGCTGATCTCGGCGGTGCTGACCGGGAACTCCGGGGTCAATAGGTGGATGCGTTGTACAAACAGTTGGCGTTGTTCTTCCGACAGCCAGTGGCTGAGGTTCATCCCCGGTAATTGTTCGGGCTGGCACTCCATGTAGTTGGCCAGCGGTGTGTTGCCGAAGGTCAGGGTCAGGTCCGGACGGTAGCGACAGATCATCGCCGGAGAGTCTTCCACCAGGATTCGGTAGCGTTCCTCGCTGTCTTTGACCCGTTGTGCGGCCTGGGTCGACTCGGTGACGTCCAGCCACAGGCCGACAGCTTCCACCGGCAGTCCGAGGTCGTTGCGTAGCAGCTTGGCTTCGTCCAGCAGCCAGTGGTAATCGCCCTGTTTATCCCGCACCCGGTAGCGACTGCGTACGCTGCCTTCGCGCAGCAGTTGGCGGGTGCGCTCGAAGTACAGGTCACGGTCTTCGGGGTGGACCCACTCCACCAGGCTGTCGTGGGTAGCCTCCGCCAGTGTCCAGCCGAGCAGGGGCAGCAGGCTGTCGCTGTAAAACGCCGGGTGCAGGGCGCCGTTCACATAGCGCTGCACGTAGATCACCGCCGGTGAGCTGGCAATCAGATTGTCCAGCCGGGCATGGGCGGCCGCAGCTTGCAGTTGCTGGTTCTTGATGTCGCTGATGTCGAGCATGAAACCGATGCATCGCCGGCTTTCACCGCCGCCCAGGACCTGGCCCTGGACGCGGTACCAGATCGGCAGCTCGGCGGCATCGGTACGTTGCAGGCGCACGCTGGTCAGCAATGGTTTGCCCAGGGCTTGTAGGTCCTGGAGGCGGCTATGGAGTTCCTGACGGTCGGCGGGGTGGATCAGGTTCAGCCAGGTGGCCAGGGACAGGCGAGTCGGACCGTCCTCCAGGCTCAGGCTGCGCATGAGCTGGGGGGCCAGCTGGATGTCTGTGGTGGGCAGCAACTCCCACCAGCCCGTTCCGAGCAGGCCTTGCAGGGCTTCCAGGCGCTCCAGTTGCTGGTGGTGACGTTGCTCGCGCAAGCGCCCGAGCAACGGTGCGGCCAAGGCTGCAGTGAGGTTCAGCCAGTCGCGTTCACTGGTCTGTTGCTGGCCGGTGTAGAACCCGCACAGCAGCCACGCGGCGACGCCCTGACCGTCCCGGTAAGGCACCAGGAATCCGTCGGCATTGCCAAACACACTGTGCAAGCGTGGGTGCTCGCTGCGCCCCTGGCCTACATGCAGGCTCAGCGACGTATTGCCGTTGACGCTGTCCAGACAGGTGCCCAAGCGTTGCCCGGTTTGCCACAGCGTAGGGGCATCATGGGCGGCGTACTGGCTGTAAATCAGCCAGCCTTGATCTTGCTGATCCAGCAGGGCGAAGGCAACACAGGGAATATGCCAACGCTGGGCCAGGCTGCGCAGGTGTTCGTTGAATACCTCCGGCAGGCGGGAGAGGCTGCAGACCCGCAGCTGCTCGCTCATCTGGCTGGTGAGTTGATGATTTTGTTCGCGGTCTTGCGATGCTTGGCGGCCGTTGAGCAAGTCGCCGATGTCCAGCGCTCGCAACAGCCAGCCGTCGCTGTGGGGCTCGATCACGCCCCGGGTATGCAGGACTTGTCCGGCGGCGCCATGGAAGTCCAGGTCCAGGCTGTGGCGTTGCCAATCCGCCGGAATACCTTCAACCACCAGCGCACTGTGGGTGCACAGCAGATCGCGCAGCCATGGCGTGGGGTCACGGGTGAGGTGTTGGGCCAACTGTTGGCGCAATGTGCCACCGATATGCAGGACACGGCCTTGATTGTCCAACTGCAGCTGCAAACCGGCGGCGGGCTGAACAGGATAGATGATGTCTGGGGGCTGGGCGCTGCTGCGGCCGAGCAGGCGCCCGAAGAGCCTGTCCCCCGAGGTCAAAATTGCAGGCTCGATTGGGCTTTTAGATTGACCGGCAATTGCGGCACGGTGCCGATACCCGGCAAGACCATGAACGGCAGCACGCCTTTGAGATTGACCGACGGATAACTGACCTGCACCGTCAGTACGCTGCCGTTGTAGGTCGAGGTGACATAGCTGGGGTCGAACTTGAAGGCCGCAGGAATCCAGCCCAGATTGGCCTGCGCGGCGGCCACAGCCGCGTTCCTTACCAGCGTAGGGTAGTTTTGCGCGGTGGGATCTACTCCTACACCAATACGCACGCCTTGTGCAGCGGCCTGGTTGAATGACTGCAACAACAACAGCGGCAGGCTATAGCTGACCATCCCGTAAAACACGGCGAAAAAAATCACGAAGATCACGGCGAACTCAATCGCGACGACACCTTTTTGCTTACTAGGGAGGCTTGTTTTCATCGCCACGTCTACCCTGAGTGCTACCACTTGATATCAGCATAGAATCAATCAGCCAAAAGGGATGTTTTTTACGTGATCCAGGGTGTTGTTATTTTCCTTTGGTTATTCCTCTGTGCAGTGCAGGACGCGCGTCAGCGTCAGATCGCCAATCGGCTGACACTGGGTGTGGCGTTGCTAGCGCTGATCTATTTGTTCTGGAGTGGAACCACCTGGCTGGGGGCCTCTGTGGCTCAAGGCTTGGGGGCGTTTGCCCTGGCGTTGCTGCTGACCCTGCCGGGGTACGCGCTGGGACGCCTGGGGGCGGGCGATGTGAAGCTGTTGGCGACCCTTGGCCTGGCAACGGACTCGACGTATGTGCTGTTGTCGCTGATCGGGTCGGCTGTGGCCAATGTCCTGTGGTTGATACTCGCGCCCAGGCTATGGCCGCTTATGGGTCAAGGGCTTACACAACGACTGGGATATTTGGCTCCTGGAGCGTCAACTAAACTACCTTTTGCGCCCTTTCTTTTGATGGGCTTCGGCTTCGCCTGGTTTTGGATCCACTAATCGGCATACCCACCTATCGCTATGTACATAGTCGGAAAGTAGGCTACGTTTATTCATGTAGCTGTGTGGGAAACGTCGTCGGAAAGGATAGGTCAATCTTTGGCTTGCCAGGCATGGAGTAACGCGTGAACAAGCTTACATCTTCGGTAAAAGTGCTCGTGGTCGACGATCAACCGCTGATCGTGGAAGAGCTTTGCGAATTTCTTGAAAGCAGCGGTTATCGTTGCGTCCCTTGTGAGTCCAGCCAACAGGCCTTGAAGCGTTTCAGCGAAGACGCCGAGATCGGTCTGGTGCTGTGTGACCTGCATATGCCGGAGATGGATGGCATCGAGTTGGTCCAGGCGCTGCAACGGGTGGCAGGCAAGGCTCGAGCGTTTGAGGCCATCATGCTGACCGGTCGTGCCGACAAGCAGGATGTGATCAAGGCCCTGCGTGCCGGCATCGCTGACTACTACCAGAAACCCATTAACCTTGAAGAGTTGCTCGAAGGCCTACAGCGCCAGGAGGCCGCGTTGGCGGATCGGCAAAAAAGCGTGCATCTGGGGAATTTGAACCAGAAGCTGCAATACCTTTCCGACTCCATCAACGATCTTTACCAGGACCTGGACAAGGTCCGTCGCAGCCCGGCACCCGCGTCGTCGGAAGTCGAGGGTGAAGCGGCTGCCGAAGGGGTGGAAATGCCAGCGATCTTCAATCAGTTGTCGCCTCGGCAATTGGATGTTGCCCGGCTGGTTGGCAAGGGTCAGACCAACTATCAGATTGCCTGTGAATTGGGGATCACTGAAAACACCGTCAAACTCTATGTGTCCCAGGTGTTGCGCCTGACCCACATGCATAACCGCACCCAGTTGGCCTTGGCGCTATCGCCTAACAACTCAGCCATGCGTCAGCGGGTGACCGCGCACTAAGCTATGTCGTTTCCTGTAGTCGCGTGCCTCGGCAGCGGCTGCAGGGCTATGCCGATCACCTGTAGCCGCTGGCGCAGCCTGCGATCGGCTGCGCAGCAGTCGTCAGGTCTTGAAACCGCCGAAGGTCCTGCGGCTCTTATCGCAGCCTCGTGCCTCGGCAGCGGCTACAACGGGCCAAATGTATGACCTGACAGGGCTCTTGCCTGGTAAAGGTCCCGGCGATATGCCATCGATTAATGACTCCCTCCTGACGTGTCTCCCCCGGCTTTTTGATCAAAGTATTCCGGGATCGGATGCTTATTGCTGTCCAGCCAACGCTGCATGGCTTGTTCGCGTTCGGCGGGAGTGGTTTTCTGCGTGATCAGTGACGCCGCTTGCCCGTCGATCTGCAACGTCAACCAGTTTTCGGTCTCTTGCTGCTGTGGGGAGGACGGGCCAGGCTCGATGGCCAGTGCGGTCAGTGGCAATGCCAGCAATACGAGACTGGCCAGGTAGTGAACTTTCATCGTGAACTCCTTGAACCCTTACTTGATGGTCGGTGGCAGGGTATCGCTCACCGCAGCCACTTGGTCCTTGGCCTTTGCCACAGGCGTGGCTGAGCCCTTGAGCTTCTCGGCTCTGGCTTGGGCCTCAGTGACTTGCTCGGGACTCAGGCCCAACTGACTGACCAGTTGCGCCGCTTGCCCCCAGTTGTCCTGGTAGATCAGCAGGGTCACCAGATTGACGGCGGCCAGTTGATCGCTCTGCTTGAGTTCCATGGCGGTCATGAACTCAAAGCGTGCGTCCTCGATGCGCAGTTGATTGAGATAGACCACGCCCAGGTCATTACGAATTTTTTCATCGGTGGGCGCCAGCTTGGCGGCGCGCTGCAAGTGAGCCATGGCCTGGCCGTTATCGCCTTTGGCGGCGGACAGTTGCCCCAGGCCGTGCTCACCTTCTGCTGCCATGCAGGTGCCCAGCAGGCTGCGGTACAGCGGCTCGGCTTCGCTGCGACCCAACAGTCGGTAGGCCTTGGCCTGGCGCTGACGAACCTGAGGCAGCGAATTGGGCAGGTTCTGCAGGTTGGCCAGACTGGCGTGCAGCTTGCCGTCGTTGGCCATTTCATCGGCCAGGTTCAGCGACAGTTCCTGGTCGGCGCCAGGTTTGGGGCAACTGCCCGGAGACATCAGGGCCGCCCAGGGGGCCTGGCCGTTGGTGGCGCAACCGCCAAGCATCAGCAAACCCAGGCCGGCAATCAGTGCTTTCATCGAGCGCTCCTTACAAACTACTCAGGGCTCGGGTGATGGCGATAATCGCCGGTCCCCCAAGGACAATCAGCAAAGCGGGAAATAGAAAAAGCATCATCACCACTGACATCTTGGCGGACATCTTGGAGATGTATTCCTGTAAACGGGTCAAGCGACGGTCGTCGAGCAGTTGTTTGAGCGCCAGCAACGATTTCATCGCACCGCCGCCTTGATGAAGCAGTTGCTGAAGGATAACGCTGGTGTCGGTGAACTCATCCACGGCCAGTAACTTGGCGGTTTTGCCCAGTTCATCTCCCAGCTCCAGGCCGGAGTCGACGCGTATCAGAATCAAGCGCAGCTCGGAGGTCAGGACCGGTAGCAAGCGCTGTGCATCGTTGCTCAAAATGCGCAAAGACTGTTCAACCGCCATGCCTGACTCAAACAGAATTCGCAGCAGTGGGATGAAGGTCGAGATCTCTTGAGCGATGTTCTGTTGCCGGGATTTGGCTGCGCTGACGAGGATGCGTTTGGGCAGCAGATAACCGACTCCCAAGGCGATCAGCGGTGCAATCCACGGTGACTCGGCCTTGGGGAAAAACAACTCCTGCGTGAGGATGGCAAGCCCTAGCAGTACCACGGGTACACCAATCTGGCAGGCGGCGAACATTGAGCGCTGGCTGGACTTTCTCCAGCCAACCCGGTTAAGCAGCATCTGTGTCTCGTTGTCCAGACTGACTGAGCGTTGGGCGAGGGGGCTGCTGCCCAGTTGGCGCATCAATGTGCCGAAGTGGTCCTCACGGGTCAGTTGCCCTTGCAGTCGCTGGGTGACCAGACGTTGGCGACGTCGCTGCTGCATCAGATGGCTGACAATCAACGTGAGTGCGGCAAGGAACAGAAGGGCGCTAATGAGCAAGGCCATCTCAAACACTCCGCAACATGCGCCAGAACGCCAGGCAACCGAGCACCTGCATGGCAGCGGCGGTAAATAGCAGATAGCGACCCGTGCCATCGTTCCACATGGTCATCAAGTATTCGGGATTGGTGATCATGAAATACCCGACCATGGAGATCGGCAGTGCCCCCAGTACATAGGCGGTGATACGGGTTTCACCGGTCAAGGCCCGTAGTTGTCGTGCCCCCTGTTCCCGTTCACGAATCATCTTGATCAGGTTCTCCAGCAGTTCGCTGGCATTGCCGCCATACCGATGGTTGACCTTCAAGCCCAGAGCAAACAGACGGAATTCGTCCTGTTCGTAAAATTCGGCGAAGTCATTGGCGGCTTCCGGCAGGCTGACACCCAATTGAACGTTACGCTGGATGCGGCTCATGGTTCGTTTCAGCGGATCGTCGGAGGCCTCGATGGCGCCCAGAACTGCATCCGCCAGAGTGCGCCCGGATTTGAGGCTGCGCACAGTGTGATCCAGCATCTGCGGCAACTGTTCGATCATCCGCTTCAGCCGCCGCTGATAACGCCAGGCGATGTACAGCCGCAGCGCCAACAGTGGCAGGACCATCATTACCAGTAAGCCGATCCAGCCGGCCACCATGTACCCCAGGAATACCCCCAAGCCCCAGCAGGTCAGCCACAGCCCCAGGCTGTCAGTTGGTTTGCCCAGGCCGGCGCGCTGGAACATCCGCTCAATACCGGTCAAGGCTCCGCGCTCTTGATTCAACAGCGGCTGCCCCTCGGCAAGGCGCTCCAGCACCCGGTCGGTCTCGGCCTTGCGTATGCCGTTTTGAAACATCCGTATCGACAGACCGATCAGGATCACGCAGATGAGTATCAGGATGGGGCCCGTCATATCGCCTCCTTACTGGCGTCGATCAAGGCAGCGGCATCGTCGATTCGCGGCGCAGTTTGTCGCCGGCGGGATTGATCGCCTCACGCAGGAAACCGAAGCCGGTACGCTTGTCATGGCGGAACAGTGTGTTGGTGACATAGACGTCGTCCCGTACGCCCACCACCTCAACCACTTCGCTGACACAGCGGCGGCCGTCAGGCAGGCGAGTCAGTTGAATCACTACGTCCAGTGCTGCGCAGATCATTTGTCGCAGGGTTTTTTCCGCCACCACCCGACCGGTCAGGCCCACCAGGGTTTCCAGGCGCAGCAGCGCATCTTGGGCATTGTTGGCGTGCACGGTACTCATGGAACCGTCGTGACCGGTGTTCATCGCGGTGAGTACATCGAGCACTTCCACACCACGAATTTCACCGAGAATGATGCGGTCCGGGCGCATCCGCAGGGCGTTGCGGATCAGGTCGCTGGCCTTGACCTCACCATGGCCCTCGGCGTTGGGCGGCCGGGTTTCCAGGCGCACCACATGGGGATGGCCCAGTTGCAGTTCGGCCACATCCTCGATGGTCACCAGGCGTTCTTGAGGATTGATCAGTTGGCTGAGAATGTTCAGCAAGGTGGTTTTACCGGTGCCGGTACCGCCGCTGATCAGGATGTTGCAGCGCTTGCCCACGGCCTCCTGGAAAAACTCGAAAATATTCTGATCGATGGTTTGCATGGCCACCAGGTCGCTGCTCTTGAGCATGTCCTTGCGAAACTTTCGAATCGACAGGCACGGGCCGTCCAGCGCAATCGGCGGGATGATCGCGTTGACCCGGCTGCCATCGGGCAGGCGCGCATCGACCATCGGCGACGACTCATCCAGGCGCCGCCCCAGTGGCGCGAGGATGCGCTGCATGACTCGCTCCACATGGTGGGCGTCGATAAAGCGCAGGTCGCTCTGGTGCAACAAACCATCGCGTTCGATAAACACCCGGTGCGGGCCGTTGACCAGAATTTCGGTCACCGAGGGGTCGCGCAGCAGCACTTCCAGGGGGCCGAAACCGGTCAGTTCATCGACGATCTCTTCCGCCAGGCGTTCCATTTCATAACGGGAAATTGCCAGGTGCATGCGGGTGATGTACTCGGCGACTTTGTCGATGACAAATTGCGCCAGAGACTGGCGCGAGCCCTCCAGCAGGGTTTTCCCCGACTCTTCGATGGCGTCGATGATGTAGCGATGCAATACCAGTTTCAGACCATCGTGGTCGGTGTTGCCGCCGGCGGCGCGCGGAGGGGCACCAAAGAGTTTTTCGCCGCTCATTTGCCTGCCCTCAACAGTCGTTCAAACCAGCGGGTCGAAGGTTTTTCCAGGCTCTCGGAGCGTTTTGCCAGGCGCTCGCCGAGGGCTTTCAGGCCCTGAGTCAGATTTTCTCTGGGCGCCAGGGTGAACAAGGTTTGCCCCTGGTTTTTGGCGTTCAACCGTACCTCGGGGCTTAAGGGCAACACTGCAATGATTTCCAGGCCGTAGCTTTTTTCCAGGGCCTCGCTGTCCGGTGCGGCGCCTTTGAGGTAGCGATCGATCAGCAAGCGTCCATGGTCCAGCTTCATGCCTTTTTCTCGCCAGTGGTTCAGTACGGCGAGGTTGCGTCGGCAGTCCAGCACACTCTGGTCAGTGCACCACAGCAGCTTGTCGCAATGGCTGACAAAAGTGCGCAGGGCTTCGCTGTCCGGTTGCCCGGTGAGGTTCACCACGATGTGTTGGAAGTGCTGACGCAAGGCACTGAGCAGCATGTATAGCTCGGCGGCGCTGGTTCGTTCCAGGGGCTCGTCATTGGTGGCATAGGCCAGGATACGCAAGCCATCTTCGGCGCAGGTAAAGGCGCTGTTGATCAGGGTAGTGTCCAGCCGCCGCAGGTGACGCAGGGCATCGCCAAAGTTGAACGAGCTTTCCAGGCCCAGCAACGACAGGCTATCGCCACGGGGCAGGCCCAGGTCTAGCAGTAATGTCTGCTGTCCACTTTTTTGCACCACCAGCGCCAGATGGTTGGCCAGCAGTGCGCCATCGGCGTTGGCCTGGGTGCCATAGAGCACGGTGAGGCCGCCGAGTTGGGTATTGGGTGTCACGGCGGGCAGGCGTTTGCTCAGGCGGCGCACCAGCCCGGCCACTTCGCTGGAGCGTGAGCCGTAGGCGACGAAATCCCGAGCGCCGGCGCGCATTGCATTGAGCACCAACTGGTTATCCATGCCGTCACCGAGGGCGACGATGGCCAGCATCGGCTTGGCCTCCAGCGCACCTTCGATCAGCGCACTCTGGGCGGTCACGTGTTCGCGGTCCAGGCCAACAAACACCAGGTTGGCGAAGGTCACGTCCACCAGCGCAAGTAACTCATCCAGGCTGCCGCCGCCGGCGCTGACCACTTGGCCCAGTGGCGCCAGTGCACCCTGGAGCCACTCCAGGTCGGTGGTGTTGCGGGTGATCGCCAGGAAAGTCTGGCTCAGGCTATCGGTCATTGGGACAGTCCACTACGACGGTCGAAGTTGCCGTTCTCCAGGAAGTACAGGCGGTACCAGTTCGGATCGTAGGTGCGCAGCTTCTCTCCAGGCAGGGAAGGTAACTGGGCATTGGCGGCGAGGGGCTGGACCAGGTGCGGGGTGACGATCATCAGCAGTTCTTTTTCTTCGCGGCTGATATTGGCGTTACGAAAAAAAGCCCCGAGGATTGGAATGTCTCCCAGGCCTGGAAACTTGCCGATGGTGGTCGTATTGGTGGAACTGATCAGGCCACTGATCACAAAGCTTTCACCATCGGCCAGCGACACGCTGGTGTCGGTGCGGCGGATGGTCAGTGCAGGCACTTCAATGCCTTCGATCTTCACCGAATTGGAGTAATCAAGTTCACTGACTTCGGGCGCCACTTTGAGGGATATCCGATTATGGTCAATGACGGTAGGCGTCAGTGTCAGGCGAATGCCGAACTCCTTGTACTCGATGGAGATGGAATTGCTGCCACTGCTGGGAACCGGGATTGGTACTTCGCCGCCCGCCAGGAACGTCGCGCTTTGCCCGCTCAGCGCCACCAGGCTGGGACGTGCCAGGGTGTAGGCAAACCCGCTTTGTTCCAGGGCGTTGATCATGGCCGAGACACGGCCACCGCCGAATCCGATATTGAACGAGCCGTTATTGACTGCTTGCCCACGAAAGCTGTTGGTGGGGGAGCTGGGTGCCGTGCCGTTACCAGGACTGCCAATCAGGAAATTGCCGCCCTGGCCAAAGAGCGAAGTGCTGGCCTGTTTGAGCTTGGTGCGGCTGACCTCGACAAAACGGATATCGGTTTGCACCTGGCTGGGCAGCGTCGGGTCGTCGGAAGGCGACAGCGTCTGGCTGGTCAGGGCTGAAGTGGCTTTGCCCTTGACGAACACCATGCTCTGACGAGGCGCCGTGGCACAACTGGTCCAGACCATTAGGCTGGTAGTGCCTGAGGCGACGCCGGTCAGTAGGAAACCACGGTCGCCATTGAGATGAACGTCGGCTATTTTCGGGTCGCCAATGGCCAGGCGAGTGATCGCCACCGGGGATTGCAGTTCTTGTTGCAAGCCTTCGCCCACTTCCACCACAGCGGGCAATAGTCCCAGGTTGCTGCAGTTGCCCGGTGCTGCCAGGGTCACGCCCAGGGGCAGGCTCGACAGCATCAGGGCCCAGGTCATTTGAGTGAACACTGGTGCGTAACGATGGCTCATTCAAGGCGTCCTTGATCAATCAGGGTGTTTGTTGTGTGGCCGTCTGTTGGGTCACTTGGCTACCGCGGATGATCTCGATGCCGGCGCGCTGCGAGCCGCCTTGGGCGAGCTTTTTCGGTGGGCCCACCAGGGCTAGCTGGGTGAACTGGTAAAGGTCACGGTTGGCACTTTGCAGTTTGCCGGGCGAATCGTTTTCTCCAGCCCAGTAGTGGCTGAGCAGTTGTTCGTCAGCACTGCGCACGGCCAGGCGTAAGGTGCCGGCCTGGGTCGCGAGCATCAGCCGACTCAGCAGTTGTTCTGGAACCGCCAGTACCACGGTACGCGCGGCAGCACGGCGTTGGGCCTGTTGTGCTCTTTCTTCGGGGGTCGCAGGAGGAGGTGAGGCTGGCTTGCCATCGTTGGCCAAGCCCAACTGGTCACCCACGCTGAGCAAGCGCAGGGCAGGAATGATGATTTGCGCTGATTGTTCGGTGTTGCCGGCTTCCTGGCGCAGCGCTAATAGCACATCCACATAATCACCAGGACTGAGCTGACCCCCTGCACCGATCACTTCGTCGACAGAGACCGCCAGGGCGCGTTCATCAGCGCGAATCATCCGCGCCAAGGGGCCGCCGGGGGTGAAGCTTTCTTCGGTCAACCAAGTGCCTGCGCCCAGGGTTCTCCAGGGGCTACGACCGATGGCCTGATCAACACGGGTCAAGCTGCCAGCGGGTACCGTGCGCAGCTTTTCCACGGCCAGGTCGGCGGCCGTGAGGGCGACAAAAGGCGGTACATCATGAGCCAGGACTACCACCGGTTGGCGGGTCTGGTCTTCGACGGCGGCGACGGTTTTTTCTACTGTGGCTGTCTGGGGCGGTGTCACGGCAACGGGTGCAGGTGGGCGGCTCAAGACCAGCCCCCAATAGCCGGCAAATAGCGCCCCGACTAGTAGCACCCCGGCCAGTATCATGCTGAAGCGACTGTTCATGACGGATCTCCCTTTCCTGTTGCACCACGCGTCCGCCTATCCAAACGAGTCATTTTCGCAACCAGGTAGCTATGAACATCTAACGATTTCGCTATTTGAAGGTAGTCCAGCTAGGCCAAAATGCCATTACCCCGGGGAAATTTTATCCGCGCTATAGAAGAAGCCTTGGAAAACACCGATTTATGGCGCCAATCTTGGCCCCACTACTTTGTGATTAGTCCTTTCTTACAGTTGTGGGTATGGGGTTTGTTGACAATGCTCTAGTGGCACACCGCAATCATCGTGCGGCACTGTCTATCGGCGCCTGTAGCGCAAAGGAGAAGTCTTATGTTCCTTACCTTTCTGATGAAGCTCTATATTCAGCTTCAACTGCTTTTTCATCGCAAGGACGGTGCGACGGCAATCGAGTATGCGATCCTTGTGGCTGTAATCGCGCTTGTCGTACTGGTTGCGGCGAGAACACTGGGGACGGATATCTCGAATCTCCTTGAGAGAGTCAGCACTGCCATCGCCCCCGCCGCCTGATCTGTGATAGACAGCCATTCATGAGCGCGACAGTCAGTGATTGATCCAGCCAAGGTATTGCTCATGAATGGTGCTGCAACTGTCCGCCAACAAATCCTGTTGGTGGATGATGAAGAGGATGCCCTCGTTGAACTGGCCGAGTCGCTGGAGAACGAGGGCTTCGTTTGTTTTACCGCCACCTCCGTCACTTTCGCGTTGCAAGAGCTGACCTTGCACCCGGATATCGCCTTGGTCATCACCGACCTGCGCATGCCCGAGGAGAGCGGCATTTTGTTGATCAAGCGTCTGCGTGAACACACCTCCCGCCAACACCTCCCGGTGATCGTGATGTCCGGCCATGCCGAGATGGATGATGTCAGCGACATGCTGCGCCTGCAGGTGCTGGACCTGTTTCGCAAGCCGATCTATCTGGTGCGTTTGCTGGATACGTTGAACAACCTGTTCCCGTTGCCTAAAGTGCAGTTGGTCAAATATCCGGGAGAGCAGCGCAAGTCTTAAACGCCCAAGCCGCACATTATTAAAGGAAAGGCCGATAGGCCTTTCTTGCCGTTTGGCTTGAGGCTATCGACTAAAGCTGATAACTGAAACTCAACGTATACCGTGGCCGCCGATTAAAGGTGTCGAGCGCGATGTCCGACATCGGTTTGGCGACTTCCAGGGAGATGTTGTAGTACTTGTTGTCGCCAAAGCGCAGGCCGGCGGCGGCGGAGGACATATTGTTGCCCTGGACAGGCAATTCGTTGAACCAGGTCTTGGCACGGTCCAGGACCACATAGGGTTGGAGAATCTTTACCCACTCGCCCGCACGGTTGAAGCTGTAGTTCACCTCATAAGCAATGCCCCAACCCTTATCGCCCGAGCCTTGATCATCAGGGTAGCCACGACCGAAATTCTGCCCACCGAAGACCGCGCGTTCGCTGTCGGGCAGGGTGTCGTTGCTCCAGTAGAGCGCCCCGGACATGACGCCTTGCCAGTTATCGAAGAACTTGTTGCTCTGGACTCCCGCCAAGCGTAGGCGGAAGAAATCCAGATCCGGTTCTATTCCGCCGAAATCACTGTGGGTCCTTGCGCCCAGACCATTGATACCTTGGTACAAGCCAGCACTGAGGATGCGTAATTGGCGGTCATTGGCTTTGCGCCAATCGCCTTCAAAGGCCAGCGCACGGGAATCGGTTTCCAGATCGAAACGTTGTGGGTAGCCGACTAATTGATAGCGGGTCGTTTGGTCAACGGCGTACAGACGTGTACCTAGGGTCAACGACTCGGTGGGGGACGCGATCAATGGATGGCTGAGGCCGATGGAGTAACGATCCACTTCCTGGTGAGGCTTGAGCTGGAAACCTCCGTCCAACAGCACGTTGCTGCGCGGGTCGGCGCGATAGCGTTCGGCGTTGAGGACCAACTGGGTACCTTCGGAATTAATGAACTGGCTGTAGCCGACGCGATAGTAATGCTCCTTATCGTGGCCTGGCGGGAACAAGCCGCTGAGGCTCAGTTGTTCACCCATCGAGGTTTGGGAATTGCTGTTGCCGGTCACCAGTGCCTGCAGGCCCGCACGGTTGTCGTCATTCAAGCTCATGCTGGTGGTGAAAGGCTTGCGGCTGGCCTGGATCTGCATATGCGCGCCACCGTCGGTGGTGCCCGGTGGTGGCACTTGCGCTTGCAAGGTGACGCCTGGGATCCGGCTCATCAGCGTGGTATAGCGTTCGAAGGTCTTACGGGTCAGGGGGCGTTCGGCCTTGAGTTTTTCTGCCAGTTTGTCGACGTAGGCCGAGACGGAGCCGATGTCACCTTGCAGTTGATAATCCTTGATGTAGCCCTCCACCAGTACCACACGCACCAGGCCCTGTTCGAAGCGTTGATCCGGCAAGAAGGCATAAGACAACAGGTAGCCGTCTTGCTGATAACGCTGGGTGATGCTGCGGGTGGCTTCGATCAGTTGCGCGAGGTTGGTTTCGTGGCCAATCAGCGGTGCGAAAACCTGTGCGACGTCCTTGAGTGGGTAAATCGTCCCGCCTTCGATTTGCAGTTTGCGAATGGTGACCTTGGTGTCCATCTGCAGTGGTTGCGCTTGCGCGGCGGCGGGGTCCGGCAATTGGGTTTGGGGCGTGGTCGGGCGATAGGCGTCGGCGGGAAGGTTGGGTACTGGCAGGTTACGGATGGTGTCGTTGCTATTGAGAAAGCTGGGTAGGGTCTCGGCTTGGACAAAAGCACTGAGGGTGAGTAATAGCAAAGGCGTTAAGGCGCGCATAGGACACTCCATGGTCAAACTGCAGCAGCATTCGCATATTCCCGTCGCGTTCTTGGGGCGCGGTGGGGAAGGTTTTCATGGGCGATCACTGCCCAAATAAAAAGACGAGAGACTCAACGGAATCTCTCGTCTCAACCAAGCGTAGGCGCTGTAAGGGAGGCCGTCGAATCGGCCAGGTGCAATTCTATTTTTTGCCTGTCAGGCCACCCAGCAGACCGCCCAAACCTCCGCTTGCGGGGGTTGTTGCAGTCCCTGTGCCGGACGTACTGCCACCGACGTTCAAACCGCCGAGCAGGCCGCCACCGCCAGTGGTGCCACCCGTGACCAAACCACCCACCGAGGCGACGGTGCCGCCTACTGTTGTGACAACGTTACCGACGGCATTAGTGACCGGGTTGGCATTGGCCGTGGTGATGTTAGTGCCAAGACCGCTCACGGCCCCGCCGACTGCTGTCACCAATCCGTTGACGGGAGCGCCGATACCGGTTGTGGTGCCGACGTTCTGCGTCAGGCTGGTAACGCCCGAGGTGACAGGGTTCAATGCTGCGCCGACATTAGTCGCCAGTGCGGCGACTGGAGAGCTCGCTGCGGTGTTGGCTACACCTGTGCCGCCGATCAGAGTACCCACCGACGCGACTGCGCCACCCAGTGCACCACCCGTTACGCCCGCGGCACTGACTGTGCCGTTGGTGTTGCCCGCGTTCAGGCCGTTGCCGAGGTTGGCGACGACACCACCGACCAGTTCCGGCAGGCCGGAGGCAGGAGCACCACCGGCACCCGTACCGGCTGAAGGCGCCACATAACCACCAGAAGTGTTGAGCACCGCACCTGCGCCGCCGAGCACGCTGCCCACCAGGGTGGTGACAGGGTTGCCAGTCCCACCGGCGCCAGTCACTTGAGTGCCAAGGCCGGTAACGGTCGAGCCGACTTTATCCAGCACGCCATTGAGCGGGGCGCCAAGGCCAGTCGCCTTGCCCAGGTTGCCGGTGGTGTTTTCCACCAGGGAAATCACCGGTACCAGCACCTTGCCGCCTATTGCATTGGTCGCGGAGCCAAGAGGCCCACTGGTACTGTTCACGCTCAGGGTGTTGCCCAGCATGTTGACAGCCTGGCCGACGGTGCCCACCAGATTGCCCGCAAGGGGCGCCACTGCCGTACCGACCACGGGCACGCCGCCCAGCAACGTGCTTACTGACTGGCCGGTAGTGGAAACGCCGGTACCCAGGGTGGCGACGCCGTTACCCACACCTGCGAGTGTGGTGCCCAGGGCGTTGCTGTTCGTACCCAACGTGCCGAGGCCAGTACTGACGCCTGTGCCGATGTTGCCGACGGCGGTGCCGACGGACGTTACCAACCCACCAGCCGTTACGCCGACTACCGGAACACCGCCAACGGTTGTGCCGATGCCACCAATAGCAGTGCCGACATTACTGAGGGTGCCGCCCAGGTTGGCTGCAATCTGGCCTGTGACCAGCGGGCTGGTGGTTGAGCCTGTTCCGCCGCCAGTGCCGCCACCGGTGCCACCGCCTGTTCCGCCGCCAGTACCGCCACCGGTGCCACCGCCAGTGCCGCCGCCGCCGCCGTCACCGCCACCGGTGCCGCCGCCAGTCCCGCCACCGGTACCACCGCCTGTTCCTCCACCAGTACCACCGCCGTCACCGCCACCGGTGCCGCCGCCAGTCCCGCCACCGGTACCACCGCCTGTTCCTCCACCAGTACCACCGCCGTCACCGCCACCGGTGCCACCGCCAGTACCGCCGCCGTCACCGCTACCAGTACCGCCACCAGTGCCACCACCGTCACCACCACCAGTGCCGCCGCCAGTCCCGCCACCAGAACCACCAGATCCGCTACCTGCGCCTGCGTCTGGAGAGGATGCACTGGTACTGCTGTGATGACCGCCACCACCGCTGCTGCAGCCGGCGAGGCTCATTGCCAGAATCAGCGCCAGCACGGTACTTGCTTTGAATAAAACTGCTTGAGTTTTCATGATTGAGTTCCTTGCACCTGGTACAGCCTTTGTTGTTTTCGAAAGTTCGCTGCTTCTAGAGGGCAGTGATACTTTCGTCCGTATGGCTATAACAGGCTCAGGTACAGTTTCTCGCAATGCTCAACTTGGTATTAACGATTTATATACATTTAGTCGGTTTCTCCTTAATGACTAATACCAAGGGTGTAATCAATAGAAAATCAGCGAGGTAGGTTCTTTTAAAAACAATAGGATAAGTCAGTTAGCAGGCTATTGGATTCCCGTTATAACTTAGTGTGTATACATACAATTTAATTGGCGGCAGCCCAGAAACCTGGGCTGCCTTCAGGAAATTGGATGCCATTTGCCGCTCATATGTTCTATATCGCTGGCACCCTTCAATTGCAACTCACCGCTGGACGCCGCTGCACTACTCAGTAATGTCACTTCGCTGGGCAGGCGCACCGGCTTTTTGAACTCGACCTCTATCTCGATATTGGCGGCTGGCAAGTGCTGGCCCAGCGCCGCCAATGTGCGTGCCTTGATCCACAGCCCATGGGCAATTGCCTGGGGAAACCCGAACAACTTGGCACTCAACGCACTCAGGTGAATCGGGTTGTAGTCGCCAGAAACACGCGCATAGCGCCGCCCAATATCGGCTGGAGCCTTCCAACGGCTCAGTTCGCTGAGGCCAGTGGGCGACAACGCCGCAGTATCCGCCACCTCGCCCGGCAGTTTCACTCCACGGCAGAGCATTCGGCTGTGTGCTTCCCACAGCGGGCCCAATGAGTCTTCCATCGTGGTCACCAGGTCAAATGTCGCGCCCTTGGCGTGGGGCTGCAAATTTTGCGTGCGCACGCCAACCCGCAGGTAACCCACGCTGCCCAGCGTACGCAGGATACGAATGCGATTGCTCAGGTGGATCAGGCCCAGCAGAGGAAACGGGAAATCCCTGGCGGTGAGCAACTGCATCTGCAGGGCAAACGCGAGGATGTGTGGGTAAGTGGCCGGCAGGATCGCGCTGTCTTCAAAACCGCACACCTTGCGATAGGCCGCCAGGTGTTTGGGGTCCACGCTCATCCAGCACCGCAGCCCCGCTTCGGGCAGCGCAGTGCCGCTGATTTTGCGTTTGAGCGCTGCCCGCCAATAAAGGGGCGGCAGAAAGGGTGTGCTGTCCAGTGTGTGCCAATCCATATTTATGCCCCCAAAAGACTTTGCCCGCAGACCCGCAGCGCCTGCCCGCTCACGGCCCCCGAACCCGGTTGGCTGAGCCAGGCCACCGCTTCGGCAACGTCCTGAGGCAGGCCGCCCTGGCCCAGGGAGCTCATGCGTCGTCCGGCTTCACGCAGGGCGAAGGGAATATGCGCGGTCATCTGGGTTTCGATAAACCCGGGTGCCACTGCGTTGATACTGATCCCGCGCTCCCCCAGCAACGGAGCCCAGGCCTGGGCCAGCCCGATCAGCCCGGCCTTGCTTGCGGCATAGTTTGTTTGCCCGCGATTGCCGGAGATGCCGCTGATGGACGCCAGCAGTACCACACGACCGTTGTCCTGCAAGGTGCGGCTGTCGAGCAGGGCTTTGGTCAGGACTTGTGGCGCGTTGAGGTTGACTGCCAGTACGGCGTCCCAATATTCCGGGGTCATGTTGGCCAAGGTTTTGTCGCGAGTGATGCCGGCGTTATGCACAACGATGTCGATGCCGCCCGGCAACTGCTCGACAAGCTGTGTGGCGGCGTCTTCGGCACAGATATCCAGGGCGATACTTCGCCCGCCCAGGCGTGCGGCCAGTGCCTCGAGATCAGCCTTGGCCTGTGGCACGTCCAGCAGAATGATTTCGGCACCGTCACGGGCCAGGGTTTCAGCAATTGAGGCGCCAATACCTCGCGCGGCACCGGTCACTAATGCCTTGCGCCCGGCCAGGGGGCGGGTCCAGTCCTGGACCTGGATCGCGCAGGCGCTCAGGCGGATCACCTGGCCTGATACATAGGCACTTTTCGGTGAGAGGAAAAACCGCAGCGCGCCTTCCAACTGATCTTCCGCACCGTCGCCCACATAGAGCAATTGCAGGGTGCCTCCGCTGCGCAGTTCCTTGGCCAGGGACCGGCTGAAACCTTCCAGGGCCCGCTGGGCACTGGCGGCGAATGGGTCGGCGAGGCTTTCCGGAGCACGGCCGAGGATCACCAGGTGGGCGCTGTGATCAAGGTTTTTCAGCAGCGGCTGGAAGAACTCTCGCAGCTGCTTGAGCTGATCGGTGTGCTGCAATTGGCTGGCATCAAACACGACGGCCTTGAGCTTGGGACCGTGGCCGGGAATCCAGGCCGGTGCCACCAACGGTTCGGGGCCATAGCTATAAATGGCATCGGTGAGTTTATTGGCAAACGGCAGCACCTTTGCTGCCAGCGGGCCGCCGCCGATCAACAGCGCGCCCTCCACCGGACGCAGGCGTCCAGCCTGCCAGCGTTCCAGGCGTACCGGCGACGGCAGGCCAATGGCGGCGACCAGGCGATGGCCGAGGCTTGAGTTGGCGAAGTCGATATAACGGTCAGACATGGAACGCTCTCCGAGTGCTGGGGTTCAAACGGTGGACCATCAATAGGTGAAAGTCGTTCGATTGAGCCTAGGCTAGTCTCAACGACTCGACCCACAACCTTCAGGGAGCTTTCCATGACTCAATTGCGCCGTGTAGCGATCATTGGCGGTAATCGCATCCCCTTCGCCCGGTCCAACGGCCCTTATGCCACGGCGAGTAACCAGGCGATGCTGACCGCCGCCCTGGAAGGCCTGATCGAACGCTACAACCTGCACGGTCTGCGCATGGGCGAGGTGGTCGCTGGTGCGGTGCTCAAGCATTCACGGGATTTCAACCTGACCCGCGAGTGCGTGCTGGGCTCGCGGTTGTCGCCGCAAACGCCGGCCTACGACGTTCAACAAGCCTGTGGCACGGGGCTTGAGGCGGCGTTGCTGGTGGCTAACAAGATTGCCTTGGGGCAGATTGAATGTGGGATTGCCGGTGGTGTCGATACCACGTCCGACGCGCCCATCGGCGTCAACGAAGGGCTGCGCAAGATTCTGCTACAAGCCAACCGCAGCAAAACCATGGTGGAAAAGCTAAAGGTCTTGTTACAGCTTCGTCCCCATCACCTCAAGCCGGAGTTGCCACGCAATGGCGAGCCGCGCACGGGTTTATCCATGGGTGAGCACTGTGAGTTGATGGCGCAGACTTGGCAGATCCCCCGCGCTGAGCAGGACCAACTGGCCCTGGAAAGCCATCAGAAAATGGCCGCATCCTATGCCGAAGGTTGGCAAAATGATTTGCTCACGCCGTTTCTCGGCCTGACCCGCGACAACAACCTGCGTCCTGACCTGACCCTGGAAAAGCTCGCCAGCCTCAAACCCGCCTTCGAACGCAGCGAAAAGGGCACCCTGACGGCGGGCAACTCGACACCGTTGACCGATGGCGCCTCCCTGGTGCTGCTGGGCAGCGAGGCTTGGGCCAAGGAGCGTGGTTTGCCGATCCTGGCGTACCTGCGAGATGGCGAAGCGGCGGCGGTAGACTTCGTCAACGGTGCAGAAGGCCTGTTGATGGCGCCGGTGTACGCCGTCCCGCGCTTGTTGGCCAGGAATGGTCTGACGCTACAGGACTTCGATTACTACGAGATTCACGAAGCCTTCGCTGCCCAAGTGTTGTGCACGCTGAAGGCCTGGGAAGACCCGGAATACTGCAAGACGCGCCTGGGGCTGGATGTGCCGCTGGGTTCTATCGATCGCAGCCGTTTGAACGTCAAAGGCAGCTCATTGGCGGCCGGGCATCCATTTGCCGCCACGGGCGGTCGCATCGTTGCCAACCTGGCCAAGCTGTTGGATGCGGCCGGGAAGGGCCGGGGGCTTATTTCAATCTGCGCTGCAGGCGGTCAGGGGGTGACGGCGATTATCGAGCGTTGAACTCCGCTATCATCCGCGGACCCCTACAGGGATCGCGGGTAAAAAGGTGCGTTGCCGAATTAATCTGGCACATTGGATGCATTCTTAAGCGGTCAAAGGTCGGTACCCTCTCCCCGGCGTGAGAGGATTGCCGTATAACGAGTGCCATACGCGTGTTTGGTAATAAAGGACCCACAATAAAAGCTGATGAAGACTCCTAAACGCATTGAACCCCTGATCGAGGACGGTCTGGTCGACGAGGTGCTGCGCCCACTCATGAGTGGTAAAGAAGCAGCTGTTTATGTGGTGCGCTGCGGCAACGAGTTACGTTGCGCCAAGGTTTACAAGGAGGCGAATAAACGAAGTTTTCGTCAGGCATCCGAATACCAGGAAGGCCGCAAGGTCCGCAACAGCCGGCAAGCTCGGGCCATGGCCAAGGGCTCCAAATTTGGCAAGAAAGAAACCGAAGACGCCTGGCAGAACGCTGAGGTGGCTGCGTTGTTTCGTCTGGCCGGTGCGGGCGTTCGCGTGCCCAAGCCGTACGACTTCCTTGAAGGCGTGCTGTTGATGGAGCTGGTGGCCGATGAATACGGCGACGCGGCACCGCGGCTTAACGACGTGACGCTTGACCCGGACCAGGCTCGTGAATATCACACCTTCCTGATTTCCCAGATCGTGCTGATGTTGTGTACGGGCTTGGTGCATGGTGACTTGTCCGAATTCAACGTGCTGTTGACGCCGACGGGCCCGGTCATCATCGACTTGCCTCAAGCGGTAGATGCGGCGGGTAATAACCACGCGTTCAGCATGCTGGAACGGGATGTAGGCAACATGGCTTCCTACTTCGGGCGTTTCGCGCCGGAGTTGAAGAAGACCAAGTACGCCAAGGAGATGTGGGCGCTATACGAAGCCGGCACTCTGCACCCGGCCAGTGCCTTGACCGGCGAGTTCGATGAGCCGGAAGAGTTGGCGGACGTGGGCGGCGTTATCCGTGAGATCGAAGCGGCGCGGCTGGATGAAGAGCGGCGTCAGGCGATCCGTGCGGCTGACGATGCGCCACCGAGCAAAGCCTCGGAGGAGCCTCCACCGCCGCCTTGGATGCAGTGATCTGACGGTAAATGGAGATCTAAATGTGGGAGCGGGCAAGCCGCAAAGGCGGCTGTAGCCGCTGACGAGGTACGAGGCTGCGATGCGTGTCCGCAGGACCGCCGCCTTGGGGCCGCTACGCAGCCCATCGCAGCTTCATTCTTCAGCAGCGGCTACAACCGTTTCCGCGAGCAGATCGCACCGCCGCTCCCACATTTGCTTCGCGTTTAGTCAGTTGGAACTGCAGCAACTGCCCGCCGCCAATTCCTTGAGAATCGGACAGTCCGGCCGATGATCACCCTGGCAATGCTCGGCCAGGTCCTGCAACGTGTCACGCAACTGCCCTAACTCACGAATTTTCTGGTTCAGCTCTTCGATGTGCTGGCGCGCCAGCGCCTTGACGTCGGCGCTGGCCCGTTGCCGGTCCTGCCACAAGGTCAACAGCCTGCCGACTTCCTCCAACGAAAAGCCCAGATCCCGCGAGCGCTTGATAAACGCCAGGGTGTGCAGGTCGTCGGCGCCATACAGGCGATAGCCGCTGTCGGTACGGTGGGCGGGTTTCAACAGTGCTATGGACTCGTAATAGCGAATCATTTTGGCACTCAGGCCGCTTTGGCTCGCCGCTTGGCCGATATTCATGGGTGATCCTCCTGATCGTTGGGTTTCCAGGTTTTCAACAGCGGTACACTGCTGGACATGCCGACGCTCGACAGGGCCATTGCCGCCCCTGGCAGTACCTGGGCCCCGCTCAACCCGTCCAGCGCAGTTGGCGCGGGTGATGCCGCCGAAGGGCAGGTCGAAAGTGGTTGATCCGTTCATGGGCAGTACTCCAGAAGAAGTTGCCCCTAGGATCAACCTTGACCTGAGGGGAAGGTCAAGGTTTCAAATCAATGTTTCAGTAATCCAGCGTGGCCGGTTTCAGGTACATCCCGTCTTGGCCCAGGGCAATACGCACTTTGCGCACATCACCGGCTTTCAAATTCATCTCTTGTGCCTTGGGCGCCAGCATTCCTGGCAGGCAACCGGCGGCTTGCCCCGGCAGCAGCTTGAGGCGTAGCGACACCTTGCCTTCCGGCAGATTGAACGAGGAGGCCTGTTCCTGGAACAACCTTCCCGCCAACTGATCATTGATGTACAGGCCGATCTCGCAATTGGTCGGCACTTCCAGGCGCTCCCGGGAAATAATCAGCACAGCATAGTCTTCGGCGGCGCTGGCCATCGGCGTAGCAGCGCACAAGCTCAACAGGCTGACAAGGCCAAAAAACGACCAGCGCATGACGAATTCTCCGAAGTAACAAAGGGTGGAGGCATGAAGCTTGGCCGACGATGCGGCTGAATACCAGCCCGGCAGGCATTTTCAGAACTTGACCTTGCCCTCATGGCAAGGTCAAAACTGCCTGTACCCTCATTAAAGGAGTCATGTCATGCAAGTATTCAATGTTGAAGGAATGACCTGCGGCCATTGTGTCCAGGCGGTGACCCAGGCGGTGCAAGGCAAGGATCCGGCAGCCAGCGTGCGGGTAGACCTTGCCGCAAAGGAGGTAGGTGTCGAAAGCCGTCTGTCACCGGAAGAAGTCATCGGCCTGATCACGGAAGAAGGCTACAGCGCCAGGCTCGCCTGATTTTTTAATAGTTAGCGAGCTATCGTAATGTTCAAGGCACCCATGCCCGGCTAGACTGTCGGTCCTGACTGAGCTGGGTGCCTGATGAACCTTCGCATAATCCTGATTTTGGGTGCCTTGAGCGCGTTTGCGCCACTGGCGATCGACTTTTACCTGCCTGGCTTCCCGGCCATGGCCCTGGCCTTCGGCACCGACGAAAAACATATCCAGCTGACCTTGGCGGTGTACTTCACCGGCTTGGCCATCGGCCAGTTGATCTATGGGCCGTTGGCGGACCGTTTTGGTCGACGGGTTCCGCTGTTGAGCGGTGTCACCTTATTCACCCTGGCTTCCCTGGCCTGCGCCTACGCGCCGACCCTGGAGTGGCTGATCGGTGCGCGTTTCGTCCAGGCATTGGGCGGCTGCGCGGGCATGGTGATTTCCCGGGCGGTGGTCAGCGACAAATGCGACGCGGTGGGTTCGGCCAAGGTGTTTTCCCAGTTGATGTTGGTGGTCGGGCTGGCACCGATCCTCGCGCCAATGCTGGGCGGGGTGATGGTCGGCCTCTATGGCTGGCAGTCGATTTTCCTGGCGCTGACGGTGTTCAGCGTGTTCGCCGCCGTGGCGGTGGCCGTTGGTCTACCGGAAAGCTTGCCGGCCAATCAGCCGCGCCAACCGCTTTCCGGCGCGTTGCGCCAGTACGGTCGCTTGCTGGCGGACCGGGTATTTCTCGGGTATGCCCTGACCGGTGGCATCGCGATTGCCGGGATGTTTGCCTACATCGCCGGCTCGCCTTTCGTATTTATCAAGCTCTACGGCGTGCCTGCCGAGCATTACGGCTGGCTGTTCGGTACCAACGCCGCCGGCTTTATCCTGGTGGCGCAAGTCAATGCGAGGCTGCTGTCCAAGCGTGGTCCGGCATTTTTGCTGGGGCGTACGGTGTGGATTTACCTGGCGGCAGCCTTGGCGTTACTGGTGGTGAGCGCGTTGCACACTGAAGCCTTGTGGCCGTTGTTGGTGCCGCTGTTTATTTGCATCGCCAGCCTGGGCTGTATTTTGCCTAATACTTCAGCCTGCGCCATGAACGGGCAGGGTGCCCGAGCCGGCAGCGCGTCGGCGTTACTGGGCTGCATTCAGTTTGGTGTGGCGGCGGGCGCGGCGTCGTTGGTCGGGGTTTTGCACGACGGCACAGCCATGCCGATGGCGATGGTCATCAGCTTGTGCGGGGTGTTGGCGGTGACCGTGGCCACGTTGACCCGACGCTTGCAGCGGGAAAAGGCCCTGGCTGTAGCCGCTGCCGAAGAATGAGGCTGCGATCGAGGGCGAAGCCCTCGTAAGGTCGCGCAGGCGTTTCATCAGGCAGACCGCATAAGCCGTTTTACGGCTGCTTCGCAGCCGAACGCAGCCTCGCAAGCTCGACAGCGGCTACAGGGAGTCAGCCGGCTGAGCGATGTTGTTCGGGAAAACGGTGAGGCGCCTGGATTCGGCTTTGCAGGGTGTCGGCAAAAGCGCGGGCTTCGGCCTCACTGCGGAAGGTAAAGGCGTTCTGGTCCAGACGAACCTGCCATTTGTTGCCTTGAGATTTTGCTAACGCTTTTATCAGGATCTTCATTGCTGACTTCCTCACGTAAAAGATTGCGTGGCAAAGGCGGCCAATATAAACCCGAATACGCTTACAAATATGACAAGGATCAAGTCTCAGACTAGCGGTGTCGTCCATCACTCACATGAATAACGGACGGCACTGACAGACGCGTTTCTTAGAACCCTTCCAGCACGATCTTGCCCTTGGCCTTGCCGCTTTCCAGCAGCTCATGGGCGCGGCGCAGATTAGCGGCGTTGATCACCCCAAAGTGCTCGCCCACCGTCGTTTTCAATGTGCCGGCGTCGATCAGTTCGGCCACGCGATTGAGCAGGTTGTGCTGTTCGATCATGTCGGGCGTCTCGAACATCGAGCGGGTGCACATGAATTCCCAATGCAGCGAGAGGCTCTTGCGCTTGAGCTTGCTGATGTCCAGCGCCTTGGGATCATCGATCAGCGCGAGCTTGCCTTGGGGCATCAACGCTTCCACCAGTTGGTCCAGGTGATGGTCGGTCTGGGTCAGGCTGGCGACGTGGGTCACGTGCGCAACGCCTGCGCGTTTAAGCTCTTCGCTCAGCGGTTGGCTGTGGTCAATCACTAGGTCGGCCCCCAGGTCCTTGGCCCAGGCTTGGGTTTCCGGGCGCGAGGCGGTGCCGATGACCTTCAGTGCGGTGAGTTGTTTGGCCAGTTGTGTGAGGATCGAGCCCACACCACCAGACGCGCCGACGATGAGTAGGCTCTGGCCTTCATCCGTCTTGCCTTCGCGTACTTGCAGCCGTTCAAACAGCAGCTCCCAGGCGGTGATGGCGGTCAGCGGCAGTGCGGCGGCTTCGGCAAAACCCAGGCTTTTCGGCATGTGGCCAACGATGCGTTCGTCGACGGTGTGCAGTTCGCTGTTGCCGCCTGGGCGTACCAGCGATCCGGCGTAGAACACCTTGTCGCCGGCCTTGAACAGGGTCACTTCACTGCCCACGGCCTTGACCACACCGGCGACGTCCCAGCCCAGCACTTTGGCTGCGCCGTTTTCCGGGGCGACGTTCTGGCGGACTTTGGTGTCCACCGGGTTGACCGAGATGGCTTTGACTTCCACCAGCAGGTCGCGGGGACCGGCGACGGGTTCCGCCAGCTCGATGTCCTGCAGGGACTTTGGATCGTTGATGGGCAGTGCGGCGTAATAAGCGATGGCTTTCATGATGGTTTCCAGAAAATGAGTCAGTGATCAGCCGAGGAACTTCAGGCGCTTGAGCTCGAAATGCTCAATCACGTCAGCGGCCTTGGTGCGAAAGCTTTGGATATGGGCGCTCTGGTCGTGAGCGTCCAGCGCGGCGTCGTCGTTCCAGCGCTCGAGCATGTAGAAGGTCTCGGGGTGTTGTAGGTCCTGGTGCAAGTCGTATTGCTGGCAACCGGCTTCGGCGCGGGTAGGCTCCAGCAGCCCGCGAAGCAATGGTTCGAGGGTGTCTTGTTGACCGGGTTTGGCAATCAGCGTGGCGATGACGTTAAAGGCGGTGGACATATTCGACTCCAGACACGTGTTGAATAAGATGGACAGATGATTGGCTATTTCTCTTGAAGATAAAACCCGCTAAAAGAGCAGTCTCTTTCAATTTTTTTTTGATAATCGGTCGGGACGATCAGCATGCTGCGTTTTGATGATTTGCAGTTATTTGTCCGTGCCGCGGACCTGGGCAGCCTCTCGGCAGCGGCGCGGGTCATGGATATGTCGGCGGCGGTAGCCAGTGCTGCGTTGAAGCGTATCGAACAGCAACTCGGGGCACGGTTGTTGGCGCGCTCCACCCGCAGCCTGCGGCTGACGGCGGAAGGCGAAGGTTTTCTGGAGTACGCCCGTGCGGCCTTGAGTTCCCTGGATGAGGGGCGCCGGTTGTTAGCCAGCGGTCAGGACCAGGTCAGTGGTGTCTTGCAGTTGTCGGCGCCTTCGGACTTCGGCCGCAATCAGCTGTTGCCCTGGCTGGATGAGTTCCAGGCCGAATACCCCAAGCTGAGCGTGCGCTTGCTGCTGGGCGACCGCATCGCCGACCTGTTCCGCCAGCCAGTGGACATCGCCTTGCGCTACGGCGAACCCGAGGACTCCAGCCTGATTGCCTTGCCCATCGCCCCGCAAAACGTTCGGGTACTGTGCGCGGCGCCCAGCTACCTGGCCCGGCATGGCGAACCTCGTCACCTGGAGCAACTGGCCCAGCACAATTGCCTGCTGTACATGCTCGGCAGTCGGGTGCATGACCATTGGAGTTTTCACGACGGCAAGCGCGAGGTCAGCCTGACGGTGACGGGCGACCGTTTCAGTGACGATGCCGACGTGGTTCGGCGATGGGCCGTGGCGGGTGTCGGCATTGCCTATAAATCCTGGCTGGACGTCAGTTCTGATGTGTTGGCCGGGCGTCTGCGCCTGCTCCTGCCGGAGCTGCAAGGTGAGCGTACGCCGCTCAATCTGTTGTGCGCCCATCGCGCGCAGTTGAGCAAGCCGATCAACCTGCTGCGGGAAATGCTCGTGTCCCGTTGTGCGAAGTTGACTGCGCAGTTGCCAGACCGATTGATCTCTACGTAATAACCCCGGCAATTTGGGGAACTTTCACGCGATGCCTGTCTGTGATTCGTCTGTCAGACGCCGCGGAAATGGGTGTTTTCGCACCTATACTTTTCCGCGCAGAGCAGCAGACAAATGATTCAACAGGGAGTGAATAGATGGAACAGGCACCTTGCATCAGCCAGATCGCCACACTGTTGGCCGACCGAAAACGCACCGCGATGATATGGGCGTTGATGGACGGCTCGGCTAAACCCATTGATGAGTTGGCGCACGTGGCGGGGGTATCGCCAGCGTCGGCTAATGCCCACCTGACGCTGTTGGCGGCCGGCGGTTTGTTACGTGTTGAGGCTAGGGGAAAGAAGCGTTTTTTCCGTATGGCTGCCCCTGACGTAGGTGCCGCCGTCGACGCCTTGGCCAGTGCTACGGTGGCTAGCGTGGCGCGCAGTCAACCGCAGATGGTCAAGGCATTGGTTGCACCGGCATCGCTGCGCGGTGCCAGACTTTGCCAGGGGCATTTAGGGGGGCAAGTGGCGGCTGCGCTTTATCAACGCATGATGGCGGCCGGGTGGGTTGAGCGACAGGAGCAACGGATTCAGGTGACCCCCAAAGGTGCGCGCAGCCTGGCAGGTTTCGGGGTTTTTACCCAGGCGCTGGCGCAGGGCGGCCATTCGCCCATTGCCTGTGACTGTTTCGATTGGAGTGAGCAGCAGCCACATCTAGGTGGCGCATTGGGCGCAGGCTTATTACAGCTGTTCATGCAGTCGGGCTGGGTCAGTCTGAGCAATGAGTCCCGGGCGTTGCAGATTACTGAAGTGGGGCAGCTGGAAATTGCCCGGCTGGCCGCTGCCCCTACATCATTAGGTGATTAAGGCTTCACCAACCGCGCATCCAGGCTGTTTTGTGCCAGGCGTTTGGCCTGGTCCTGGGTCATGCCCAGGGACGTGTGCAGCGCATGGAAGTTCTCGGTGACATAGCCACCGAAGTACGCTGGATCGTCCGAGTTCACTGTGACCTTCACGCCACGCTCAAGCATGTCGAGGATGTTGTGCTGGGACATGTCGTCGAACACGCAGAGCTTGGTGTTGGACAACGGGCACACGGTCAGCGGGATCTGCTCGTCGATGATCCGCTGCATCAGGCGCTCGTCTTCGATGGCGCGCACGCCATGATCGATGCGCTGGATCTTCAGCAGGTCGAGGGCTTCCCAGATGTACTCCGGTGGGCCTTCTTCGCCGGCGTGGGCAACGGTCAGGAAACCTTCGTGACGGGCGCGATCGAACACTCGCTGGAACTTGCTCGGTGGGTGGCCCATTTCCGAACTGTCCAAACCAACGGCGACAAACGCGTCACGGAACGGCAGCGCCTGGTCGAGGGTTTTCTCGGCTTCTTCCTGGCTCAGGTGGCGTAGGAAGCTGAGGATCAAACCGCTGGTGATGCCCAGTTGTTGCTCGCCATCTTTCAAGGCGGCCGCGATGCCATTGAGCACCACTTCGAACGGCACGCCACGGTCGGTGTGGGTCTGCGGGTCGAAGAAGGGTTCGGTGTGGATCACGTTCTGCGCCTTGCAGCGCAACAGGTAAGCCCAGGTCAGGTCGTAGAAGTCCTGGGAAGTGCGCAGCACATCGGCGCCTTTGTAATAGAGGTCGAGAAACTCTTGCAGGTTGTTGAAGGCATAGGCCTTGCGCAGGGTTTCGACGTCGTTCCACGGCAGCGCGATCTTGTTGCGTTCGGCCAGGGCGAACAGCAACTCAGGCTCCAGCGAGCCCTCCAGGTGCAGGTGCAATTCGGCCTTGGGCAGGGCGTTGAGCCAGTCGTACATTTATAAGTTCTCATCAGGTGCAATGGCGGCATTCTACAGGGCAAGGGCGAAATAATCGGCAAAACCTGATCAAACGGTGAGCATTCGCTTTCTTCGCACAAGTGTTGGGTGAGCTAAGGTGTAACGAAACGTTAGCGGCGTGGTGCAGTCTGTACCCCATCTATGACTGATTTGCCGTTCGAAAAAGGCTCGTAATGTTCACATCCCTCAAGCAAGAAAAATTCATGCTGCTGGCGCTGATCGCCGCCATTGCCGCTTACCCGTTGGAACACTGGATGCTCCATAGCGGGCAGAAAGTCGCGCTGCTGGGCGGCCTGGTGCTGATCGGTTTCATCGTCGTGGCCTCGATGCGCGTGGCCCATCACGCCGAGCAGTTGGCGGAAAAGGTCGGCGACCCCTACGGCACCATGATCCTGACCCTCGCCGCCGTCCTGGTGGAAGTGGTGATCCTGGCGATCATGATGAGCAATGAACCGTCACCGACGCTGGTGCGCGACACCATCTATTCAGCGGTGATGCTCGACATCAACGGCATCCTCGGCCTGGCGGCATTGATGGGTGGCATCAAGCATGGCGAGCAGTCCTACAACGATGATTCGGCACGGACCTACAGCGTGATGATCCTCACGGCCATGGGTGTTTCGATGGTGGTGCCGGAATTTATCCCCGAGGCCGACTGGAAGATTTACTCGGCCTTCACCATCGGCGCGATGGTGGTGTTGTACACCTTGTTCCTGCGGATGCAGGTTGGGCCTCACAGCTACTTTTTCAGCTACAGCTACCCGGACAAGCGCCGTAAAAAGCAGTCGGAAGAAGAAAACCCACCGATCAGTCTGGCGTTCTCTATCGGGACCTTGGTGTTCGGCGTGATCGTGATTGGCTCGCTGGCCGAGGTGATGTCCAAGACCCTGGACCTTGGCCTTGAAGGAACGGGTGCGCCGCCGGTGATCACCGCAATCCTGGTGGCCGCGATTTCCGCCGCCCCGGAGATTTTGACCGCGTTGCGGGCGGCGCTGGCCAATCGCATGCAGTCGGTGGTGAACATCGCTTTGGGTGCTTCGTTGTCGACGGTGATCCTGACTGTGCCGGTGATGGAAGCCATGGCGTTGTACACCGGCCAGCCGTTTCAGATGGCGATGACGCCGGTGCAGACGGTGATGGTGTTTATCACGCTGATCGTCAGTGCGATCAACCTCAACGATGGCGAAACCAACGCCATCGAAGGGATGACCCATTTTGTGTTGTTTGCGACTTTTATCATGCTGTCGCTGTTGGGGTTGTAACCGCCCTTTAGAACACAGCAAATTCAATGTGGGTGCGGGCTTGTGTGGGAGCGGGCTTGCTCGCGAATGCGATATATCAGTCAACATCTGTATCGACTGAATCACCGCCTTCGCGAGCAAGTCGAATCGTCGCACCGCCGCTCCCACCTTTTGCCCTGCGGAGGGCTCAGGTTCCGCTGATCAACGCACGCGCCGCCTGGCTGTGATCAGCAATCAAACCTTTCAGGTCCAGGCCTTCGACTTGCCCATCGATGACCCGCCACTTGCCACCCACCATCACCCGATCCGCCCGGTCGGCGCCGCACAGCAGCAGCGCCGAAATCGGATCGTGGCTGCCGGAGAAGCGCAGCTCATCCAGTTTGAACAGTGCCAGGTCAGCCTGTTTGCCTACGGCCAACTCACCGATATCGCTACGGCCGAGCAATTGCGCCGAGCCTTTGGTGGCCCAGCCCAACACCAATTCCGGTGTGATCTTTTCTGCACCGTAGCGCAGGCGTTGGATATACAACGCCTGGCGTGTTTCCAGAATCATGTTCGACGCATCGTTGGACGCCGAACCGTCTACACCCAGGCCAATTGGCGCACCGGCTGCGAGCAGGTCCAGGGTTGGGCAAATACCCGAGGCCAGGCGCATGTTGGAACTTGGGCAATGGCAAATCCCGGTGCCGGCGGCGCCGAGCCGCGCAATCTCGTCCGGGTTGAAGTGAATGCCATGGGCCAGCCAGGTGCGCGGTCCGAGCCAGCCGACGCTGTCCAGATAATCCACGGTGCGCAGGCCGAAGCGCTGCAGGCAGAAGTCTTCTTCGTCGAGGGTTTCTGCCAGGTGGGTGTGCAGGCGCACGTCGAGGCTGTTGGCCAGTTCGGCGCTGGCGGCCATGATTTCCTGGGTGACAGAGAACGGTGAGCAGGGCGCCAGGGCGATCTGGATTTGCGCGCCGTCGCCACGCTCGTGGTACTGGGTGATCAGGCGCTGGCTGTCGGCGAGGATGACTTCGCCCTGTTGCACGGTTTGTTGCGGTGGCAGGCCTCCGTCGGCTTCGCCCAGGCTCATGGAGCCGCGGGTCAGCATGGCGCGCATGCCCAACTCGCGCACGCTGTCGACTTGCACGTCGATGGCGTTTTCCAGGCCGTCGGGAAACAGGTAGTGATGATCGGCCGCCGTGGTGCAGCCCGAGAGCAGCAGTTCAGCCAGGGCAACTTTGGTGGCCAGCGCCAGTTTCTCGGGCGTGAGTCGGGCCCATACCGGGTACAGGGTTTTCAGCCATGGGAACAGCGGCTGATTGACCACCGGGGCCCAGGCGCGAGTGAGGGTTTGATAGAAGTGATGATGGGTGTTGATCAGCCCGGGCAGGATCACATGCTCGCGAGCATCGAAGACTTGTCCGCAGGCGCTGGCGGGTTCTTGCCCCAGGCCGAGGACTTCAACGATCACGCCATCCTGCACCACCAGGCCGCCACGGGCTTCGAGGGTGTTGGCGGTGAAAATCGCGAGAGGGTTTTTTAACCAGATACGGGTCGCAGGCATTGGCCGGCTCCTCTGAATGATGGGTTCAGGTTTGCCAGCTCAGTGTTGCCCTGTCTGCTGATCCAGGGTCGCCGGTGAGGGCGAGGTGGGGAGTTTACGTGCGGATCGTTATCGCAGGCAATCGGGCGATAACGATCCGGGCGATGTTTACCAGGGAATGTTCTGGCCCAGGTAGTCGATGAAGTGATGGCCGCCCTTGCCGGTGTAGGCATTCACTTGCTTGACCAGGCCACGGACGCTGGTCTCGACGTCGATGTGCGCATCTTCTCCGCCCATGTCGGTTTTTACCCAGCCTGGGTGCAGGGACAACACGGTCAATTTTTGATCACCCAGTTGCGTGACAAAACTGTTGGTCATGGAATTCAGCGCGGCCTTGCTGGCCTTGTACAGCGCCAGGTCCGCGCCATCAGGGATGGCAACGCTGCCCAGCACCGAACTCATGAACGCCAGCGCGCCACTGTCCGGGCGAATCTGCCCGATAAAGCGTTGGGCCAGGTTGATCGGTGCCACGGCATTGGTGAAAAACAGCTGGCCGACTTCAGCCTGGGTTGCGTGGCCGGGTGTCTGGTTGGTTGGGCCTTTAACGCCGGCATTGACGAACAGCAGGTCGAAGGTCTGTGCCTTGAGGCGTTGGTTCAGGGCGATCACGGCGTGTTGATCGTCCATGTCCAACTGTTCGATCTGTACATTGCCCAAGGCCTTCAAGGCATCAGCCTTGTGTGGGTCGCGTACGGTGGCGGTGACTTGCCAGCCGTCGCTCAGCAGTTGCTTGACCAGGCCAAGGCCCAGGCCTCGGGAGGCGCCGATGATCAGCGCGGTTTTTGGCGTAGACATGAATGGCTTCCTTTGGAGTGAAGATTCAGGGTTCAGTGGACAACAGTACCTCAGTCCTCGCGGTAGTAAAGCCTGGAGAGTTGATCGAAAAACGTACAGTCACCCGCAAGCGTTGCCGCCTCTGCCACCTGCGCACTCTTGCACGGGTTATCCACAGGTTCCTCCACAGGAATTGTGTGCAAGCTAGCTGGCTGGGTATAAGCGCTGCGGTGCTTTGTTCTAAAGGCGATAAACAACCTAACTGACTGTTTTAGAGCTGGATTAATACTTTCGTGTACGCGCTTGAGTGAAAATTGATCAACACCCTCAAGTCCTTGTGACAGAAGGGTTACAGGCGAGTGTGCTCAGGTTATCCACAGGCAGGTGCACAGTAGGTGTGGGCAGTTTTAGCGTTGCAGCAGAATACGTCCGCGGCTCAAGTCCGCCAGTTGTGTCTGCAGTGTATTGATCTGCGCTTCGCCCAGCGCTAATTGCAATTCCACTCCGTTGGCGGTGAAGGTTTCTTCCACCACCAGCCCGCCGAGTTCGGCGACACGCAGTTTCACCAGAGTCAGCTCGGCAAAACCACAGGCACAACTTAGGGGAACGCGGCTGATCAACTCGATCCGCTCGGCGTTCTGCAGGCATTTATTGGCGCCGCCGCCGTAAGCACGGGCCAACCCGCCGGTGCCCAGTTGGATGCCGCCGTACCAGCGGATGACCAGCACGGCCACCTGATCAAAGGCCTGGGCCTCGATAGCTGCCAGGATCGGCCGCCCGGCAGTGCCGCCGGGTTCGCCATCGTCATTACTGCGGTACTGGTCGGCCAATTTCCAGGCCCAGCAATTGTGCGAGGCATTCAAGTCACTGTATTGATCGATGAACGCCTGGGCGTCCTGGGCGCTGGTAATGGGCGCAGCGAAGGTGATGAAGCGGCTTTTGCGTATTTCTTCACGAAATTCGCAAAGGCCGGTAAGTGTGAAAGGCATGGGTCGCTTCGTTTAGAGGGCTGGCTTGATGCCGCAGCCTTTGAGAATGATGTGGATAAGGTTGGTGCCGGCGTCTTCCATGTCTTGTTTGGTCAGCTTGGTGCGACCCGTGACGCGGCAGATTTGGGTGGCGAAGTCGGCGTAATGCTGGGTGCTGCCCCAGAGCAGGAAGATCAGGTGTACCGGATCTACCGGGTCCATCTTGCCGGTGTCGATCCAGGCCTGGAACACCGCCGCCCGACCACTGAACCAGGCGCGATAGTCCTGGCTAAAATATTCGGTCAGGCACTCGCCGCCGCTGATGATCTCCATGGCGAAGATTCGCGAGGCTTGCGGCTGACGTCGGGAAAATTCCATTTTGGTACGGATGTAGTGAGTCAGCGCCTCGGCTGGATCGTCCTCGGCGGTCAGCGCGTTAAAGGTGCTGTCCCACAGTTCGAGGATATTGCTGAGTACGGCGATGTACAGCCCCAACTTATTGGTGAAGTAATAGTGCAAGTTGGCTTTGGGCAGGCCGGCACTCGCAGCGATGGTGTTCATGCTGGTGCCTTTGTAGCCATGGCGAGCGAACTCGTCTTCGGCGGCCTGGATGATCGCTTGTTCGTTCTTTTGCCGAATGCGGCTTGCAGGTTTTCCAGTGTGGTTGCTGTGGGCAGGAACTTCGAGGCTCATGGAGGTTTCCGTGCAGATCGATGAATGCGACTTATGCACAGATAACCCACCCTCAAGCCTCAGACAAGTCCCGATACGATAAAACCTTTAAAGCGGTTCCAGGGTGTCGCTTTCCAGTGCCTGTTTTGCGGCAGGTTCGACGACCTTTGCTTCAGGCAATAACAGACACAAGACAATCGCGGTCAGCCCGCCGCTGGTGATGGCTGAGTCGAACAGGTTCTGTACCAGAGTCGGCATCAGATGCAGCAAATTAGGCTGGGCCGCAATTCCCAGGCCGACGCCGAAGGAGGTCGCGATAATCAACATGCTGCGTCGATCCAGCGGGGCCTGGGCGAGAATACGTACGCCGGCGGCAGCGACGCTGCCGAACATTACGAGGGTGGCACCGCCCAGCACGGGTTTAGGGATCTGCTGCAACACCGCACCAATCAGTGGAAATAGCCCGAGACAAAACAGCACCACTCCGATGTACAGGCCGACATAACGACTGGCGACGCCGGTCAGTTGGATGACGCCATTGTTTTGGGCGAAGGTGGTGTTGGGGAAGGCGCTGAAGGTGGCGGCGATCATGCAACTGACGCCATCCCCCAGCACACCACCCTTGAGTCGGCTTATATAAGAAGGGCCGCTGATGGGCTGACGGGCGATCATGCAGTTGGCGGTAAGGTCGCCAACGGTTTCGATGGTGCTGATCAGATAAATCAGCGCGACTGGTAGGAAAGCGCTCCAGTCGAAATTGAAGCCGAAGCGAAAGGGCGTCGGCAGGCTGATCAACGGCAGGTCGGGTAGCGGTTGGGGTACCAGTTTGCCGCTGAACCAAGCAGCAAGGCTGCCCAGCACGAGGCCGATGATGATGGCCGAGAGGCGCACCCATGGCGTGTTCGAACGGTTGAGCAAGATGATCGTCAATACGACGAACAGGCCGAGGGCCAGATTGGTAGGTGCGCCAAAGTCCGCTGCGTTGAATCCTCCGCCCAAATCCGTGATGCCAACCTTGATCAGGCTGATGCCGATCAGGGTGATGACAATCCCGGTGACCAAGGGCGTGATCACTCGTCGCAGTTGGCCGATAAAGCGGCTCAACACTATCTGCACCACTGCGCCGAAAAAGCACACGCCGAAGATCATCGCCAGGATGTCTTCCGGGCTACCGCCGCGTTGCTTGACCAGAAAACCGGCCGACAGAACCGCGCCGAGAAAAGCGAAGCTGGTGCCTTGCAGACAGATCATTCCCGCACCGATACCAAACGGCCTACGGGCTTGTATGAAAGTGCCGACACCCGAGACCATCAACGCCATGCTGATCAAGTAGGGCAGGTGAGCGGTCAAGCCCAGGGTGGAGCCGATGATCAGCGGCGGGGTGATGATCCCGACGAAACTGGCCAGTACGTGTTGCAGGGCGGCAAGAAATGCGGGCAACGGTTTGGGGCGGTCGTTGAGGCCGTAGATCAGATCGCTGGGGCTGGAGGATTCTGGCGGCATGGCAGGCAAACTCGAGGCTGACGGTTCAAGGTCCTCATGCCTTGCAAAAAGCTGTCCATGTGCTCAGGTTTTTCTGTAAGGCCCGTCTCAGCGGGTCGCAGCCAGGCTTTCGAGAAAACTTTCCAGCACCAAATGAGGGCGACGGCCCTTGCGCGTGACCGAAGCGAGGCTCAGGTCATAAAAACGCACGGCAGGTTTCAGGGCGCGCAGACGCCCTTGTTGTACCCAGAGACTGGCGTAGTGATCCGGCAAATAGCCGATGTAGCGGCCGGTCAGGATCAGGAAGGCCATGCCTTCACGGTCGGAGGCGCTGGCGGTGCAATTGAGGGCCTGATAGTGGGCCTGAATCTCGGCGGGCAGGCGGAAGGTCGGTGCAATGGCGTCCTGGCTGTTGATGCGCTCATCGTCCAACTGCTTGTCGTCGGCATAAAACAAAGGGTGACCGACGGCGCAGTAGAGCAGCGAGCGTTCGCTGTACAGCGGCTGGTATTCAAGACCCGAAAGGGCGCTGGCCTGGGGGACTACGCCAACGTGCAGGCGACCGTCGAGCACGCCTTGTTCCACTTCGTTGGGGGCGATCATACGGATCTGGATCTGCACGTCCGGCCCGCGCTCTTTCAATTGTGCCAGGGCATGAGTGATACGCATGTGGGGCAGGGTGACCAGGTTGTCGGTCAGGCCGATGATCAGTTCGCCCCGCAGGTGTTGGTGCAGGCCGTTGACCTCGGTGCGAAAACTTTCCAAGGCACTTAATAGCTGCAACACCGATTGATAAACCTCGCGCCCTTCCTCGGTCAGGGAGAACCCGGCTCGCCCTCGTTGGCACAGGCGTAGGCCCAGGCGCTGTTCGAGGTCGCTCATCTGTTGGCTGATGGCTGAACGACCGATGCCCAGCACGGTTTCTGCCGCCGAAAAGCCACCGCACTCCACCACGCTGCGAAAGATGCGCAGCAGGCGGATATCGAAGTCGCTGACTTGCGCCAGGGGATCGGGGCGACGGCTGCTCATAGTTTAGTGAAGGCCTGACTGAAGGTTAGAAGAGTTGGATTTCACCGACTTTATCCCCGTGGCAATTTAGCTGCAACAACGCTTTTCGAATCCCTACGCTGCCTTTTGCCTTGCGAGGTTTTGCTCATGAACATGCCCGAAAACGCCCCGTCCTCTCTGGCCAGCCAATTGAAGCTGGATGCTCACTGGATGCCGTACACCGCCAACCGCAACTTTCATCGCGACCCGCGTCTGATCGTAGCGGCCGAAGGTAGCTGGTTGACCGATGACAAAGGACGCAAGGTGTATGACTCGCTGTCGGGTCTGTGGACCTGTGGCGCCGGGCACACTCGTAAGGAAATCCAGGAAGCGGTCGCCAAGCAACTGGGCACATTGGACTACTCGCCGGGCTTCCAATACGGTCATCCTTTGTCGTTCCAGCTGGCAGAAAAAATCACCGATCTGACCCCAGGTAACCTGAACCATGTGTTCTTCACCGACTCCGGCTCCGAGTGCGCCGATACAGCGGTGAAGATGGTGCGTGCTTACTGGCGCCTGAAAGGCCAGGCGACCAAGACCAAGATGATCGGCCGTGCCCGTGGTTATCACGGTGTGAACATCGCCGGTACCAGCCTGGGCGGCGTCAACGGCAACCGTAAGATTTTTGGTCAGGCGATGATGGACGTTGACCATCTGCCGCACACGCTGCTGGCAAGTAACGCCTTCTCCCGTGGTATGCCGGAGCTGGGTGGTATCGCTTTGGCCGATGAGCTGCTTAAGCTGATCGAGCTGCACGATGCATCCAACATCGCGGCAGTGTTTGTCGAGCCGATGGCCGGCTCCGCTGGCGTGCTGGTGCCACCGCAGGGTTACCTCAAGCGCCTGCGCGAGATCTGTGACCAGCACAACATCCTGTTGGTGTTCGACGAAGTGATCACAGGCTTCGGTCGTACCGGTTCGATGTTCGGCGCCGACAGTTTCGGCGTGACCCCGGACCTGATGTGCATTGCCAAGCAAGTCACCAACGGCGCGATCCCGATGGGCGCAGTGATTGCCAGCACCGAGATCTATCAGACGTTCATGAATCAGGCGACGCCTGAGTACGCGGTGGAATTCCCACACGGTTATACCTATTCGGCACACCCGGTGGCCTGCGCGGCTGGCCTCGCCGCACTGGATCTGCTGCAGAAGGAAAACCTGGTGCAGAGCGTGGCTGAAGTCGCACCGCACTTTGAGAATGCGCTGCACGGCCTGAAGGGCAGCAAGAACGTGATCGACATTCGTAACTATGGCCTGGCCGGCGCGATCCAGATCGCCCCACGTGACGGTGATGCCATCGTGCGGCCGTTCGAGGCGGGCATGGCGTTGTGGAAAGCCGGTTTCTATGTGCGTTTCGGCGGCGACACCCTGCAATTTGGGCCAACCTTCAACAGCAAGCCACAGGACCTGGATCGTTTGTTCGATGCAGTCGGCGAAGTGCTGAACAAGATCGACTGATTTCTCCTTCTATATAGAACACACATCAGGCGCGACGAGAGTCGCGCCTGTGGACAACTTTTCAGGAGCCCTGCATGAGCCTTATCCAGCATTTGATCAACGGCGAACTGGTGACCGACAATGGTCGCAGCGCTGATGTATACAACCCGTCTACTGGCCAAGTGATCCATCAAGTGCCGCTGGCCAGCCGCGAAACTATTCAAAGTGCTATCGACTCGGCCAAGGCGGCGTTCCCGGTGTGGCGCAACACGCCACCGGCCAAGCGTGCCCAGGTAATGTTCCGTTTCAAGCAGTTGCTGGAGCAGAACGAGGCGCGCATTTCGCAGTTAATCAGTGAAGAACATGGCAAGACGCTGGAAGACGCCGCTGGCGAGTTGAAGCGCGGTATCGAAAACGTCGAGTACGCGTGTTCGGCGCCGGAAATCCTCAAGGGCGAGTACAGCCGCAACGTCGGCCCGAACATTGATGCCTGGTCTGACTTCCAGCCACTGGGCGTGGTGGCCGGTATCACGCCGTTCAACTTCCCGGCGATGGTGCCGCTGTGGATGTATCCGCTGGCGATCGTCTGCGGGAACTGCTTCATCCTTAAACCATCAGAGCGTGATCCAAGCTCAACGCTGCTGATCGCCCAACTGTTGCAGGAAGCCGGTTTGCCTAAAGGCGTGCTGAGCGTAGTGCACGGTGACAAGGGTGCGGTGGATGCGCTGATCGAAGCGCCGGAAGTCAAAGCGTTGAGCTTTGTGGGTTCGACGCCGATTGCCGAGTACATCTATTCCGAAGCCACCAAGCGCGGCAAGCGTGTGCAAGCATTGGGCGGGGCGAAGAACCATGCGGTGCTGATGCCAGATGCGGACCTGGATAACGCGGTCAGTGCCTTGATGGGTGCGGCTTATGGTTCTTGCGGTGAGCGTTGCATGGCGATCTCGGTGGCCGTGTGTGTGGGTGATCAGGTGGCTGATGCACTGATCGCCAAGCTGGTACCGCAGATCAAGGCGTTGAAGATCGGTGCGGGTACGACTTGTGGTCTGGACATGGGGCCGCTGGTTTCCGGCCAGGCGCGGGACAAGGTCAGTGGCTATATAGAAGACGGCGTATCTTCGGGCGCTGAGCTGGTGGTTGATGGTCGTGGCTTGAGTGTTGCGGGTCATGAAGATGGTTTCTTCCTGGGCGGCTGCCTATTTGACCGCGTGACGCCTGAGATGCGTATCTATAAAGAAGAGATCTTTGGGCCGGTGCTGTGTGTGGTTCGGGTGAACAGTCTGGAAGCGGCAATGCAACTGATCAATGATCACGAGTACGGCAATGGCACCTGTATCTTCACCCGTGATGGTGAAGCGGCGCGTCTGTTCTGTGACGAGATTGAAGTGGGCATGGTTGGCGTTAACGTGCCGTTGCCGGTGCCGGTGGCTTATCACAGCTTCGGTGGCTGGAAGCGTTCGCTGTTTGGCGACTTGCATGCGTATGGGCCGGACGGGGTGCGTTTCTACACCCGTCGCAAGGCGATTACCCAGCGCTGGCCGCAGCGGGCCAGTCATGAAGCGTCGCAGTTCGCCTTTCCTAGTCTGTAAATAGAACGGCTGAAGGCCGGCCCCAAGGGGCCGGCCTTCGCGTTTTCGGGCTTTTTTGACCGATATGACAGATTTGTGAAATTAGGGG